>JANOBO010000279.1:0-13116 GCA_031411695.1 Verrucomicrobiaceae bacterium
GTCCACGTCCTTGGCCATGCGCGTCGCATCGCCGCAAACGTAGAAGTGGCCGCCTTCCTCAAGCCACAGCCACATCTCGCTGGCGGCGCTAACCATGCGGTTCTGCACATAGACCTTCTCGGCCTGATCGCGGCTGAACGCGGTGTCGAGGCGCGTGAGGTGTCCCTTTTCCACCCATGAGATGATCTGGTCATGGTAGAGAAAATCCGTCGCGCGGCGTTGGTCGCCGAAGAAGAGCCAGTTCTTGCCCTTGGCTCCGGTGGCACCGCGCTCCTCCAGAAAAGCTCTGAAGGGCGCGATGCCGGTCCCGGGTCCAACCATGATCACGGGCAGGCTCGGATCGGCGGGCAGCCGAAAATGAGGCGAGTGATGCACGAACACACCAGTCGTGCCGCCGTGCGCGAGGCGCTCGGCGAGGAAGGTGGAGGCTACGCCCTTGTGTGCGATGCCGTCCTTGTCATAGCGCACGACGCCCACCGTCAAATGCACTTCTGCCGGATGCGCTTTCGGACTGGATGCAATGGAGTAGAGCCGCGGCTGCAGACTGCGCAGCGACTCGACAAATCCTGCGGGCGATAAGCTGCGGTCGGGCGGCCTTCCCATCCATTCGCGCACACCGTAATGCTTGAGAAGCGCCTCGCGCAGCGGCGCGGTTGTTTCGTCCGGCAGGGGCACGGCAGCATCAGGATCAAATCCAAATGCGCTGATCACCGAGTCCACGACCTCCGGACAGTTCTGAACGCAAACACCAAGCGCGTCACCGGCTTCGTAGTTCAACCCTGAGCCTTCGAGGGAGAAGGCGATGTGCCGCGTGTCTTTTGCCGATCCCTTGGCATTCAGGGCATAGTTCGCCAGGAGGCAGGATGGAAATGGCTTGTTCTTCGAGTAGCCGGAGGCTTCTTCGATCTCAGGTTCGCTCACGACCAGAAGTGCGGTGCCGCCCGGAGCGAGCGCGGCGAAAACTGACGCGCTCCACTTCTTCGCAGGTCCGTCGAAGTCCACGTCGCAGTCCACGCGCTCGGTCACGCGCTTGGCGCCCAGCTCCTCAAGGCGCGCGTCGAGTTTCTTGCCGGCGAGGCAGAAAGTGTCGCCGTAATTTTTGTCGCCAAGCGCGAGGACGCTGAAGCGCACGCCGTCGAGTTTCGGCGAGCTGCCGTTTTGATTGATGGCTTCCCAGAAGCCCTGCGCGTTGTCCGGCATGTCGCCCTCACCCCACGTGCTGCTGATGATGAGCACATTCTTCTCGCTCGCGAGATCGACCGCTTGAATCGCATCGAGTCCGGTGGCGCGTGCGGCGAATCCTCTGGCGACGGCTTCCTTGGCGAGCTTCTTTGCGTAGCTCTCCGCATTGCCGCTCTGACTGCCGAAGAGCACGAGCAGCGGTTCCCTCGCCACGGAGGCGGCACCCACGGACAATGCGGAGGCACCGTCCGTGGGCGGGTTGCCTCGACTCAGCACACCCGCCAGGAATCCGTTGAGCCACGAGCGCTGCTCGGATGTGAACGGCGCGCTCTCCGGGATGATGGGGGTGCTGGTCATGGACGCTTTGGTCTCGTGTGAAGGTTAAAAGTCGATCTGCACCTGCATGTAGGCGAAGTCGGCGTCGTCCGACTTTTTGGAGCCGGCATCGCTGAGGTAGCTGCCGGCGAAGTAGCGGCTGTATCCAGCCTGGAGGCTGAGATTCTTGTTCACCCTGTAGGCGAGCGTGAGGTCGAGCTCCGAGCCTGCGAAGTTATCCGCTCCCGGCGTGATCGGCCTCACGGCGGATGTGCCGTTTGCGCGATACCAGGCATCGCTCGTCGTCGCCAGCCAGAACAGATGATAATCCAGCGACACCTTCAGCTTTGCCGTCGGCTGCACGCTGAAGCTGATCGCGGGATTGTGGATGTTCTGCCACGCCCATGCGTCCATGTAGCCGTAGAACTTATGGTTCGTGGGATACAGGTTTTGGAATGTGCCGACCTTTCCATCGGACGCGTTGCTGTCACCCGTCGCGTAGTTGTATTCGATGCCGAGACGCGGCTTCCACGGGCATTTCAGCCAGTTATAACCGACGCCCCAATGTCCGGCGAAGGCGGTGAGATCCTTGCTCTTCACATCACCGAACTGCACCGCCATCTCCGTGTCATAATCCCAGCCGCGCAGCTTCTTCGGATCCGCCTTCATGCGCGTGCCGAGCGTGACAAAGTCGGTCTTCCCTGCGGCGGAGCTTTCGTGCAGCTCGAGGCCGTAGAAGTCGGTGACCTGCCAGGGCACAAGGCCCGTGCTGCTGAAATAGACACCGCTGAGGATCTGATCGCGGCCCACACCTTGATTGTCGAAGAGGTCGGAGGCGTTCAGCCCGTCCTTGTCGAAGGTGACGACGGATGCCGCGAACACATCGACCCACCAGTCGCTCTTGGCGTAGTGGAACCGGGCCGCGTCAAAGGTGCGGCCAAGATTGTTCCAGTCCAGCGGACCGAGGATGCGCTCATCACCATACGAGAAGACCTGCCGGCCGACAGTGAGGTTCACATCCTTGCTGCCGAGGGCGATCCACGCTTGGCGAATGTCAATGGGATCATCACCTTCCGCGCCGAGCACGCCGGGATCGTTTGGTCGGTCGGAGTCGATCTCAAACGAGCTCTGGCCCTGCACGTAAAAGGTAAACCAATCCACCGGTTTGATCTTCATGCCGAGCCGCGCGCGCTGGAGCAGCCAGGAGTCGTCCGTCACGGAATTGATGCTGTCGTTGAAGTCGAAATTGTTCTCGCGGTACTCGAATCGCATCTTCTCCTGAAAGTCGAAGACGAGCTTCCCATCGAAGAACGAAAGCGGATTGTCCTCGGGCTTCGGTGTGACGGCGACCGGAGCCTTTGGATTTTTTTCGGAGGAATCATCTGGCCCCGCAAGAGCGTGGCCGGTGAACAGCAGGAGCAGGCAGAGCAGTGTGTTGTGTTTCATTTGGGAGTTTTTTTTTGGGTTTCAGGGATCATCCCGCCACAGGAGTCGCCATGGAGAGATGCTGGCCTGGCATCTCGGCGGCGAGTTCCTGTGAGGGGACGAAATTGGGTTCGCGGCTCGGGCGGACGTGAGAGCGCTCGTTGAGGAAGGTGATCAGGCGCTCGCGCAACTCGTAGTAGCGCGGGTCCTCCATGATCTGCTTGCGATTGCGCGGGCGCTCGAAAGGGATGCGCAAGATGTCGCCCACCTCGGCTTCAGGACCGTCCGTCATCATGACGACGCGGTCGGAAAGGAAGATCGCCTCATCCACATCGTGCGTGACCATGAGCGTGGTGATGCGGTTGCGCCGCCACAGTTCGAGCAGCACTTCCTGAAGCTCGTAGCGCGTGAGGGAGTCGAGCATGCCGAACGGCTCGTCGAGCAGCAGCATCTTCGGCTGAAGCGCAAACGCGCGCGCGATGCCGACGCGCTGCCGCATTCCCTGCGAGAGTTCCGCCGGCCGCTTGTGCATCGCATCACCGAGCCCGATGATGCTGAGATAGTACTCGGCCATCTGCTGGCGCTCCAGTTTGCTCGCGGTGAAATAGACCTGGTTCACGCCGAGCATCACATTTTCAAAAGCGGTCATCCACGGCAGCAGGCATGGCGATTGAAACACAATCCCGCGATCCGGCCCCGGGCCGACGGACTCCTTGCCCGCGAGGATGATGTTCCCCTTCGTCAACTCGCTCAGGCCGGCCACCATCATGAGCACGGTGCTCTTGCCGCAGCCGCTGTGACCGATGAGCGTGGCGAACTCGCCCTCCTTCAAACGAAGGTTGAAGTCTTTGACGATGACCGCCGGCCCCGTGGGCGTGTCGTATGACTTCCACAGCCTGTCCAACTCCAGCATTTTAGGGTTCGGAACGCTCACGCGGTCACCTCCACTTCTTCGAGTTTCAGTTCATTGCGCCGCTTCGGTCCGCGGCGATTGAGGAACTGCAGCGTGTTCACCTTCGTCAGGTCTTCGGGCAGGATGTCAGGCAGCACGAGCTTGCGGCTGGATTTCACTTTGTTTTTCCCCTTTGCGTCGAGCAGCGTGTTGATGAGTTGCGCACGCAGCTTCTTGAAACGCGGATCGTGATTGATGGCCTTTCGGTCGCGCGGCCGTTCGATGTCCACGGTGAGTGCTTCTCCAAGCGTCGCGGGTGATGTGGGCAGCAGCGGGATCACCCGGTCCGCCAGGAGGATGGCCTCGTCGGGATCATTTGTGACCCAGATGACCGTGGTCTTGTTCTTCAGCCAGATGTCGCTGATCTCATCCTGCAAGGTCGCGCGCGTCAGCGCATCCAGCGCGCTCAGCGGCTCGTCGAGCAACAGCACCCGCGGCGTCATCGCAAGCGCACGCGCGACGGAGACCCGCTGCCGCATGCCGCCGGAGAGTTCCCTCGGCAGCTTGTGCGCCGCAGGGCTGAGCTTCACCATTGCGATGTATTTGGCGACATGCTCGGCACGCTGCCCTTTCGTCCAGTCAGGAAACACCTCATCGACGGCGAGCGCGATGTTTTCCGTCACATTCAGCCATGGCAGCAGCGAGTAGTTTTGGAAAACGAGTCCGCGATCCGGCCCGGGACCGGTGATCGCCCTGCCATCCATCAGCACGTCACCGGAATCCGCGCGCCCGAGACCGGAGATCAAGTTGACGAGCGTCGTCTTGCCCGAGCCCGAGTAACCAATGATGACGATGAACTCACCCTCTTGGACGAAGAGGTTGATGCCTTTCAAGACCTCAGTCCTGGCACCCTCGGTGCCAAAGCCTTTGGATGCCTGCTTGATTTCGATCAGTGCCATGGGGTGTGAAGGTTGCCGATTCAGGCGGTCTTGAATTTGCACTCCACCACCGACATCAGCCGGTCGAGCACGTATCCCACCACGCCGATGGTGAGGATGCACAGGATGATGTGCGCGTAGCTGTTCGCGTTGTATTGCTGCCAGAGAAATCCGCCGACACCGGGCCTGCCGGTTAGCATCTCCACCGCGACGATCACCAGCCACGCGATTCCGAGACTGAGGCGGAAGCCGGTGAACATGTAGGGCAGCGTAGCGGGCACGAGCACCTTCCACAGCGTCTTGCTCCTCGAGAGCTTCAGCACCTTTGCCACGTTCAGGTAATCCTGCGGCACGGCGCGTACACCGACCGCGGTGTTCATCACCGTGGGCCACATTGCGCAGATGGCGATGGTGAAAAGCGCGGCGGCATCGGACGCGCCGAAGGTGGTGCGGCCGTCGCCGTTGACGATCTTCACACCGCTGAAAAGAATCATCCCGAGCGGCAGCCAGGCGAGTGGTGAAACTGGCCGCAGCACCTGAATGATCGGATCAAACGCGGTGGTGAACTTTTTCGACAGGCCGAGGAAGAAGCCAATTGGCGTGCCGACAACCAGCGCGATGAAGTAACCCTGCGCCACGAGCACGAGCGACATCCACGTGAAGCGCAGGATGCCCTGGTCGAGCTCGCCGCGCTTGGCGAAGGGATCCGTGACGTAGAGCTTGCTCGCCTTCCAAGTCTCCGCCGGAGTCGGAAGATCTGCGGAGATGCCCTTGCGCTTTGTGACTTTCACGGTGTCACCCCAGTCGTCCTTCTTGGTGGTCGTGACCGACCTCCCAGCGATGACATACCACAGAAAGCCGCATGCCAGGATGGCCGCGAGTGGCAGGAGGATGGAGTCGAGTTTGAAGTGTTTCATGGGTATTGATGAGGAAGATCAGTCGGATCGGTCGGATCCGACTGATGGGTCGGATGCATCACGCTTTGAGCGTCTTCACCGCGAAGGACGCGGCGTAGGCCTCGAGGTCCGCCTTCGGATCAAAGGTCACGCCGTCGAAGAGCGTCTCCGCCTTGTCATCGGCTCCGCCGTGCGCGTATCCGATCTCCTTCATCGCTTCTTCATAGAGATCGGAGCGCATCACTTGTTTCGCGACACCCTTATAATCAGGCGCGCCTTCCACGAAGCCCCAGCGGCGGAGCTGCGTGAGCCACCACTTGGCGAACTTGGCCTGCGGGTAGTTGCAGTTCCGGTCGCTGAAGATCATGTAATCGGGGTCGCGCATCTTGCGGCCGTCGCCCATGTCGTACTTGCCTTGCAGACGACCGAGGATCGTTTCCGGCGGACAGTTGATGTAAGTGGCCGCGCTGACGATCTGCGACTGTTCCTCGCGGTTCTCCATTTTGTCGAGCCACACGCCTGCCTCATGCAGCGCCTTCATCACGGCCTTCACGGTCTTCGGATTTTTCTCGGCGAACTCTTCGGTGAACGCGCAGACTTTTTCAGGATGATCCTTCCAGATGCCCTGTGTGGCTATGGAGGTGAATCCGATGTCGTCGGCGATTGTCTTGGCGTTCCAAGGCTCGCCGACACAGAACCCGTCCATCTTGCCGACCTTCATGTTCGCCACCATCTGCGGAGGCGGAACGGTGATGAGAGAAACATCCGCGCCGGCACCAGCGGCATCGCCTGGATTGATGCCGCCGGCGGCGAGGTAGTAGCGGATCCACATCGCGTGCGTGCCCGGCGGGAAGGTCATCGCGAAGGTCAGTGGATTACCCTTGGCTTTCGCTTCATCGACGAATGGCTTCAGAGCTTTCGGATCGGCGGCGACCTTGCCTTTGAAAGTGTTGGCGAGCGTGATGGCCTGGCCGTTGCGATTCAAAATGAATGGCGCGATCATCGGTTTCTTCGGAGCACCGCCTAGACCCATGGTGCTGGCGATGGGCATGCCGAGCAGCATGTGCGTGGCCTGGATGTCGCCGTTGGTGAGTGAATCGCGGATCGCAGCCCAGCTCGCGCCTTTGCTCACGGTGGACTTGATGCCGAACTTCTTAAACATGCCTTTCTCGTGGGCGAGGATGATGCTGGAGCAGTCGGTGAGCGCGATGATGCCGAGCTTCACGTCGGGCATCTCCGGCGAATCATCGGCGTAGGCACTGCCGACCCAGCCTTTCGGCAGGCCGGAAAGAAGCGCGCCGATACCGGCGACGGTGGAGCGTTGGATGAGCGAGCGACGTGTGATCGATGGATGTGTGAGGGCGTTCATGCTGTGGTGAGGGTTGATGATTTTTGACGGATGGTTTTCTTTGTGTGTCGGACATTCTCCTGAGGCAGCGGAGCCCAGCACTCATCGAGCGCCGCCTCTGCGGCCTGGCGCTGCCGCGGGGTTATGATTCCCTGGCGGATGAACTCATGGACAAGCCATGAGCCTCTCTCCCGCGTCGGCGTGTTCGCATCGCGGCGGTGGAAGATGTGAAAGTCCGCCGCATCCATCGTGCCGCCCGTGCCGAGCTGTAGCGGACCGATGAGCGACTGATGCAAGGTGTGGGCGCAGTCGGGAAAGTGGCCGCTCCCCACGAGGATGCGCACCACCTCGGGGCGGTTCCCCGCCTCATCGCAAAAAGCGCACGCCTCGCGCAGCGCGGCGACGATGGCGCCCGCTTGGTCTCGGTGCTCCTCGATGAATCGCTCCGAAGTCAGCAGTACCTTCTCCGGATGATTCGGCGCGAGCTGCGCGCTCGTCGCCACGATCCATCCCGCGCCCGAGTCCACGGCCACCGAATTCCACGGCTCTCCGACGCAAAATCCATCGATCAGGCCGGCCTCGAGATTGGACGCCATCTGGGTCGGTGGCAGCACCACGGTGCGCACGCGGTCATCATTCACGATGCCGCCCGTCGCAAGCCATTGCCGCACAAGGAAGGCGTGCGAGGAATAGCGCGACACGACACCGAGCGTGAGCACGCGCCCCCGGCTCGAGCGCAGCAGCTTGTGCAGGCTCGCCGCGTCGCGCACGCCGCGGTTCCACAGATCGCGGCTCAGCGTGATGGCATTCCCATGAAGGTTGAAGACGAACGGCGCCACCACCGCCATCGGCGGCGAGCTGATGCCCATGCGCAGCGCGAGCGCCAGGCCCGCGATCGCGTGCGCGGCATCGAGCTGACGATACAGCAGCTTCTCCCGCACCGTGGCCCAGCCCACCTCGCAGCTCAGCCGCACCATCACACCGTGGCGGCGAAACATCCCCCGCTCCTCCGCCACCAGCAGCGGCGCGCAGTCTGCCAGCGGCACAAAGCCGATCCTCACCGGCTGGGTGACTCCTGAAAGCGCGCGTGCTGAAACTGTGTCGATGACTGCCATGCTCATTCCTCCTCAAGCAGCAGCGGTGCCAAGTGGCCGTGTTCCGCTATAAAGCATTCGCAAAGTTATTCACTCGATGCATGAATGGCATTCATGGATGAAATCCTCGATTCCCGTCAGGTCCGCGCCTTCGTCGTGCTCGCCGCATGCGGCAGCTTCAGCCAGACAGGGCGCGAGCTGCACCTCACCCAATCTGCAGTCAGCCATGCGATCAAGGCTTTGGAGAACAACCTCGGCTGCCAGCTCTTCCACCGTCAGGGGAAGGCCGTGCATCTCACACATCACGGCCGCGAGTTTCTGCCCCACGCGGAAAACATCCTGCGCACCATGTCCAGCGCGCGCGTCAGCCTAGGAGCGCTCGATCAGACACCGCGCGGCCGACTGCGCATCGGCTGCACCGCCGCCGCTTCGCAATTCATCCTGCCCACCGTATTCCGCGAGTTCAAGGAATCCTTCCCGCTCTACGACATCAAGGTCGTCCCCGGCGAGACACCGGACACCATCGAGCGCCTCGTGAAGAACGAGATCGACCTCAGCGTCACCCTGCGCCCCGGAGATGTCTCGCGTCTCGAATGCCATCCCATCTTCGAGGACGAGCTGCAGTTCCTCGTCTCACCGCTGCATCCTTGGACGCAGACGAAGCCCCGGGCGCGCGATGCCATGGCGCAGACGCTGATTGTCTCCAGCCGCAACAGCCTCAGCTTCGCCATGGTCAACGAGTTCTTCCTCAAACAAGGCATCCGCCTTACCTCATTCATCGAACTCGGCAGCACCGAGGCGATGAAGGAGCTCGCCAAGCTCGGCATCGGCGTCGCCGTCGCCGCCGGCTGGACCGCGCAGGCCGAGATCGCCGCCGGTCAGCTCGTCGCCATTCCCCTGCCCCGCGCGAAACTCCACCGCCGCTGGGTGGCCAGCACGCTGAAGGGCCGCCCGCTCAGCCTCGCCGAGCGCACCTTTCTGGGTCTCTGCAAAGAAGCCGGCCGCCGCGTGCAGATGCCGGAGTGATGGCAGGCCGCCCTGGTTCTCCGCCAAATCGCCGCGTGCTCTCCAGCCGCGCTCAATTCGAGAGTCCAGTGCTCTCGTCCCGCGTAAAATTGCGAAAAGAAACTTCGACTCCGAAACGATCTCTGATCCGTGTGTCACGCGACATGCAGATGTCTCACAAACCCACCACGCAAAACCGCACCCATGAAAAACCTTTTGTATTCCCTTCTGACGCTCACAGCGAGTGCCGCCCCTAGTTTGATCCAGGCCGGAGACGGCAAGGCCACCGTGCAGCAAAGCGCCGCCTTCGTTGATGAAGGTCCCGCGTGGGACGTCACCCTCGGCGCCAGCCTCCGCGAGGTGGAGGTGTCGTTCAGCACCGCAGGCATTCCATCCCTGAACGCGGCTGCGTATGCCGAGTCTGATGACGAGCTGCTGGTCAGCCCCGGCATCGAACTGGGCCGCACGATTTCAAAGAGCGATGGGCTCACGATCCGGCTCGGGCTCGGATACAGCTTTGCCACGTTCGACTCACACACTAGCGGTTTCGATGGCGAGTTCGTCGCCGGCGAGTCCGCCGATGAACGTTACACCGTGGATGCGTCCCGCTTTGATGGGGACATTCATCAAATCCACGCAGGGGTCACGTTTTCCAAGCGCGTGACCGAGAGCTTTGAGATCGGGCTGAGCTTCGGTCCGATGCTCATCATCACCGACGGTGATTTCCGAGGCACGCAGGAGATCTTCCAGGAAGTTCCCGGCCAGTTCGGCACCTTCACCGCCGGCAGCCGTGCGGATGATTCCGGCACGCAGACTTCATTCGGAGCCTACGGCGAGGTCCGCGCGCGGGTGGACCTGAGCGAGACTGTCTTCATCGAGGCCTCCGGTGGTTATCAATGGGCGGAGACGCAGAGCTACGGCAGCTCGCGCATCAGCGCTGAGATTGATCCGAAGTCTTGGACCGCTTCCCTGAAAGTCGGCTTTCGTTTTTAACTCCATCCCCGTTCACGCTCCCTCCACGGGAGCGCACGGGCCATTCCCATGGAGCCGATCTCACCTGATCTCATCCTGAAGACCGGCCTTGCGTTCTGGCCGTCGAAGACGCTCCTCAGCGCCGTGGAGCTGCAGCTGTTCACCGGCTTGGCAAAGCAGACTGCAGATCTCCCCACTCTCCAGGTGAGGCACGGCCTGCATCCTCGCGGTGCGCGCGATTTTCTTGATGCGCTCGTCGCGCTGGGCTTTCTCGATCGCGCGGATGGCATCTACGGGAACACGCCGGCGACGGATCAATTCCTCGACAAGTCGAAGCCATCCTACATCGGCGGCATTCTGGAGATGGCAAACAGCCGGCTGTATCCGTTCTGGGGAGCGCTCACCACGGCCTTGCGCACAGGGGAGCAGCAGAACGAATCGAAGGGATGTGATGATATTTTCGCCGCCGTGTATGCCGATCCCACCAGGCTGCGTGAGTTTCTCCACGCCATGTCCGGCGTGAGCCGTGGGGCGAACATGGCGATCGCGCGCCAATTCCCCTGGGCAGGGTACAAGTCATGCGCCGACATCGGAACGGCGCAGGGCGATCTTGTGACGCAGATCGCCCTGGCGAACCCGCACATGAGAGGCATCGGCTTCGACCTGCCGGAGGTGGAGCCCATCTTCGCGGACTACATCGCCACGTGTGGGCTCACGGAACGCGTTTCTTTTTCCGCAGGAAGTTTCTTCACCGACGCGCTGCCGACGGCTGACGTGATCCTCATGGGCCACATCCTGCATGATTGGGATCTCGGTCAAAAAAAGATGCTGCTGCGCAAAGCCCACGCGGCGCTGCCCGACGAAGGCGCGGTGGTGATCTACGATTCAATCATCGACGACGACCGCTCCCAGAACGCCTTTGGGCTCATGATGAGTCTGAACATGCTCATCGAGACCCCCGGAGGCTTCGACTACTCCGGCGCAGATTGTATTGGCTGGATGCAGGAATGCGGCTTTCGCGACTGCCGTGTGGAGCACCTCATCGGGCCGGACTCAATGGTTGTCGGCATCAAGTGAGCCATCCTCGCAGACGACGCTGCGATTCAATGGATGAAGGAGCAGGCAGTGCCGATCCTCGAAGGAGGGTGATGGCCCGCTGGCTCCCGATTGCTATCAAGGGCTCTGTCGGTTTTAGTTAATGCCTGAGGGGAGGTCCGGATTTGCCAGGCTTCAAAACCGGAGAAACCGAGCATCCGCCGCGCTTACCGGCGGCCCTCTCATCATGCACTCACATGAGGCATGGAAACCAAGTCATCCCTGAGGACCCACTCGGAACTCCGGCGCGAGCTGCGCCCGCTGCCCAACCGTGTCGCGCGGCTCCATTAGGTGCCGCCGATGTTCAATCCCACTGCTTAATGCTAGATTTCTTGCCTTGTGTGGGCAAATGGGCGCTGCGTTGCACGAATGAAATTTCTGCTAGACGCGCACTATAATCATCCCATGGTCCGAATGTGCCAGCCTACCGATCAGCATATATTCTTTATGTTTTCTAGCGAATGAACTCGGTTTGCACGCAACTTTTGAAGGTACTGCCTCTGCTTGCAACGGGAGGTGGGTGGTTTTGCACGCCGCCTCTAGCCTTCGGGGAGCCCGACAGGAAATCTTTGCCCTTGTCCGCAAAGGCAGTTCGGCAGCTCTCGAGAAAGACTGCCTCTGCGGCACTTCCGGTGCAGATCGAGGGGGTGGTCACCTGGAGGGCGGGCGGGGATTTCCACGGCCTGCTGGTTCATGATGGAACGGAAGCAGTGTATGTGGATGTGCGGCAAGCGGAGATGCGGGGCGTGGTGGACCGCACCCAGACTGAACTGTGGGGCGCGGACCTGAAGCAAGGATTCAAGGCCCGCGTCACGGGTGTGACGGACAGCGGGGGCTACGCGCCTTGCGTGATCCCGCGCGAGATCACGGTGACCGGGGAGGGCGTCATGCCAGCTGCGGAATCCACGTTCCTGACGCACCTCGCCAGCGGTGCGCTCGAAGGCCAGCGGGTCATGCTCGATGGGGTGGTGCGGGAAATCAAACCCGGCGCCGACACAGCCGGGCGCGTTTTGATCGTGGGACGCGGTGAAGGTGAGTTTCCAGTCGTCGTCGTGAACGCCTCCGCACTCGACTGTGAGAGCCTCGTCGATGCCCACATCCGCGTCACGGGTGTGTCGCTGCCATTGTTCAACAGCCGCGCGGAGATCGCCATCCCCTCCGTGCAGGCGAATGACGCGAACGACATCACCGTCATCAAGCCCGCGCTGAGCGCCGATGCGTTTTTAGCGAGGCTGGTTCCGATCAATGAGCTGCGCACCTTCCAGCGACGACATTTGATTCTCAATCGCTGCCGGGTGCGTGGCGTGGTAACGGCGCATGGCAGCAAGTGTCTCTTCATTCAGGAAGGCAGACACGGATTGAAGATCGAAGGCAAGTTTCCCGAACTTACTCCCGGGGATCTCGTGGAGGCGAGCGGCTTCGTGAGCTTGGGCGGACCGGTATCCTCGCTGGTCCATGCTGTCGTGCGCAAGACAGGCACGGGCGAAATGCCACCGCCGCTGGCCACCGATGTGCGCACTCTGATCACCGGTGCCGGTCAAGATGCGGTGCGTGGATCCGGCACGCGGGCGGACCTGAATCACACGGTGGTCAGTGTGGTCGGCGAACTCGTTCATGTGGAGCACCTGCAAGACGAGATGCGCCTGACACTGCTGAACTCGGGCAGCTACTCGCGCGCCTTCCTCGCAGGCTGCAAACCCGAAGCACTGCCGGCGAACTTCCATCCGGGATGCACGGCACGCTTCACCGGCGTGGTTTCCTTGGACTACGACGATACGTACCGATCATCCGATGGCCTGCGCGCGTCCAGCGCGCGCTTTGATCTTCGCACAGCGGATGACATCGTGGTGCTGAAGGCGGTGCCATGGTGGACGCCGTGGCGCGGCGGGAAGACTCTCGCCGCCAGTTTCACGATCGTTGCCGCGCTTTTGGGATGGGCGCTCCTGCAGCGCCG
>JANOBO010000280.1:0-24011 GCA_031411695.1 Verrucomicrobiaceae bacterium
ATACGTCAACATCATGTGGACGCCCGCTGTCAGGTAGGACTGGCACTCGGAAAATTTGACGACAAATGTCATCGTTGGCTCATTACGATGACGGGCCATAGTATTGACGGATCAATGCATCCCTTCAAACCAGTTAGGTCGGAGTCGTCATTGGCCAGATCCCTCGGATTTGCCAAGTTGCCCGTGAACATAGCTGAGAATGCTCGGCTTATAAAGGACCTTTACCAAAAGGTTAACCGGATGCAAGCCGCTGCACACCGAGCTTGCGAGGACTTTTTCCAAAACGAAGCGATTATTCAGAGCCTTCCGACCACACTTTTACCTGATCTTCAGGATTGATGCTCGGAAAAAAGGATGTTGGCGGCCTCGAAAGTTTAGTCCGCGAGTGAGGGTGGGGTGTCGCTCTCGTGGGTTCGGGGTAGGTTGAGCGGGCCGATGGGACGCGTCAACGGCTTGCGGTGGGAAAGCGGGAATTCAAACGCGCAGTTCGGGTGAGATGGGCCTGCCAGCACACTGCGGCCACCCATCTGGGGCGGGCCGTGGCGATGCTGCCGGGGATCGGGCAGGGTGCGGAGGGCGGGCGGAGGATGCGTGGATGGGAAGCGCGGGTGCGGTTTACCCATTGGTGAAAACGGGTTTTCGACTGATGGAAACTGCATTCCGACAGATAGATACCGCGTTCCGACAGATAGAAACTGCATTCCGACAGATGGAAACTGCATTCCGACAGATAGAAATGGCGTTTCGACAGATAGAAACTGCGTTTCTATTAATAGAAATTGCTTTTCCATTGATGGAAATCGCTTGGGGATTGATGGAAATTGCGTTTCCATTCATAGAAACGGCCTTCCGATTGATAGAAACCGCGTACCGATCAATAGAAAACCCAAATTCACCAATCGTTACCGGGATTCGGCTGACGGAAACCAGCCGCCGATTGATGGGCAAGGAGTATCCACGAGGGAGACTGCATCCTGAACGGTGGGAACTCCATCTGGGTCGGTGAAAACGGAGCCTCTGTCGGCGCAAAAAGCTGGCGAGATCAGGCGGAGCGCATGCTCGTTTCGGGGAACTCATCGCACCACCGGATGAAGGATAAGGATGGGCACAGGGAGCGCCGGAGTGCTTGGAGGGGTGCGTCTAGGCCCGTCTTTTCGATACTGGAATGATCCGGCTGGGTCATCAGTGACATTTTTGGTTCACCCGCATGTCCGTGTCTTTGGGCTCGGGAACCGCTGATTCATGGCCCGGTGCCGTCACGCGGATGTGTCGTCCGCGCTGCCGGGCGGGCTTGAAGCCCGCCAAAAAACGCCGGACGAGACGTCCGCGTTACAGGACTCAGCGGCTTCGCTAGACGAAATGGAACAGAGCATGTGAGATAAGCCGAGCGTCTGGAGGCAGCGTTGGTGTTTGTGCTGCGGCAGCAAACGTCGCGCGGGTGATGTTCTTGGTGTGCAGCAGAGGCTCTGGATGGCTTTAGTTTCAGGCCAGCATTGAATTTCTATACTTTTAATAAATAATGTTTGCCATTATTTCAAGATACAATATATTATCCATAAGCTGAGCAACGGTCGTGTGACCGGGGCTTGGCTCAACAAATGGAAACAAACACAAACATAGCAAACTCATGAAAAATAAGTCCAACCTACGTGCGCCCGCCCGCAGCTCCGCTGCCACGCGTGCCCCTTCTTCCGCAGGCCTGCCTGCGGCCCCTGCAACCCAAGCCCGCGTGTTCGGCGGTCCGCCGCCTGCCATCCCCACGGGCAGTGCGGTCAATGGCCTGCCCGGCAACCCCGGTGCCGGAGCCCCGCCGATTTACGGGCAAACGTATTTCAATTCCGGCGCGCACTACGCGACGCTGGACCCGGTGGTGCTGCCAGTCGATGACGGCGGCGTGGTGAAGCTAGGCATCCTGGGCTTCCCCGACACGGACTTCATCGTGGGCGTGACCGCGCAAAACGATGCGATGGTGGGCAACCCGAACTTCCTAACGCCCTCCCCTACCCTGGCGGAGATGACGGCGGCGGCGCTGGATCTGACTGAGAAGGTGACGTATGTGGAGCAGCTCAAGGCGCTGCTGCGCGATGCCGTGGGTGGCAAGAACCTCAGTCGCGGCACCCTCGATGGCATGTTCAAGATGCGCGGCGCCTATGTGCAACTGATCAGCAACGGGAACACCAGCGTGATCAACAGCGCCGGCTTTGCCGTGCGCGCCAACCCACGCCCTGTGGGCATGCTGGCACCCCCGACCGACCTCAAATTGGACCTAAACGGTACGGCCGGAAATATGGCACTGACGTGGAAGGGCCCAGCCAAGGCGCGTGCTTTCAACATCCAATGCTCCCCTGCCGATACGATGGAGCGCACGTGGACGGCCTTTGACACCACCACGGCCTCCCGCTACCTCTGCACGAACATGGAGCTGGGGAAGGTGTTTGCCTTCCGCATCGCCGCCGTGGGCGGCAGCACGGGCCAGAGCTTCTGGAGCGTGGAAGTGGTGCGCATGGCCGCGTGACGGCGGTGTGCGTGCTTTTGGTCAGTGGTGTTTTTCAGTTGGATTCCGGCCCTACTTGTCCCGGCTCTCGCCGTCGATTTGAAGTCAAATCGACCGTGAGACCGGGGCGGGTGGGGTCGGTCCAGTACAGGGTAGAACGCAGCCATGGCGGGCGTGGCCCAGGGAGAAAGCGCGGCCGATGCTGCGGGGTTGATGCCGGCATTTGACGGTAAAATAACCTCGACACCGCCATCCCCGTCTGGCAAAAAGGTCGGAGATAAAGAACGGTCACACACAAACTCACATTTTTGTTTTGAGCGTGCTATTCGCCCCAAGAAACAGAATCTACCGATGAAGTCTCTCGGAAACAGTTCTTTCAGCGAGCGACCGATGTATTCGGTGGTCGTCAATAATTACCAGGAGATCGCCGAACTCACACTCCCATCAAAGCGTTCTATCGTTTTGATCGCCGGAGACAGTCGAGACGTGTCTTCTAGTACTATCGCAGCAGCCGCCGAAAGTCTTCTAGAGTCAGGGCTGACCACTGTTTGCACTTGGGGTCCGGATTGTGAGCGAGTTCATGATGTATTCGATGAGGTTTACGTCGGAGATGCCTCTCATGATCCTTCGTTTATCTTGATGAGCACATGGCACAGCTCGGACACACTCGCCGAGGCAGTTCATTTTTTCCGTGACATCGCTTTCCCTGACGATCACGATTTCGATGAGACTTCATACATCGCCATTACCGTTGCTAATGCGCCCCTAGCAGGACAGATCGAGTCCATCCTGCTTCAGCCCGCCACCGACGAACCCGAACCAGATCAATGACACCACATACACCAATGAGGGCGAACGGACATCGTTATCATTGCGCGAAGCCGCAATGATAACGGTTGTTGAACGAGTCGCAGCGGACCACCTGAGGGCCCCTATTTCACCGGTCTGGCGGCTGTTGCCTTATGTATAAGGGATCGCTTTTGGCACTTCCCGTTCCAGAGGTAGCGTTTGAAGCTAACGGAGACAAAATATCCACTGGAAGGCTCTTCATAGGCTGGCCGCTATTGCCACCGAGGCACTGCTCATGCACCACCGCTTCACACCACCTTCCAAATCACCCCAAGCATCGACAACCGCGAAGCGCTTGAGCGTAGCGCACTCGTTCAACTATGAGTTGCGCGCATCGCGAAAGCTCCTTGGTTCAGCGCACGATTTCAAATGAGGTTTTCTCTAACGACCCCGGATCATCATTGGTTTCGATCCCTTCTAATCGGGGCCGTGCTTTGTTCCGCAGGCCTCGCGTGGTCGCAGCAACTCCGCTCCCCGCCGCTCCCCGCACGCGAGTTTCGCGGCACATGGATCGCGACTGTTTTTGGCGTGGACTGGCCGAGCGCGCCGGGATTGCCGGGGGAGACGCAGAAGGCGCAGTTGCTGAAGCAGATCGAGGCGGCGGCGGCGTTGCGGCTCAATGCGATCATCTTCCAGGTGCGGCCCGCTGGCGATGCGATGTACAAGTCGGCCATCGAGCCGTGGTCGCCGTTCCTCACCGGCAAGATGGGCCGGCCGCCTGAGCCGGAGTGGGATCCGCTGGAGTTCATGGTGGCGCAGGCGCATCAGCGCGGGCTCGAGGTTCATGCGTGGTTCAATCCGTATCGGGCGCTCGCCGGGGACAAGCATGAGCCAGGCGGCACGCACATCCGCGTGCAGCATCCGGAGTGGACGCTGCGCTACGACAAGAACATCTGGATGAACCCTGGCGAGCCGGGAGTGAACGAGCGCACGCGCGCGGTGGTGCTCGATGTGGTCCGCCGCTATGACGTGGATGGCGTGCATCTGGACGATTATTTTTACCCGTATCCGGTGAAGGGAGGCGACGGGAAGGTGATCGAGTTTCCAGACGCGAAGACTTATCAGGCGTATCAGGCGACGGGCGGAATGCTGGAGCGCAATGCGTGGCGGAGGCAAAATGTGGACTCGCTCATCCAAGGAGTTTACGGCGACATCAAAGCGGCAAAGAGGTGGGTGATGTTTGGCGTGAGCCCTTTTGGATTGTGGCGGCCGAACGTCCCGTCAGGCACCGGCGGCGGGCTGGATCCATACGAGGATATGGGCGCGGACTCACTGAAGTGGCTGCAGAGCGGCTGGGTGGACTACATGGCGCCGCAGCTCTACTGGCCGATCGAGCCGGCGAAGCTGAGCTTCACCACCTACTATGACTGGTGGCTGAGCCAGAACACGGCGGGCAGGCATGTCTTCCCTGGCATGGCGGTTGACCGCGTGGGTGGGGATCGCGGCCCTGGTGAGATTCTCCGCCAGATTAGCGCGGTGAGACTGCGCGGCAACGTTTCACCGCCGGGCCATCTGCATTGGAATTTCGGCGCGCTGTTCAAGGACAAGGGGAAGGTCGGCACGCTCACGCGGCAGCGCGCCTACACCACGCTGGCGCTGCCGCCGCCGACGCCGTGGCTCGGTGTGACGAGTCTTCCAGTGCCGCTTTTGAAGCCGGTGTTTGAGAACGGAAAGGCGAAGTCCGTGTCGTGGTCCTTCATCGATGAGCGCTATCTCACGCAGGCGCGCTGGTGGGTGGTGCAGGCCGCCAGCGGGAATCAATGGCGCACGCTGCAGGTGCTGCCCGCCGGGCAGCTCTCGATGTCGTGGCCCGAGAAAACGCAGGCGATAGCCGTCCGCGCGGCGGGATTCTCGTGGGAGCTGGGCGAGGCGGCGTTCGTCGAGGGACCGCATTGAGTTGAGTGACCCTCGCCGCGCGGCGAGAGTGGCGCGGCCCGATCAAACGTCCGAACCCATCCGTTTACACCTCCCATGAAACTCGACACCCTCTCCCGACTCGAGCGTCATGCAAAGCGGCTGGGCGAGATCGCCACCGTGCTCGGCAAATACGGGCTCGCGGATTTGTTCGGCGGCTTCGACTACGCATGGCTGAAGGACCGGCTGCTCAGCTCGGACGGCCAGAAGATCAGCGATGTGAGCACGGAGGTGAAGGTGCGCATGGCGATGACGGAGCTGGGCACCACGTTCATCAAGCTGGGGCAGATGCTTAGCACGCGCGGTGATCTCGTCGGGCCTGCGCTGGCCGCAGAGCTCGCGGAACTGCAGGCCAATGTGCCGCCCGATCCCACCGCGACGGCGCGCGCCACGGTCGAGGCTGATTTCGGCCGGCCTATCTCCGAGTTGTTTGCGGAGTTTGAAGAGCAGCCGCTTGCGTCGGCGTCGATCGCGCAGGTGTTCGGCGCGCGGCTGCATGATGGCGACAGCGTGGTGGTGAAGATTTTGCGGGCGGGCATCATTGAGAAGGTCACGACTGATCTAGAGATCGTGCAGGGTCTGGCCGAGCTGATGGAAAAACATTCGCCGATGCTGAAGCCGTATCAGCCGGTGGCCATCGTGCGGCAGTTCCGCCGCACGCTTTTGCGCGAGACGGACTTCACCTACGAGCGGCGCAATCTGGAGGACTTTGCGGAGAACTTCGCGGATGACTCCACCGCCCACATCCCGCGCGTTTACGGGGACCTGTGCTCGCGGCGCGTGGTGACGATGGAGCGCCTGAACGGCATCCCTGGCAACGAAGTGCAGGGATTGAACAGTTCCGGAGAGGATCTCACCGAGTTCGCCCAACGCGGCGCAAACATGTACCTGGAGATGGTCTTCCGCGATGCCTTCTACCACGCGGATCCGCATCCGGGAAATCTCATGCTCATGCCCGGCTGCGTGGTGGGCGTGCTGGACTGCGGCATGGTGGGCCGCATCGATGACGAGCTGCGCGAGGACGTGGAGTCGCTGCTGTTCGCCATCGTCGAGCACGATTCATCGCAGGTGACCGAGATGGTGCTGCGCCTCGGCTCGGTGCCCGTGGATTGTCAGCGCGACAGGCTGCGGCTCGACCTCGATGATTTTCTCTCCGATTACGTCGGCCACTCGCTGCATGAGATCGATGTCGGCGCGGCGCTGAGTAATCTCATCGGGATCATCCGCCGCCATCACATCACGCTGCCGCCGCCGCTGGCGTTGCTGTTGAAGACCATCATCCTGCTGGAGGGCACCTCGCGGCTGTTCAGCCCGGAGGTGAGCATCGCGGAGCTGATGAGCCGCTACTACCCGAGCATCATCCGGCGGCGGCTGTCTCCGCGCAGGCTGCTGGGAAAAACGCGGCGCGCGTATCGGGACTGGGAGCGGCTGCTCGGCCTCATGCCGCGCCATTTGTCGGAGCTGCTCGCACGGATGCGCGACGGCACGCTGACGGTGCATCTCGATCACCGGCATCTCGATCCCGTCATCAATCGTCTCGTGCTCGGTGTGCTCACCGCCGCTTTGTTTCTGGGCTCCTCCGAGTTGTGGAGCAGGCAGGCGCCGCCATTGCTGTTTGGAGTTTCCGTGTTCGGCGCGCTTGGCTATCTGCTCTCTGTCTTCCTCGGCTGGCGGCTGCTGCGCGCCATCCGAAAATCGGGGAACATCAACTCGAAGGACTGACCTTTCCCGCAAAGCGCGCGCAACTCAGCGGCGCGTGTGACGTTTCAGCGCGGATGAAAACCACATTCTCACTCGTCATGGCCATGCTCCTGATCTCAGGAGTGAACGCACAGGAAAAGCCGTCCGCCGGACCCGAAGCAGGGAAGCTGATGGAGCGCGCGAAGGCGGCGAAGGATGCCGGACGCTTCGATGAGGCGAGAGAGCTGGCGGAGCAGGCGCATCGGGCCGGTGCCGGAAAACATGACGACAAGGCCAGGCGCAAGGAGAAGCACGACGCGCACGGTGCCGCACCTGAGCGGCTCGAAAAGGCGCGCCGCGAAATCGAGGAGCTGCACCGCGCAGGCAAGCACGAGGAGGCCGGGGCATTGAAACGCCGCATCGCTGAAGGCATGGAGCACAAGAAGGCCAGCCCGATGAAGGAAGGCGAAGGGCCGGCGCGCTTGCGGCATGTGATGGAGGCCATCAGGCATCTGCGTGAGGCCGGGCTCAACGAGCCTGCGGAGGGTCTGGAAAAGCTGGCCCGCGGAATGCGCGAGGATTTCGAACGACACGAGCAGGCGGAGAAGATCCGCGAGATGCGGAAGCCGAATGATGACGGACCGCCGCGCAAGGCCGAAGGCCCGCGCACCGGCGGCGATGAGTTGCGCGCCATCCGCGAGCAGATGGAGAAGATGTCGCGCGCCATCGACGAGCTGCGTGCGCAGGTCAGCGGACGCGGCGACGAGGAGGTGCGCAAACCACGCAAGGACTAGCGCGCGAGAAAATTTTCCGCGCCCAACTTTCGTGTGCAATCCGGGAGCGCGTCGCTACTGTCGCCGCTGTGATAGCCGTTGCGACTGCGAGCCAAAAAGGAGGCGTGGGGAAGACCACGCTGTGCGTGAATCTTGCCTACTCCCTGGCGAAGCGAGGCTGGAACACGCTGCTGGCGGACACGGATCCGCAGGGCGCCGTCGGCCTCTCGCTGGCGCGCTCGACACGCGAGAAGCGCGGCTTCTACGACTTCCTCACGGCGGGCCTCGAGCTATCAGACATCCTGCTCCCGACGCGGCTCCCCGAATTCAGCATCGTGCCTGCCGGCCAGTATGATGCGTGCATGAGGCACGGCTACTCCATGAGTGATGCCCCCGCGCGCATCCGCGATCTTCTGCGCGCCGCAGAGCTGCGCGGCATTGACTGCATCCTGCTGGACACCGCTGCCGGCCTCGGCGGGCTGACCGAGGCTGTGGTGAAAGCTTGCGATTACGTCATCATCCCGCAGCAGGCCGAGCCGCTCGCCGCGCGCAGCATCCCGCACATGCTGGAGACGCTGGCGCGCTTTCGCGCGGAAGGCGCGCCAGTCAAGGTCGCCGCCATCCTGCTCACCATGGTGATGACCGATCAGGAGATGAGCCTGAAGGTCGCGCGGGAACTCCGCCAGATGTTGCCGCCCGAACTGATGTTCAAGCAAAGCATCCCGCGTCTGCCGTCCTTTCTCGAAGCGAGCGCGCGCGGTGTGCCCGTGGCCTTGCTCAAACATAACCCGCCGCCCGAGGCGTTGCTTTTTGACCAGATCGCCGCCGAGCTGGAGGAGCGCATCGGCCTGCGCCGCGAACGTGAAATGACCCACGCCCATGCAAGTCTCCTGGATTGAGCCCGATCAGCTCCGCGATCTCGTCGGCCAGCTTCAGCGCCCGCCGGGGAAGGCCGCCAATGTCGCGTGGGAACTGCACACCCTGCCGAATCCGGCTGGTCTCGGCGCGCGCGAGCTTGGCATTGAAGATGGTGATCTTTGGCTGCCGGATCCCAAAGCGCCGTCCGAAGCACCGGCCGCCCGGAGTCTGCCGGAGTCTTCGGACCCGCTCTTCGCACCCATGACGCCCGTGGAGGAACTGCGGCATGAGGTCAGTCCCGCTCCCGCTTCACCCGAACACTACCCCGAGCCAGCCGCTGATGAAGGTGAGGACACGCCCATCGAACAGCCGAAGGAGCTGAGCCGCATCCGCGAAAGGCTTCAAGCGATTCGTGAGCGCGCCGTCGAAGCCGGCCTCCTCGCTCATGTGGGCGTGCGGAGTGAGGTCCCTGTTGAAAATTCGGCAGCCGCAGCGGCGGTGCCTCCAGACCTCGTGCATTCTGAAGCGGAGAGAGTCGTCGAGGCCGGCCCGGAACCCGTTGTTGTCGCGGCTCCCGCGATTGTGGACGGTTCGGCCGAGCCCGTGGTGGCTGAAACACCTGCGATTGAACGCGCGGAGAATCTTCTTCCCGTCTCGTCACCGTTTGCATTGGCGGAGCCTGTGCTGGATTCCGCAGACGCCTCGGCGGCACAGCATTCGTCAAGTTTTGAAATGCCGGTCGGTGCGTTGACGGAGCGGTTGGAGGCGTTCGCATCCTGGTCGGCGCGGCAGCTCGGGCTGAACGACCTTCTCATCGTGGATGATCACGGCGACATTCTTTGGGGCATTCATGAGCACGCCGGCCTCGTCGTCTCCGCGATGATGGCGTGCAAGGCGACGATGCGCTCCAGCGCGCTGGGTGCGGCCGGCCTTTCGCGCATCATCGAGCAGCCCATTTCCATCGACCGCATGCTGATCGTGGTGCCATGTGACACGAGCTACGGCACGCTCAGCATCGCCTTTGTGCACGTGGGAAAGTTCAATGAGATGGATGGCAACCTGCTGCGCGACGCGCTCGCCATCGCCATCGAGACACGGCCGGTTTCGGTGCCGCCATCCCACGGAAGCGCGCTGGATTAGCGGTGGGGGTCGGCGCTGGATCACGGTGCCACACACAAGAAAAGCCGTGTGTGACGTTAAGCCCGGTGGGCGGACGGTTCGATTCGTGTTCGCCCGAAACTCCGATCCCTGCTCACCATGAAAACGCGCTCCCGGCTCCTTCTCGTTTCGATCACAGGCATGGGACTCGCAGCGGCGCAGACTGCGCCTCAGCCCGACGGGCCATTCCGGAAAGGCATGGGTCTTCCGCCTGCTGGAGCCGATGGGCCGTGGAACCGGGATGTCGTCGTGTATCGCACCAGCGAAAACGGCGCGTTTGAAAAGACCGCCACGTTTGAGCGCGCGGGCGTGCCGACCATCGCGCGCATGAAGGACGGCCGGCTCATCGCCGCGCATCAGCATTTTCCGATGAATGACGAGGCGGCCTTCGACAAGGTCGCGGTCCACTTTTCGTCCGACGAAGGCCGCACCTGGAGCGGGCCGGAAGTCATCCGCGTCGATGGACTGCCGGACGGGATGAGGTTCCCCTTCGATCCCACGCTCGTGCCGTTGCCGGACGGACGGGTGCGTTTGTATTTCACGGGCATGACCGGCAGGCAGTTCGATGAGAGCACGCCCGCGATTCACTCGGCCGTCTCGACGGATGGCATCCGCTACACCTATGAGCCCGGTGAGAGGTTCGGCATCAAGGGCAGGAACGTGATCGATTGCGCAGTCGTTTTACATCGGGGCGAGTTTCACCTCATCTCGCCTGACAACGGCGCGCAGCTCAATGACGGATTGTTTTTCGGTGGCGAGCCGATGGAGGTCCGGCCGCGGGAAGGCTCGGGCTATCACGCGACGAGCAGCGACGGGCTGAACTTCACCCGCATCGAGGACGTGCGAATCGAAGGCCGCCGACGTTGGCTCGGCGGTGCGGAGTCTGACGGGAAGGTGATCACGTTCTATGGGACGGGAGAGCCCGCGCGAACGAGTGACGATGAGCCAAGACCGCAGCGCGGCGGCTTTTTCATGGCCACGAGTGTGGACGGAAAAACATGGCAGGCAGTGCCCAGCCCCGCCGTCGGAGGCGCAGACCCTGGCGCGGTGACGGCAAAAGATGGCGGGCTGATCATTGTCACCACGGGCGAGCCGCGGCGTTGATTCCGCAGTTCAGCCGGAGGTGAGCGGAGCCTGTGCGGTGTGCAGAGCCGCGTGCTCCCGACTGCACCGCCAGTCGGCGGGACTCCAAAGTTCAGACGCGAGGCTATGGCGGCACGCTTTTGTCTTTTGCATTCGCTGCCGCACCGCACATCGTGCCGCCACATGGCAGCTCCGGACTCTACTCACGCTTGGTTTCACGTCGAAGACGAAGATCAAATCGCCTCGCCCGCGCTGCTTTTGTATCGCGGGCGCGTCGAGCACAATCTCGCGCTCATGATCGAGATCGCCGGTGGCGCGCAGCGTCTGCGGCCGCATGTGAAGACCCATAAGCTGGGGCCGCTGGTGGGGCGTCAGATTGAGCTCGGCATCCAGCGCTTCAAGTGCTCGACCATCGCCGAGGCGGAGATGTGCGCGGAGGCTGGAGCACCCGATGTGATGCTCGCGATGCCGTGCGTGGGGATCAATGCGCACCGCTTCGCCGAACTGGCCCTGAAGTATCCGGGCGCAGTTTTCTCGACCATCGCGGATGACGAGGAGACGATCCGCTTCCTCGCCGCCGCCGCGCAGCAGCATCGTGTTTCAATCGGCGTGTATCTCGAGCTGGACTGCGGCATGGCGCGCACTGGCATCGTGCCGGGAGAACAAGCTGCGTATCTCGCCACCGTCATCCGCGACACGCCGCGCCTGCAGTTTGCCGGGCTGCACGCCTATGACGGACACATTCACGATGCGGATGTCGCGATCCGACGCCGGCGGTGTGAGGCGGCATTCGCGCCGGTGCTCGCTTTTCGTGAGACCCTGAGAAGCAACGGCCTCATCGTGACCGAACTCGTCGCAGGTGGCTCGCCCACGTTTCCGTTTCACGCGGAGCACGCGGACCGCACGTGCAGCCCCGGCACCACGGTGTTGTGGGATTTCGGTTACGGTGATCGTTGCACCGACATGCCATTTCTTCCTGCGGCCGTGTTGCTCGCCCGCGTGATCAGCAAGCCGGGGCAAAACCGCATCACGCTGGACCTCGGCCACAAGTCCGTCGCCGCCGAGAATCCTCACCCGCGCGTGCGCTTCGAGGAACTGCCGGATGCGAAGGTGATCATGCAGAGCGAGGAGCATCTCGTGCTCGAGGTCGAGCAGCCTGAGCGCTTTCTCATCGGTCAGGCGCTGCACGGCATCCCGCTGCATGTCTGCCCGACTGTGGCGCTGCACGGCGAGGCTGTGGTCATCGCCGGAGAAAAAGTGGCGGAGCGGTGGCCCATCCCGGCGCGGAATCGGAAGATCACGATCTGAAAGGACTGGCAGTTTATGAACCACTGGCTTTTCAAAACCGAACCGGACGTCTTCTCATTCGAGCACCTCAAAAAGCGCGCGAAGAAGACGGAGCCTTGGAACGGCGTGCGGAACTATCAGGTGAGGAACATGATGCGCGACCAGATGCGTGAGGGTGATCTCGGTTTCTTCTATCACTCGAGCTGCGACGTGCCGGGAATTGCAGGCGTGGTGAAGATCGTGAAAGAGGCTTACCCAGACCACACGCAGTTTGATCCTTCCTCCGAGTATTTCGACGAAGGCAGCAAACGCGAGGAGCCGCGCTGGTTGATGGTGGATGTGAAATGGGAGGCGGATTTTAAAACCTTCGTCACGCTCGACATGTTGCGCGCGGACCCAAAGCTGGATGAAATGCTGATCCTTCGGCGCGGGAACCGTCTTTCAATCACGCCTGTGGAGGAGAAGCACTGGCGGAAGATCTGCGCGTTGGGTGGTCTCAAAGCATGAGAGGCCATGATGCTCGTGAGTCACATCGGACGCATCGGCCTCATTTTGGGAGCGCTCGTGCTGCTGGCGTGCAAGCCGTCACCCAGCCACACGACCGCGCTGAGAAAGTGGGACTTGCTCTCCTCAGCCGAGATCCCCCACTGGCACTCCGCAAAAATTCCCGAAACCGGCGAAGCCGAGGCGCGCGACGGTGAGGCCATCCTTGAATCCGGCGGACCGATGACCGGCCTGCGCTACGACGGTTGGCAGCGGGGCGGCCTGCCCGTGCGTGATTACTCGATCAGCTATGAGGCGATGCGCGTTGAGGGCGGGGACTTCTTCGCGGCGCTCACGTTTCCGGTCCGCAGCATTGAGACGTGTGCCACGCTCATCGTCGGCGGCTGGGGCGGCGGGCTTGTCGGCATCTCGAACATCGACGGCGAGGATGCATCAAACAACTCCACGCGCAGCGAGCAGCCGTTCGAGAACGGGAAGTGGTACCGCCTGAAACTCGAAGTGCGCGACGATGAGATCAAAACGTGGATCGACGACAGGCTCGTGATCAACACCTCGATCAAAGCCCGCACAATCAGCCTGCGCCCAGGCCACATCGAGGGCACCGCGCCGTTCGGGCTCGCGACGTATGGCAGCACGGGACGGGTGCGGAGACTGGTGGTGGCGGAGCTTTCGAAGTGATGAGAGGGTGGCCTTAACGGGTCGCAGCGGCACAAGAGATCGGCTTGGGGGTCACCAGCTTGTCGCAAGAGAATGCTTGGCAAGGACGCGACGGTTTCAGAGAATGGGCGGATGAGAACCCTACAAGCCGTGCTCGCGGTCAGCCTTCTTCTTCCCCCGGCACCCGCGCGCGCCTTGGAGGTCGAGCCGCAGCCTTTCCTGGCGGCGCTCAGGCGCATCGTGGATGCCACGGACTTTCTGGGCACGCCATTCTCCGCCGCTGAGAAGGAGACCCTCGATCAATGCCTCCGCGAGCATGACGCGCCTTCGGTCCGGAAAGCCTGCGTGATTCTTGACGCGCACTCGCTCTTCAGGGTGAACATCAACCCGGAGCAGCGCGTGAAGGTGGCGCAGGGCCAGGCCAAGGCGGAGCTGGATGAAGGCGGCTGGCGGCAGTTTCTCGTGCGCGTGCATAATGAGGCTGGCGTGACCGCGAAACTGGGTGCCAGCAGCCCTTTCGCAAAAGTCGTGTATGTGCCGGGCTCGCCGCCCGTCGCGCCGAACGCGCGACCGAAGGATCCCGGGCAACCCGCGCTCGATGCACGCTGGCTGGATCTTCAGATGTTCGACGATCCGCCGCTGAATCCCGCGCTCAGTGGACTGAGCCTCGAGTACCGCATCATCCAGCTCTACAGCCGCGACGCGGGCAAGCGTGAGGCTAGCTTTTCATTCGACACGGAGCAGGGGACGCAGGACCTCGGATTCCGCAATGAGGTCAGCGTGCTGTTTGACTCACGGCCCGCGCACGCGGTGCGGCTCTCCATCACCGATGAAAATGGAAAACCCTGCACCGCATCGCTGCTCATTCGCGACAAGGCGCGGCGCGTTTATCCTTCCCAGTTCAAGCGGCTCGCGCCGGATTTCTTTTTTCATCCGCAGATCTATCGCGCGGATGGCGAGACACTGCGGCTGCCGGCCGGAGAGTTTGACGTCACATTTCAGCGCGGGCCCGAGTCGCTGCCCGAGATGCGCGTGTTGTCCGCCACTGCCGACGAGTGGCGCTTCCAGGTGCGGCGCTGGGTCGATCCGGCAAAGCTCGGCTGGTGGAGTGGTGATCATCACATCCACGCCGCAGGCTGCGCGCACTATTCGGCGCCGACGATGGGTGTGCACGCGCCTGACATGGCGCGGCATTGCCAGGGCGAGGACTTGAAGATCGGCGCCAATCTCACCTGGGGACCGTGCTTCGATTATCAAAAGCAGTTCTTCACCGGCAAAGAGGACAAGGAGTCCAGCTATCCCTTTCTCCTGCGCTACGACGTCGAGGTCAGCGGCTTTGGCTCGCACCGCAGCGGGCACCTTTGCCTGCTGAAATTGAAGGACCAGATGTACCCTGGCGGCGACAGCACCGCGCATTGGCCCACGCTATGCCTCAACACGCTCAAGTGGGCCAAGAAGCAAGGCGCGCTGTGCGGCCCGGCGCACAGCGGCTGGGGCCTCGCGCCGCAGTCACCCGACGCGCAGGCTAACGACCGCCGCATCCCGAACGAGCAGCTCCCCGCGCCGGCAAAACTGCCGGACTACGCCATTCCGCGCTTCGACGGCATCGGGGCAAACGAGTACATCGTGGATGTCGCGCATGAGGTCGAAGGCCCTGACGGCAAGGCCGTCCCTGCGGTCGATTTCCTTTCCGTGGTGGACACGCCCGCGCCTTGGGAGCTGAACATTTGGTACCACACGCTCAACGCGGGATTCCGCACGCGCATCAGCGGCGAGACCGATTTCCCCTGCATCTACGGCGAGCGCGTCGGCCTCGGCCGCGCGTATGTGAAGCTCGACGGCCGCCTCACCTACGATGCGTGGTGCGAGGGGATTCGCGCGGGCCGTGCGTATGTGAGCGATGGCAAAAGCCACCTCATGGAGTTCCGCGCAAACGATGTCGCTCTCGGTGAGAACGGCAGCGAGTTGAAGCTAGCCGCGCCCGGCACCATCCAGCTCACGGCCAAGGTGGCGGCGCTGCTCAACGAGAAGCCCGATCCCACGATGAAAGGCCGCGCGCTCAGCGTGAAGCCCTATTGGGACATCGAGCGCGCGCGGCTCGACGGCACACGCGCCGTCCCCGTCGAAGTGCTCGTGAACGGGGAGCCCGTCGCGAGGAAGACCGTGATCGCAGACGGTCACACCGAAGACATCAGCTTCGATGTCCGGCTCGCGCGCAGCGCTTGGGTCGCCTTGCGGATCTTCCCGTCTGCTCACACCAATCCCATCTTCGTCATCATCGCCGGGAAGCCGATCCGCGAGAGACGCAGCATCGAGTGGTGCCGAAAAGGAGTCGATCAATGCTGGTTGCAGAAGGAGGCGCTCATTGATTCAAAGGAGCACGCGGACGCGGTTGCCGCTTACGACCATGCGCGAAACGTTTATCAGGCACGGCTGGCCGAAACTGAATGAGGCAATTGCATTTTCGGCGATCCCGCGCGAAGCACCGCAGCATGCCGCCGGTATCATCGACGGCAAACCTAAACCACACGCCACCATGAAAGCCCAAGACGCCCGGAAAGAGAAAAAGAAAGCTCCTCTCAAGACCGCCAAGGAGAAGAAGCTGGCCAAGGCTGAGAAGAAAAAGGTGAAGTGGTAAGCCCGCTTTCCTGAATAAATTTGGAGCTACTTCGCCTGCGCACCGTCCAGATGCGGCGCCGGGTTGAGTTGATCTTGCGGTGCGCCGCGACGTTCGTTGATGAATTTTTCCGGCGAAACGCGGTTCATCGGCACATCGGCGTAACCGATGCTGGGGTTCACATAGGGACCGGACCGGACCTCGAAATGCAGGTGCGCCAGGTAGAGCCCATCGGCTGTGCCGACGGTGCCGATCTGATCACCGCGCTGCACGGTTTGATCCGCGCGGACGTGGAACTTTTCGAGATGGGCGTACACAGTTTGGTAAATGGCGGATCCACCGGGCGCGTCCGTCTGCGGTACGCGATGCGCGAGGATGACCATCTTTCCCCAGCCCTTTCCCGGCACGCCGCGATAAACGACGCGCCCGGCGCCTGCGGCAAAGACGGGATCGCCGAGGTCGGAATTCTGGCCGCCGATGCCGTTGAGGTCATCACCGAGATGACGTGTGATGCGGAAGGGCTGCGCGTTGTAGGTGAGCGCGGCGTTTTGCGAGCCCATGGGGTAGTCAAACCGCACGGCCTCGGGCAGGGCTGCGATGTCGAGCGGGCTGAGGCGGATGAAGGCGGCGTCGAATGGAGGGCGCGGGGGCTCTTCTTCGGACGGAAGTTGCGGAGGGGGAGACATCCGATTCCAAACCGGACCGGCGATGGCGGCGAGAATAAGGAGGACGGACAGCGCGAGGAGCAGGCGGAGCCATGGGAGAAGTCTCTTCATCGGTGCATGCCAGACTAGAGGATGTGTTCGTGATTGTCAGCGGCGTGTTCGTGTCTATTCTCGACTCGTGCCGAAAATCGATG
Organism: Verrucomicrobiaceae bacterium; assembly: GCA_031411695.1. Classification (GTDB taxonomy): domain Bacteria; phylum Verrucomicrobiota; class Verrucomicrobiia; order Verrucomicrobiales; family Verrucomicrobiaceae; genus JAIBCL01. Next base: position 16,734 of record JANOBO010000280.1, read on the forward strand.
ACCAGGCCCGCGGGCAGCTCGACAGCTTTCTGACCAGCAAGGGGCTGCGCCAGACCAAGCAGCGGGAAGTCGTGATCGAGGCTGCCTTTGCGACGGACGACCATTTTTGCGCCGAGGATCTCATCGACCGCGTGCGTAAGATCGACCGCTCGGTATCGCGCGCCACGGTGTACCGGTCCCTGGCGCTGCTGGTGGAAAGCGGCCTGCTGCGCGAGGTGGACCTCGGCCGGGACCAGACCTTCTACGATCCAAATTTCCTCGAGAAGCCGCAGCATAACCATCTGATCTGCAAGGACTGCGACCGCGTGGTGGAGTTTGAGGACGAGCACATCGCGCTGCTGGAAGACTGCATCACGCGCCGGCTGGGTTTCTCCCCGGCGACGAAGAGCATCCGCATCGAGGCAAACTGCGACGAGCTTGCGCGACTGGGGAAGTGCCGAAATCGGAAGGAAGCGTGTTGAGCGTTTAGGCGTGATGGGTCAGGTCTTACGTGTCACGGGCCAGCGGGATGCTGTGAGCGGTGAAGCGCCGGGCTCGTAAAATCTAAAACGTAAAACATAAAACTTGAGGCGGTCCGCTTTCGTCCTGGCCTCGCAAACGTCTGCAACTCCTCCCGTCACTGCATCACTTGCACCCCGTGCGAAACCCGGTAGCTTCGCCGTCCCATTTATGTGGAAAGGGCGTTTTCAGAAGCCGACCAGCGATCTGGTGCAGGCATACGGTGAGTCGGTCTCGTTCGACTGGCGGCTCTACGCACACGACATCCGCGGCTCCGTCGCACACGCGAAAGGACTGGAGAAGGCGGGCATCATCACCGCGGACGAGCGCTCCGCCATTGAACGCGGCCTGAAGGAGATCCAGCACGAGATCGAGCAGGGTCACTTCGAGTGGCAGTCAGCGCTCGAGGACGTGCACATGAACATCGAGTCGGAGCTGACGAAGCGCATCGGGTCCGCCGGCGCAAAGCTCCACACGGCGCGCAGCCGGAACGATCAGGTCGCCACGGATGTGCGGCTTTATTGCAAGGATGCGGTGGATCAGATCATCGGGCGGGTGCGCGAGCTGCAACGCTCGCTGGTCGAGGCGGCCGAGCGCGGCGGCGATGCGGTGATGCCTGGCTACACGCATCTCCAGCGCGGCCAGCCCGTTTTGTTTGCGCATCATCTGCTCGCTTATGTCGAGATGCTGGCGCGTGATGCCGAGAGGCTGGCGGACTCGAGGAAGCGCATCGACGTGATGCCGCTCGGCTCCGGCGCACTTGCGGGCTCCACACTGATCATCAACCGCGAGTTCGTGGCCAAGCAGCTTGGCTTTGCCGCCGTGACGCAAAACAGCATGGATGCGGTGAGCGACCGCGATTTCGTCGCTGAGCTGTTGTTTGGCATCGCCCTGTGCGGCGTGCATCTCTCGCGGCTCAGCGAGGACATCATCCTCTGGTGCAGCAGCGAGTTTGGCTTTGTCACGCTGAGTGACGCGCACACGACGGGCTCGAGCCTGATGCCGCAGAAAAAGAATCCCGACGTGGCGGAGCTCACGCGCGGGAAGACCGGCCGACTCGTGGGAAATCTGATGTGCCTGCTCACGATCCTGAAGGGTCTGCCGATGACCTACAATCGCGACATGCAGGAGGACAAGGAGCCGCTGTTTGATTCCATCGACACGATCCAGAGCGCGCTGGCCGTCTTCGCCGAGATGATCGCCGGCATGGAGGTGAACGCATCGCGCACGAAGTCGGCGACGAATGATCCCATGCTGCTGGCCACTGACCTCGCGGATTATCTGGTGCGCATCGGCGTGCCGTTCAGGCAGGCGCATGAGATCATCGGCAAGCTGGTGGCCTACTCCATCCGGCAGAAGCGCGGGTTCGCGCATCTGAAGATCGAGGAATACAGGCGCTTCTACAAAGGCTTCAGCCGCGATGTGTACGACATCCTGAAGCTCGATGTGGCGCTGGAAGCGAGGAAGGGCATTGGCGCGCCCTCGCCGCAGAACGTGAAGTCCCAGATCAAGCGCTGGCGGAAGCTTCTCGAAGCATGAGCCGCCCGCCGCTCGATTTTGAGTTGTTCCGCGTCGAGGACAAGGACGGCTGGAAGAAGGTTTCCGCCGAGCAGACGTATGCCGACCCATACATCCAGATCGAGCGCGCGCGGTACCTCACGCCTGGCCGCAGCAAAGAGCCCGTGATATGGACCGTGGCGCATCGCAAGTCGGCCGTGGCCGTGGCGCCGGTGCTGGAGGACGGCCGCTTTGTCTTGATCTCGCAGGAGCGTCTGCCCGTGCAGCGGGTGCTGTGGGAATTTCCCGCAGGCCAGATCGATGAGCGGGATGGGCACGAGAGCCGCGAGACCATCGTGGCGACGGTGCTGCGGGAGCTGCGTGAGGAAAGTGGCTGCGAACTCGCGCCGGGTGGCGGCGTGGAGCCGCTGGGCTACTTCCTGCCATCGCAAGGATTCACCACCGAGCACGTTTACCTTTTCAGAGCCAGTCCCGTGTGCGTCGTCAGCCGTCCAGAGCCGGATGGAAGCGAGCACATCAGCGATGTGCGGTTTGTCAGCGCCGAGGAGCTGCGGAGGATGATCGCGGAAAACGAGATCACCAACGCCCTGACGCTGGCGCTCTACGCGCGCATGTCCGCCAAGGGGATGATCTGAGCAAACTCAAGTTTTTCTAGCCGAGCCATGTGGAAGCCCCTTCTCAACAAAGTATTCAAAATGCGCGACAAGGTCGCGATGAACCTGGGGAAAGGTGACGAGGAGAAACCGTTCCTCGAGCACTTGGACGATCTCCGCACGATGCTGGTGCGCATCGCGATCACGCTGCTGGTATTCGCCATCGGCACCTTCGTTTTCTACCAGGAGCTGTTCTCCGCGCTCCTTTACCCTCTACAGCTCGCTGGACTGGCCACGACCGAAGATGGGGCGAGAAAACTGCTTCAAAACACAGATGTGGCCGGTCCATTCATGATGGCGGTGAATGTCTCGCTCATTGCCAGCGTCATCCTGTCCTTTCCACTGCTGCTGATTTTTATCCTCCAGTTTGTGCTGCCCGGATTGCGGCCCAAGGAAAAAAGGCTGCTGTTCCCCGCCATCGGCATCGGCACCGGACTGTTTCTTGCGGGCTGCGCATTTGCCTTCTGGCAGGTGCTCCCCCGCGCGCTCCGGTTCTTTTCCGACTTCGCAGCCACGATGGGATCGCGACAAGACTGGACCATCGACAACTACGTCACCTTCTCAACGCGCTTCATCCTCGTATTCGGCATCGCCTTCGAGTTGCCGGTCGTCGTGATGGCGCTCGTGAAGCTGGATTTCCTCAACTACAAGCTCATGAAATCCACGTGGCGGCATGCCTTGATAGCCATCACGCTTTTTGCCGCAGTAATCACGCCGACCCCCGACATCCTGACGCTGCTGCTCATGTCCGGGCCCTTGTACATTCTCTACTTCATCTGCGTTGTGCTCGCCTACTTCCTCGAAAAGAAGGAGAGGAAGCTCTACCCGGAATACTATGCCGAGCGCGAGAAGGATGAGGCTGCGCTCGAAAAGGAGCTGCCTGCTGACGAGTGGGACAAGGAAGATTACAATCCGTGGGACACCAGTGGCAGCGATGAGGACGACGAGGACTACAAGCGTAGCAAGGACGCCGCAACGTCCACGGAAACCTCTCCTGCGGGCGAGGTGGCTGGCGAGCCCGCTGCTGAGGTTGAGCGCAGAGGGGAACCGCCCGGTGCGGAGGATGTGCCGGTCATGCCCGTCGCTTCCGAGGAACCGGACGATTCCGCGAGGAAGAATCTCGACTGAGCCGGGCACTCGCAGGTAACTAACGGCGTGAGGAGGCACAGCAGTCCACGTTTTAAGTCTGTCCAGCGTCGTGACCCCGTTTGTTACCGATGTGGGTTCCCGACCGCGGGCACCGCAGCTTCGCTCGACTTTTTTTGCAGGCGCGCCTGCTCCCGCTCCTCCTCGATGGCACCCTGGTTCAAGGTCAGAATGTAGGCGACTACATCCTGCAGCGTCTTCTCGTCCTCGATGAACTGCGACGAAAACACCATCTTCGCCCCGTTCACGTCGGTCTTCACCGTTCCGCGCTTCCCGGTCTTGAACTTCCTGATCTGATCCGCCAGATACCAGTCCTGCATCCCCGTGAGCGGCGGGCTGCCAAATGTCATCTCGCCCGAGGCGTTGTAGCGATGGCACTCCATGCAGCGTTCTTGAAACAAGATCATGCCGCTCGCGATGTCAGCCTCATCCGCTTTCACGTCAGGCACGGGCACCACCATCGGCATCTTCTCGACGTGCTTCGCAAGCGCATGAATCTGCTCCGGCATCAGCGTCTTGGAGACGCCGGCCATCAGCAATCCCTGCGCGTCAGCGGCATCGGTGCCGCGACGGTTTTCCCGAAAGTTCGTGATCTGGGCGATCACATACCACGCCGGCAGATGCGCGATGGAGGGGGAGCGGATGAGCACATTGCCTTCGCCATTGAGTCCATGGCATTGTGTGCAGACGTTCTGAAAAAGGACCGCCCCGATGTCAGTCTTGGGCTTCGCTTCCTCCGCGCCGGCCAATGCGCAGAGTCCCATCAGCGCCGTGGCGATGATGCGAGGCGGCAGGACTTTTGAAATGCAGATCAGACGGACCACGGGCGGAGAAACGGTCCAAGCTGCATCGGCATTGCTTCATGTCCAAACCTAGAACACGCATCGCCGCCGCATCACGATTCCTGCTCAGGGCGGGCCCGACTCCAAGCGTTTGAAGCGCAGAGCCGAACTTTGTGCGCGCCTTGAACGTGGCTGCGGCATTCTGCCGCACCCACTTTCCGGTTCGTGCGCTCAAGCGACGCGCAGGGGATCACTTTTTCTTTTTGACTCGGGGCGCAGGCGCAGACGCTGCGGCGGCAGGCACCGCTGGCGCCGCGACTGCGGACGAAGGTGATGCAGCGGCAGGGGCGGGCGGAACATTCTCCGCAAAGGGCGACACGACTCCGAGCGTGGACGGCAGAAACTCGTCGGTGCGGAAGCACGATGCGGGCAGGCCGTCCTTGTTCACGAGATTGTCGTCCTTCGACCACGCGGTCCATGCGTAGCGCACACCCACTGGCTTCTCCACCGCATCGCCCCACACGATGACGGACTCGCCTTCGATCTTCGCCTTGGCCCAATGCCATTTCTGATCTGCGCCGGCGATTTGAAAGGTGGCGGGCTCCTTGCCATCGCGAGTTTTCAATCCGGCCGCCTGGTCAAAGCTCACGTGCACTTTGTTGCCGTTGACCTTCGCGCCCTTGTAGATCGGCCCGCTGTAGAGTGCCACGTCCTTGCCGTAGTCCTTCGCCAGCGCCCACAGTGCGAGGCGGCGGCCGACCTCTTGTTTGTTCTTCGGATGGATGTCCTTCTCGTCGCCGATGTCATTGGCCACGGCCACCCCGCACTTTGGCAACGTCAGCGCGGTGAGGAGCTGGGCTTCCTGAAGCTCGGCCCATGCATCCGGCACGCCGGGCTCGGTGACCGGCGGCCGCCCGTTCCCAAACTCGGCTAGCTGCACGATGTAAAACGAGAATTCGTCAGACCAGCGCGAGCGCCAGTCGTTGATCATCGTCGGCAGCAGTTCTTGGTACTGCATGGCGCGGCGCTGGTTGCTCTCGCCCTGATACCAGATCGCGCCCTTCACCCCGTACGGGATGATGGATGCGATCATGCGGTTGTAGATCGCGGCGGGGTAGTGCTGGTTCTTTTGCGGCTGTACCGGCGGCTGGGGGCCGCGCGGGATTGGCTTTTTCTTATCGGCCGTCAACTTGGCGTTCTCTGCATCGAGCTTGGCGCGCAGAGCTTTGTAGTCGGCGGCCTTCTTTTCGTACTCCGCTTTCTCCTTCGCCTCGTTCCAGTTCTTCTCGCTCTTGTTCCAGTCATCGAGCATCGCCTTTGCCGAAGGGCGTTTCTTCAGCGCATCCATGCTCGTCCACGCCTCGACCCGGGTGCCGCCCCATGAGGTGTTGATCAAACCCACCGGCACCTTGAGGTCTTGATGCAATTTGCGTCCGAAGAAATAGCCGACTGCCGAGAAGTTGCCGACGTTCTGCGGGCTCGCCGCGAACCACGCGCCCTTGCAGTCGTCCTGCGGCGCCGTCGCCGTCTCGCGCTCGATGTTGAACATGCGGATCGCCGGGAAATTTGCCGCCGCAATTTCCTTCTCCGCATCCAGCGAGCTGGAAACGGTCCACTGCATGTTCGACTGCCCGGAGCAGATCCACACCTCGCCGACGAGCACGTCCTTGATCGTGACGGTGTTCTTCCCGGTGACGGTGAGGTCGGCCGGCTTTGCATTCTCCTTCATCGAATCGAGCGCGACCTTCCACTTCGCTTTCTTGTCCGCCTTCGTCACCAGAGACTGGCCGGCGAATGACACCTTCACCTCTTCACCGGCGCCGGCTGTGCCCCACACCGGCACGGCTTCACCACGTTGCAGGACCATGTGATCGGTGAAGATGGCGGGGAGCTTCACGTCGGCATGCGCGAGAGCGCTTAGTGACAGTGAGGCGATGAATGCGGAAACGTGCAGGTTCATGGTTTTCCAGGGTTGTTGAAGGTTAAGAGAGGGGTGTAAAAGTGCGTGGCGCACTCAGTACAACGACTCCCACAAAACCTTTCAACAAGGTTTCACGCTCCAGGCAAAAACACCCGCCACATTAAAAATGCCAGGCCACTCCCAGCGTGGGACCAAGCGCGTCCACGCCTGGGTTCACCTCATTCTGACCGCCGTTTGAGATGTGCTGATAATAGATCCCGAGTGACGCGCTCACATGCTCGCTGAAGCGGTACCGCAGACCGCTGTGGACGTACCACGTCAGGTTGAAGTCCTGACCCTGCCCGCCCGGCACTTCATACCCGCGCGCATCCAGCACGCCCACGCCGCCGCCCGCGCTGAGAAAGACGCTGAACGTGCGCGGCGCATTCCACCACTCCAGCGAGCCGCCACCCGTCGCGCCGAAGAAATAACTCTCCGGTCCTTCGACAATGGCCTCGCCGAGGAGCGAAATGCGGTTCCGCACCACCAGCCGTCCGCCGCCGAAATCAAAGTCCAGCACAGGGCGCGACTTGATGGTGATGATCTGCGGCAGAAAGGTGTAATGCAGAGGCGTGGCATTCCCGCCAAAACTCCACAGCGCCGCCGTTTCATAGCCGATCTCCCAGTGATCCAGCGGATCATATACCGCGACGGACGGCCCCGCCTTCGAGGACACGGGCTGAAGGGGACCGGCTAAGGACGACTGGACCCACGCGAGCAG
>JANOBO010000281.1:0-9838 GCA_031411695.1 Verrucomicrobiaceae bacterium
GGAGGAGGCGCAATCGAAGGCTCTGGAGCGGCTGCAAGGCATCGTGAACACGCTGATGCTGGGGGTGCAGATCGATCAGGTGCAACTGCTGAACGTGAACCCGCCGACGGAGGTGCAACGGAGCTTTGACGAGGTGAACCAAGCGCAGCAGGAGCAGCAGTCGTCGATCCAGAAGGCGAAAGGCGAGTATAACAAGGTGGTGCCACGGGCGACGGGGGAGGCGAAGCAGAAGATCAGCGCGGCGGAGGGCTATGCGGCACAGCGTGTGAATGAAGCGGAGGGGAATGCGGCGCGCTTCAGCGCGTTGCTGGCGGAGTACAAGAAGGCGCCGGAGGTGACGCTGAAGCGGATTTATCTGGAGACGATGGCTGAGATCCTGCCGACTGTCCCGGGCAAGGTGATCCTGGATGACAAGGCCTCGCAGTTTCTGCCCTTGCTGAACCTGCAACAACAGCGCTCCAACCCACAGACTGTCCCAACACGATGAAACCGTTCTTTTCTTTTTTTGGCCTGGTGGTGGTGCTGGCGGTGCTGTTCCTTCTCAGCGCGTCTCTCTACACGGTGGATGTGCGGGAGCAGGTGGTGCTGACGCAGTTCCAAAAGGTGGTGGGCCCGCCGGTGACGGATGCGGGGCTGCACCTGAAGATGCCCTTCATCCAGACGGCGAACAGTTTTTCCAAACAAGTGCTGGAGTGGGACGGGCCGTCGGTGCAGATGCCGACGAAGGACAAGGTGTACATCGTGGTGGATACCTTCGGCCGGTGGAAGATCGTTGACGCGCTGCTCTTCATGCAAAAGCTGCGGGATGAGCGCGCGGCGCACTCGCGCCTGACGGACCTGCTGGGCAGCGAGACGCGCAGCGTGGTGGCGAAGCATGACCTGATCGAGATGGTGCGCACGACGAAGGACCGTGTGGCGGCGCGGGACACGAGCCTGACGGGGACGGGTGTGCAGACCAATTCGCTGCCGAAGATCAGCTTCGGGCGCACGGCGCTGGAGAAGGAGATCTTCGACAACGCGAAGGCGAAGGTGAAGTCATTCGGCATCGAGTTGCTGGATGTGCGCTTCAAGCGGATCAATTACAACCGCAGCATCAGCGGGCCGATCCACGAGCGGATGATCGCGGAGCGGCAGCAGATCGCGGAGGGCTTTCGCTCACAGGGCGCGGGGGATGCGGCGGAGATTTTGGGGAACCGCGACAGGGAGCTGAAAGAGATCGAATCCAAGGCCTACAAGACGATTCAGGAGATCGAGGGCGCGGCGGATGCCAAGGCGACGGAGATTTACGCGAAGTCATACAATGCGACGCCGGAAGCGGTGAAGTTTTTCGAGTTCATCAAGACGATGGACACGCTGAAGAAGGCGGTGACGCCGGACACGACGATGATCATGACGACGGATGGGGATCTCTTCCGCTACATGAAGTCCGCCGAGCCGGGCGCCGCCGCAAAGCCAGACCTGACGAAGGGGCTGCTGAACGTGCCGTCGCTGCTGGATGTGAAATGAGGCGGTGAGGCGCTCAAGCGCTGAGGCGGAGCAAAGGTGGAGCGGATGATGAGGCTTGGCCGCAAGGGGCCGCAACAAACGCAAAGGAGAGATGCCCGCACCGGCGGCGCCCTGAACCCAGGGAGCGGACAGTGGGGTTCCTCCTGACCTCCGCCTCGTGCGGCTACCCGGCAGGGCGGACGACGATGATCTGGCCGAGAAGGTGTTCTTGCTCGATCTCCAGATGGTTGAGCTTGATAAGCTCGAGCACGGCCAGAAAGGTGACGATGACCTCGCTGCGGCTGGCTGCGGAGGAGAAGAGCGTTTCGAAGATCACGCGGGCGCCCGCTGGAACCGTCTCGAGGAGATGCTCGATCTTGTCGCTGACCGTCCAGCGGTCCGCCACGATCTCGCGCAGTTCATTCGCACCCTCAAAGCGTTTCAGCACGCGCTGAAAGGCGCGGATGAGATCGAAAATCCCCGCCTTCGGAACGGCGTTGACGACGGCGGCGAGGTCGGGCACTTCGGGAGACGCGGCGAAGAAGTCCTGAGTCTTCACCTCCTGCGTTCCGAGAAACTGAGCAGCGTCCTTGAATTTCTTGTACTCGACAAGCTGACGGATGAGTTCCCAGCGCGGATCGGCTTCGTCTGCGGCTTCATCGGGCGGCTGGAGGTTCTTCGGGAGCAGCTCACGGCTCTTGAGGTACATGAGGTTCGCCGCCATCACGATGAACTCGCTGGCCAGCTCGATGTTCAGCATCTTGAAGGTGTCCAGGTAGTCGAGGTATTGCCGGGTGATGCGCTCGATGGTCACATCGTAAATGCCGATCTCGTCCTTCTTGATGAGGTAAAGAAGCAGGTCCAGCGGTCCCTCGAAAATCTCCAGCTTGACCTTGTAGTCGTCGTCTTGCACCGGCGGAGATAAGCGAGTGGTGCGTGGGATGCGAGGGGAAATTGCGTGCTACAGGCCGAGGCGTAGCGCGGCCTGCAACAGGCGCGAGAGATCGTCAGCCACGGCGCGGCCGGTCTCCACCACTTCCGCGTGATTCAGCAGCTGCGCCTGCATCCCTGCGGCCCAATTTGTGAGGATGGAGATGCCCGCCACTTCCAGGCCCAGAGAGCGCGCCTGGATCGCCTCATGCACGGTGGACATGCCCACCGCATCCGCGCCGAAGGAGCGCAGCATCCGGATCTCAGCCGGCGTCTCATATTGCGGGCCGAGCATCGCCGCATACACGCCTTCGTGGAGTCGCACCCTCGCGTCCGCAGCCGCCGCATGAAGCACGCAGCGGAGCCGTGTCGAATACACCTCGCTCATGTCATGAAAATGCGGGCCGCCGCGCAGGGGAGTCTCGCCGGTGAGATTGATGTGGTCGGTGAGTAGCATCATCCCGCCCGGCGCATGTGCTGTGTTCAGCGTCCCTGCGGCATTGGTGAGCACCAGTTTTTTCACTCCGATCCCGGCCATGAAACGGATGCCCGCCGTGATCTCCCTGGCCGTCAGCCCCTCGTACAAATGGCTGCGCCCTTGCGCGATCAAGACTGGAGAGCCAGCCATGCGGACGACCACAAAGCGCCCTGCATGTCCGGGCACCTTCGATACAGGCAGCCCCGGAACCGACGCATAGCCCACCTCCGCCTCGATCCCGAGAGTCGCCACCATCGGCCCGAGGCCAGATCCGAGCACGATGGCAGTCTCGGGTTTGGCACTGCGGATGGAATCCAAGTTCATGGCGAAGCGTGGCCCGACTTCTCCGCGCGGTGTGAATCATTTGCAAAAAAAGAAAAAAAATCTTGCCCTTCGAAGCGCCGTTGCGCTAATCTCGCGGCCGATGAAAAAGTTTTCCCTGCTCCTACAAATTGTCGCCCTGACCGCCGGCCTGCCCGCATTCGCCATCACTGGCGGCCCATTTGATAATGGAAGCTACAGCATCCTGGATGAGCGGAATGGGGTGTATGAGGCGGCTTACACCTTCAAGAATGGGAGCGGCTACTCGCAGTGGACGGCTGATAACTCGCAAGGCGACTCTGCCGGGCAGGGAACTTTCACTCCTAACATTGGGGCGGGGTCTTTGCTGACGGCGTCGGGAAGCACAAGCAATGCGAACCGCACGGTGCTGTATTACAAAGGAGTGACTTACTTTGGTTCTGCATTCGGCCAGGTGGATACGACAAAACGCACGATCCAAGGGTTCGGCAATGCTACGTCCGACTTTTCGACCGCGACCACCACCACCACGCAGCAGCAAGGTATTTTCACGACGGCAAGTTCGTCCGCGTTCTCGACAAACACGGTTGTCTCCAGCGGCCGCAATTACTCAGCCAACCTTAACTGGACAGGAAAGATCACCGAAACCACGCCGCAGCTTCGCTTCACGGGCACAGGCGAGCTTGGAATCATCGCACCCAACGGAAGCGAGGCTATTGCATCGTTGGCATACACCGGCTACCAAAACTTGATCGACGCCATTTCTCGCTCTGTAAGCTCTTCAGGAGGCGCGTTTTCTCAGCCTGACTACCCGGGTGCCGCCGCCGCGATTGCGGGCATTCTCAATGGCAGCGGCTCGACACCGACGATCATTACACCTGCGGCATACGCGCAAGCTGTCGGCGCCGATGGACTCACTCGCGTGGATGTCAATGGCGACGGGATTTTCAACAACGACCTCGTTCCGACAGGCGCTATAGTGCAGGCGGCGACGGTGGGTACTCCAAGTTTGGCAAGCTATCTGGATGGTACGGGTCCGGACAATAGCTATGAGGAGGCGACGGTTGAAAAAATTAAAGTCAGTGGATACCGCCGCTACTTTTGATTCTTGATTACTGACACCGAAACGGCTTTCGGAGAGCACCTTGATTCAGGGTGCTCTCTTTTTGTTATGAAGACCTTACCGCCACGACCGTCTGGAAAGAGCTTGATCGAGATTCTCATCGTCCTCGTCATCATCGCGTTGCTCGCGACGCTGGCATTCCCTCTCTACGGGATATTCAAGGCCAAGGCCTCCTATGCGGGGTGCATCAGCAGTCTCACCTCGATCCATGCCGGGTTCGCTTCTTACTTGGGGGATCACCAGATGGTATGGCCACAGGTGCCGGAGGATCTGGAGCGGGACGGGGACCAGGGGGACATGGTGGCGAAGTTCTGGTATGACAACCTGAAGGACTATGGCATCGCGAAGAAGACGTGGGTCTGCCCATCCGATGAGCGGCTGAAGAACACGCGGGAAGACAATCAGCACTACGAGTCCACTTACACGATCACCGAGTTCGATGAACAGCCAAACCGGGCCTATCAGTACTCGACGCAGCCTTGGATTATCGAAAGCGGCGAGTTTCACGGCAGAGGCGCAGGGCCCAACATCGTGTTCCCCGACGGCAGGATCGAGCGAGGCATGCCGCTATCCGTCCGATGACGCCCCCGGAGTCCGAACGGTTCGCGCACGCGGGCGAAATGTCGGCTCACGCGCGGCGCAAGGCGGCTGACGCACACGAAAAGCCGGCTGACAAACGCGCCGCGTGAGCTGACGAACCCCACAAGTCGGCTGGCAGACGACGAAAGTCGGCTGACAAACACCGCAAGTCGGCTGACGAGCGCGAAAAGTCGGCTGACAAATGCTGCAAGTCAGCCGACGAGCGCGGAAAGTCGGCTGACAACCGCCGCAAGTCGGCTGACAAATGGGTGAAGTCAGCTGACTTTTCGCATTTGTCAGTGGCATACAGGACTGATTATCAGCGAATTACACAAAATGCGGTGAATTTAGGATCCAAAGGCCCGCTTTCATCTGCGTGACGCAGGACTGTTCGTTGGCCATGGCGCTGGTCGGGCGAGGATCAGCGTCCAAGTCTGTTCAGCACATTGCTCGTGATTTTCTCGACTACCGGGTCTTTGCCTCTGAGGCCGTGTGCCCAATCCGTCGATCCCGTCGTGAAGACCGTTCCACCGCCAGGAATTGTGTAGCTTCCCAGCACTGCCTGACCGACACGATCCATCTCCCAGCGCTCATACCACGCGCTGTCGTCAGGGTGCCATTTGGCGGGAGACATCGCGAGGATGGTAAAGCCCTCCGGCGTCCCGTCGCGATGGGTGGGCACGGGTGATCCGTTCCGCCATTCGATCTCACAGCCGTCACACTCGTAACCGACGATGGTCTCCTTGCCCCCGAAGAGATCGCCTCTTTTCAATCCCGTGCCGCTGAGTAACCAATGCTCCGGCTGATAGACCGTGTAGGCGCCGGGCCCTTCCATGAATTGTCCGTGGCTGAGATGGTAGCCGCCCCACAGAAATCCCACCCCGGTCAGCCGATTCTCAGGACGTGCCAGCAAATGGTGACTCCATAAGGTGCTCAGGTTTTTGAACTCGCGCGTCTGGTAAACCGGATCGCTGGCAAAATTTTGCTTCCAGCAGGTCAGCGCGCGCCCCTCTGCTTCGCTGCGGACCTGCCAGCAGCATGTGTTGCCGCTGAAGAACGCCGCGTTCCCACCTTTTGCGATGAATGCCTCGAGATTGTCCCGCATCGGTCCCGACCAGTACTCATCGTGACCCACACTCAGCACGAGCTTGTAGCCCGACAGAATCTCGGGACGAAACTCGAGGTCACCATTCGCCGCAAAATCCAGCTCGTGCCCGTTGCGTTCCGCCCACTCCACAAAAGCATGCTCCCACCGCGCATACTGTGAGCCTCCGGGGCGATCAAATGAAACCCTGTGCCCTTGGTTGTTTCCGAGACCGTTGTAAGCGTAGAGGCTGAATCCGCCCCAGTTGTTGTATGCGTTGTAGGTGTTCGTGCAAAGCTGCAAAAGCACCTTCGTCCTCGTGGCCGGTTGCGCTGGGCGAAGAATAAACCACACCGTGCTCTCGGCCGTTCGTTTGCCACGCTGCGCCCACTTTCCTCCAGCGTCACCGCACTTCAGCGTGGCCTCGTAATAGCCGCTCGGCCAATCCTTCGACGTGGGAACGCGCAACGTCTCGGGCCAGCGGCAACCCATCGACGACGCATCATCCGGCACCGGGTGCTCGCGGCCTGGCAGATCTTGTTTTGACCAAAACACCTTCCGTTCCGCGCCGATCCGCGCCACCTCCATGGAAAACTTTGCCGCCGTGGTCGAAATATGGAAGCTGACCTCCTCACCTTGCGCGCGGCTGACTTCGCCCGCGTAGCCTTCGATGAAAAGCGCCCGGGCCGGCTCCGCGCCTGCGAGATTCTCGATGATGCCAACAAACAGCGCCGTGATGATCAGAGTCAGTTTCATGCGTCACGGAACGGCTTGGCGCAGGTGATTCGTGCACGTCCGTCTGCGGCTTCCGACAGTCAGTCCGCGCATGCGCGATCTCATTCCCGCACATGAATCCGTCGCTTGCCAAGAGGCTCCGTGCTCGCGACTCAATCCCATGCCTGTCCCCCTCACCTCCGCGCCATCCACCGATCCGCTCCGCATCTACCAATATCGCGATTGCCTTTATGCCGTGGATTTGATTTCCGCGGCGCTGCTGCATTTTGATTTCTTCACATGGCTGTCTGAGAATCCAGCGGACAAGGAAACCATCTGCGCCCACTTCGGCATCGCGGAGCGCCCGGCGGACGTGATGCTCACGCTCTTCACGGCGAATGGATTTGTCGAAAACCGGGACGGCACATTTATGGCGACCGCGCTAGCGCGCGAGCATCTCTCGAAGAATTCTCCGTGGGATCTCAGCCCCTATTACGACTCGCTACACAGCAGGCCCATCGCCAAGGACTTCCTCGAAGTGCTCCGCACCGACAAGCCCGCGGGCTGGTCCGGTGACAAGGCCACCGCCGACTGGCACAAGGCCATGGAGGACGAAGCGTTTGCGCGTCGCTTCACGGCCGCGATGGACTGCCGCGGCCTCTACTTGTCTCAGGCTCTGTCGAAGATGCTCGATCTGACAGGCCGCTCGCGCTTTCTCGACATCGGTGGAGGATCGGGCATTTACGCCTGCTCCGTGGTCGCCCACCATCCGCATGTGAAGGCCGCAGTCTTGGATCAATCGCCCGTTGATCGCATTGCAGAAAAGCTGATCGCCGAGCGTGGCTTTGAGGGGCGCGTCGAAGTGGAGACGGGAAACATGTTCGAGGGCCTGCCGCCCGGATTTGATGTGCATCTGTTCTCGAATGTTCTGCACGACTGGGGCACGGCCGATGTGCGGAAGCTCCTTTCCCTCTCGCACCAAGCCATGCCCTCAGGCGGGCTCATCATCATCCACGATGCCTTCATCAATGCGGATAAATCGGGACCCATGCACGTCGCCGAGTACTCCGCGCTGCTCATGCATTCGACACAGGGGAAGTGCTACTCCACCTCCGAATACGCCACCCTGCTTTCCGACATCGGATTCGAGCCGGGCCCCTATCAGGACACGGCCGCAGGGCGCGGCTTCATGACCGCGATCCGGCGCTGAACGGAGCCGTTAATTGCCGCAAAGAAACGGCGCGCCCAATCGTCTGTGAATGACCATGAAACACACCCTCATCACTCTCGCCGCATGTCTCGGACTTGCCGGCAGCGCACTCTCCGCCGAAACGACCGTCGTGCTCGGCGGCGTCCACAATTGCTGCAACGCCTGTCAGAAGGGGATCGAGAAAGCGGGCGAGAAGCTCCGCGACACCACCATCACGGCCAAGGGCGGCACGGTCACCATCGTCGCCAAGAGCAAAAGCGAGGCGAAGAAGGCCATCGAGGCGCTGAACGACGCGGGCTATCACGGCAAGGTCGAAGGCGGCGAGTTCGCTTCGAAAAGCCCGGCAGCGAGCAGTGCGTCCGAGAAAAAGGTGAAGTCCGCCTCAGTCACCGTCGGGCACAACTGCTGCGACAAATGCCGCGCTACCCTGAAGGACGCGGTGAAGAGCGCACCCGGCGTGACCGACACGGACATCTCGGCGAAGGCGCTCACATTCAAAGTCACGGGTGAGTTTGCCAAGGCAGACGTGCTCTCCGCCATCAACAACGCAGGATTCCACGCCAGCGTGAAATAAGTCCCGCTCAGGCTGGCCTCCCGTTTCGATGAGCCTCCGCGTGCGCGCGGAGGCTCTTTCGTTTCCGCGCTTGTCGCACGAGCATTCCGCGCTAAGTGCAGCCGCATGGCCACACCTGCTGAACGGGAGGAACTCCGCGCGATCCTCAAAACCAAATCCGTGCGCACCGGCGACTTCACGCTCGCCTCCGGCAAGAAGAGCGATCTCTACGTCGATTGCCGCGTCACCACGCTCGATGCGCGCGGCGCCGTGCTCGTCGGCCGGGTGCTGCACGCCCTTTTGAAGGCGGAAACTCAGAAGCGCGGACTCGCTGTCGCGGCGCTGGGCGGTCTCACGATGGGCGCCGATCCCATCTCGCTCGCTGTCGCCATCGCATCGAGCCTCGCTGGTGATGCCCGGCCGACGCAGGCCTTCGTCGTGCGGAAGGAGCCGAAGGGCCACGGTCGCGGCAAGCGCATTGAGGGAAACTTCGCCGCGGGTGACACCGTCGTCGTCGTTGATGACGTCATCACCACCGGCGACTCCACCTTAAAGGCCATCGAAGCCATCGAAGCCGAGGGTGGCAAGGTCGCCTTCGCCCTCATCCTCGTCGATCGCCAGGAAGGCGGTCGCGAGAACATCGAGGGCAAAGGCTATCCAGTCGTCGCGGCCTTCACTCGCGCGGAACTGATCTGATCGCGCAGTCATCAATTGCACAGGGTGAGCCGGCGGCGACCCATCCCGGCCCGCCATACCTCGCAAACACGACGCACCCCGATCTGCCGGGAGCGCAGCCAGACTGCAGTGAGACCACAATGGCGGCCGCGCCGAGCCGCCTGCCACCCAATCGCGCCGCGCGGATCGAACAGTCGCGAAAGCCCGCAAAACCGCAAAACCAGCCAGCGCCGCCGGTGAAGCGGGCGAAAGATTCCCCACGGGCTAAGTCCCCGAGCACGCCACCGCGAATCGTCCAACAACCGTTATCATCGCGGCTTCGCGCGATGATAACCATGTTCGTTAGGCGTCATAGTGGTAGTGACGATTGGGTGATAACGCCGCCGATAAACGGACGAAAGACGCAAAGTAGAACCGCGAACAATGCGATGCTGGAGAACGCCGCCGTGAAAGTAGAAATGAGCACGGCCCTGCGCATTGCTTGATCGGAATCGGGCGCGCGACGGACGGATAACACTCCGCCCACGAGAATCAGGAAACCAACGGCGTATGCACTGCGCCGGATGGTGCGTGAGTGGGCGAATAACAATCCGGTGGATGTCGGTAACGCCAGATCGGGTCGGTGAGTAACGATGCAGTCCCGAACAAGGTCGGAAATGCTGCCGACAGCGATGAAACACACAAAGCCTAGAACGGCCGAGGCAGCA
>JANOBO010000282.1:0-5258 GCA_031411695.1 Verrucomicrobiaceae bacterium
TTCAGCAGCGCCATCACGCCGTAGTAGTCGGTGTGCAGGATGGGATCGTACTTGTGGGTGTGGCACTGGCAGCAGTTCAGCGTGAGCCCCATGAACGCGGCGCCGGTCACGCCCACCCGGTCCACCATCGCATAGAAGCGATACTCGTTCGGGTCGATGCCGCCCTCTTCGTTGAGCATGGTGTTCCGATGAAAGCCGGTGGCCACGAGGTCATCGGGCTTCGCATCCGGCAGCATGTCACCGGCGAGCTGCTTGATGCTGAACTGGTCAAAGGGCATGTCATCATTCAAGGCCTTCACCACCCAGTCGCGGTATGGCCAGATCTGGCGTGGGCGGTCTTTCTCGAAGCCGTTCGTGTCCGCATATCGCGCGAGATCCAGCCAGCGCCGCGCCCAGCGCTCGCCATAAAGTTTCGAGCCGAGCAAGGCGTCCACCAGTTTCTCATAGGCATCGGGTGAACGGTCGTTCACAAACGCATCCGCCTCCGCGGGAGTTGGAGGCAGGCCGATGAGATCGATGTAAACGCGCCGCGCCAAGGTCATGCGATCCGCTTCGGGAGAAGGCTTCAATCCCTCGCGCGTGAGACGCTCGCGAACGAAGCCGTCGATGCTTGCCGGAGCACCCTGCGTCACTTTCGGCGGTGTGTAGGCCCAGTGCGCGTCATACTTCGCGCCTTCGGCGATCCAGGACTTGAGTGTGTTCTTATCCTTCTCGGACAAGACCTTTTTCGTGTGCGGCGGCGGCATCACCTGATCCTCGTCGCTGCTGAAAATGCGCTTGATGACCTCGCTGGCGTCGGGTTTCCCTGGCACGATGGCGGTCTCCCCGGACTTGCCTGCGGCATAGGCGGTGGTTTCGAGATCGAGCCGCAGCTTTCCCTTCCGGCCGTGATCATCCATGCCGTGACAGGCGAAGCACTGCTGCGCCAGCACGGGCCGCACGTCGCGGTTGAAGTCCACGGCGTGCGCGACGCCGGCAAGGAAGAGCAGCGGCAGGATTCGACGGAGGGATTCGGAAATCATCACCTGATTAACGATTGAAACGCCGACTTTTCACCTCGGGATCTCGCGAGATCACACCTTCGGCTTGAGGAACAACACATCCGCGCGCGCGATCCATCCGGTGCGCAGATCCATGCGGAACCACCCGTCGCTGTTCTTCCGGTGGATGCGACAGCCGGACCGCGCACCTAACTCCTTGAGATCATGCTGCGCCCAGGTCTTCCCCATGTCGGGTGACCAGATGATGCCACAGGCATACGTCGAGGCCGGGGCACAGTGCGTGGCGAGCATCACGCCGTCTTGGATCAGCATGTTGGCCGACTCAAACTGCGGATTGAAATGCAGCGTGTGTTTTGATTTGTCCGCAATGTCTCCAGGCGCGCAGGAGAAAATGCCGCGGTCGTAGTTGTTGGCGAGCGCGAGGCCGTTTGCATCGGCGATCCAGTAGAGTCTTCCATCGACGAAATTGATGCCGCCGGACTTGAACCTCGAATTGGAGTTCACCGTGATGATCACCTTCCAGTCCCACGCGTCGGACTTCGCATCGTGGGTTCCGCGCAACCAGTGGACCTCATTGCCGTGGCCGCGATCAATGTCGCCGGTGCAGGCATAGAAGGCGTTCTCCGCAGGATTGTAAGTCACGTTGTGGACGTGGCGGGCAATGACGGGGTTCTTTGCGTTGCCGATGAATTGATCCGGCTCGGCGCCCTTTTCCTGAAACTTCGGATTTCGGCCAAAGGCATACGCGAGCTTCACAGTCTCTCCATTATCGGTGGAATAATAAATGTTCACCGGCACCGCGCCACCGAGGACGTTGCAGTAGTTCCCCCACACGAGCATTTCCTTCCCGCCGACATCGAAGCAGTGCTCCCCGTCGAGCGAATGAAAGTACCAGCCGGGCAGGTCAGCGTTCTGGGGCGTGTGCGGCACGTAGTCGCTGCCATCGGACTTCTTCACGACAATGGGGCGATGCGTCTTCAGGTTGTCCGTGCTCAGATAAAGCTGCGCCCGCGTGGCGAAGAGGACATTCCCATTCCGCAGGATGACGCTGAAGGTAATGTTCTCCGCGTCTGCGAAGGCGGCGGTATGCGGCCAGGTCTTGCCGCAGTCTTCGGACAGGAAAATCTTTCCATCACCGAATCCGAAGGCCTTGTTGTCGCGCTGTGAGTCGATGTACGGACCGTCCGGCGCAAGGCGATACCAGAAGTGCTCCGTCGAGGATGTGGCCTCGGCAGCGAGGCCGAACCGGGAACCCGGCAGGAAAAGTCCGCCTGCGGCCACAGCCGCGCCTTTGATGAACTGCCGCCGATCTGATGAATGGGTTGGTTTCATGATCGACTCTTAACGCACCGTCCCGCGCGGATCGAACGCCGCAGCCGCTAATATCCCCCTGAGCCGATCTTGCCTTCCGCAGAGTCCGCTGTGCCAGCGGCTTCGCGTCTGCGGAACTCATCCATCATCGCCGCCGTGGCCGTCGCGCCGCATCGCGAGCCACCGAGATCCCGCACCTTGATGAGGCCGTCGAGATCGCGCACGCCGCCGGCTGCCTTCACCTGCACACGCGGGCCGCAGCTCGCGCGCATGAGGGTGAGGTCGTGCTCCGTCGCGCCCTTGTAGTTGTAGCTGCCGTCGGGCTGCTTCACAAAGCCGTAGCCTGTGCTGGTCTTCACCCAGTCGGCGCCGGCGCGCTCGCAGATTTCGCAGAGTTTGGTTTTGAAGTCGTCACCGCTCAGACCCGCGCCGCCACTGGCGAGATGGTCGTTCTCAAAGATCACCTTCACCTTCGCGCCATGTTTGTGCGCCTCATCGCACACGGCTTTCACATCGGCCTCGACGAACTGCCAGTCCCCGCTCAAGGCCTTGCCGAGATTGATGACCATGTCGATCTCGTCCGCGCCGTCCCTGCATGCCAGCTCCGTCTCGTAGCGCTT
Source organism: Verrucomicrobiaceae bacterium (assembly GCA_031411695.1). GTDB lineage: Bacteria > Verrucomicrobiota > Verrucomicrobiia > Verrucomicrobiales > Verrucomicrobiaceae > JAIBCL01. Next base: position 2,933 of record JANOBO010000282.1, read on the forward strand.
TGACTCGGTGGCGCTGTTCCCATGCGGAAAGCCGATCACACAGCCGACCAGCACGCCGGAGCCGCGCAGCCAGCCGACGGCCTGCTTCACCGCGTAGGGCTTGATGCACACGGAGGCGACCTGATAGCGCGCCGCGATTTCGCAGCCGGCCTCCAGTTCGGCATCCGTCATCGTGGGATGCAGCAGGCTGTGGTCGATCATCTTGGCGAGGTCGGAGTAGCTGTATTCCATGGTGTGTGGTCAGTGATTAGAATGAGCAGCCTCGTTGTCAAAGCGCGATTCATGGAGGAATACAGCCTCCCTCATGGGGGTGCCTCGCCGCTTCGTGAAACCGCCGCGCGCCGAGGGGAAGTCACGCCTTGACATCGCATTCAGGCGACGAACACTGGCCCGCCAAATTTGGGACGACCCCCGGCCTATCAACCCTCACATGTGCGGCATCGCAGGACTCTGGAGCAAGACGCAACCGATCACCGCATCGGCCCTTGCACCCGCGCTCACCCGGATGAGGCATCGCGGGCCTGACGACGAGGGGTTTCTGGTCATCGACACGCAAACTGGCACCGCGACACCGCTGTCGGGCGATGACACACCGGCGGAGCTGCATCTGCGCTCGTGGCGTGAGGCTGGAGAAACGAAAGGCCACATCGCTCTCGGTCATCGTCGGCTTTCGATCCTCGACCTGTCCCCGCGCGGCCATCAGCCGATGCGGTCTGCGGATGGAAAAGCCTGGATCGTATTCAACGGCGAGATCTACAACTACATCGAGCTGCGCGATGAGCTGAAGGCGGCCGGGCATGAGTTTCACTCAGGGTCGGACACGGAGGTGATCCTGCACGCGTGGCAGCAATGGGGTGAGCAATGCCTGCATCGCTTCAATGGCGACTGGGCATTCTGCATCGCTGATCTTTCCGCAGCGCGGCCGACTTTGTTCCTGGCGCGCGACCGCTACGGCATCAAGCCGCTCTTTTTCGCGGACACCGAGGATGCATTTTGGTTTGCCTCCGAGGCCAAGGCGCTGATCGGGCACGCCGTTTCGTTTCAACCGCGCGAGCAAGCAGTCCTGCGCTTTTTGCAATCGGGCGAGCTGCCACCGGGCCACGGTGCTGACACATTCTTCGAGGGCATCCGCCAGCTCCCGCCCGGATTCGCCATGCATGTGACTGCGGACGGCGTCACGCAATCACGCTGGTACGATTTGCGCCAGTCCGCAGGCGTGATGGAGAATCCCGATGAGGCGACTGCGCTGAAGGAAATGGCCGATCAGGTGGACAGCGCAGTGCGGCTGCGTCTCCGCGCGGATGTGCCGGTCGGGAGCTGCCTCAGCGGCGGCGTCGATTCATCGTCCATCGTCGGCACGATGCGGCGGCAGTTTGATGCGGCGGGGTCAGGGGAGCTGCACACGTTCAGCGCCGTCTATAAAGAACAGGGCTCGTTCAATGAGTCCGAGTGGATCAAGCAAGTCGTCGCGCACAGCGGCGCGCGGCCGCATTACACGTTTCCCGATGACGAGCCGCTCGACCAGATGTTCGAGAAGATGGTGTGGCATCAGGACGAGCCCTTCCAGACCGCCAGCATCTTCGCGCAATGGTGCGTGATGAAGGAGGCGCGCGCGAACGGCGTGGTGGTGCTGCTAGACGGGCAGGCGGCGGACGAACTGCTCGGCGGCTACCAGCCCGGCACGTATCAAGAACATTTTCTGGAGACGCTCGGCGATGGGCATCGCCTCGATTTCATCCGCCACTGGACAGATCGGAAGCACGCGACGGGACTGTCTTGGACGACGATCTCGCGCGAGCTTTCGCAAATCTTGGTGCACGGGGCGACCGGCGCCCTGTGGGTGGAGCGTGATCAATTGAACCCGCGCGAGCGGCTGCGCTCGCTGGCCTTCCGCGATGATGTGGCCGAGCAGCTCTGTCCGAAATCTCAGTCGGACGAAGGCGAGTTGCGCGCGAAGCTGTACGAGGATCACGAAAAGCTGGCGAAGTGGACCGACAAGCTACGCAGGAAGCCGGGCGATGCGGAATTGAGCGAACGCATCGCAAAGAAGAAGACGCAAATCGCCGCGACACGCCGCAAGCTCGCGCTGATGAACCCTACCAGCCTGAAGGCGCGCGCGCTGCGGTTGCAGGAATGCGCGCGCGTGGCTTGGAACCGGATGCGCGGCCAGCCACGCCACCAGTTGCGGGACTATCTGCTCGCCCAGACGACGACGACCAGCCTCGCCCACCTACTGCGCTTTGAAGATCGGAACTCCATGGCCTTCTCCGTCGAGGCGCGCGTGCCGTTCACCGACCACAATCTGGTCGAGTGGGCCTTCACCCAC
>JANOBO010000283.1:0-13088 GCA_031411695.1 Verrucomicrobiaceae bacterium
CCGCGGTCTCCTGCGCCACCTCTTGCTGCCGACGTCGAAGCGTCTGCACGCCAGCCTCATGGCGGAGCCAGCGATCACGAAGTGAATCAGGGAGTGAATCAATCTGAGCGGTCACGGCGGAAGACTATCACTCGTCATCCCCCCCGCAAGAACCGCTATCGCGCCACACGCCTGCGACCTTCTTCGCTCGACGGGTGGCAAGCAGCGATTCAGCCATCCCTGCTCTCGTCGCGGTGCTCGTTCGCCTTGAGGGGCGGTAAGCGGATCGGGATCGCTCAGGATGCCCTCTGACAGTCCAAACACACGCTGCCATACGTTGCCTTTTGGCGTCCGGATCTGCTGCGTCGGGCTCGGGTTCACCCTTGAGCGCGAGGTGCTCGTGCCAGCGTCGCACATCGCAGTGGAGACTGTGATAGCACTGCCGCCATCTGGCCGCCTCACGCTGCGCGTCATCGAGCCAGCGGATGAGATCAAGACGATCAACTTCCGCGTGGCACCTGGGGCGCATCGTGGACTACCGGCACGTGCACGGCTATCTCCTCGACCTCTACAGCAAGCCCGGCATTGCCGGCACCGTGAACGTCGACCACACCAAGCGCCATTACTACTCCACCCACGCCGACATGAACCCCAAGCGCATGGCCGCGGGGGATTTTAGATAAGGCGAGGCCCGCACGCGACATCAGCCTCACGCGGGCGATGGCACTTTTCGGGCGAGGAGCGGGTAACCATACTTTTGTCACGATTTGCTCCCCGGCACCTTCCTGCCTATCGACAGTCAGATTGCCGGACGATTCCCGGAACCATGAGGGGCCACTGCCTGAAAAAAGTATGCTAGCCAAAAAGCTTTTCCGCGTGAAGAGAATTTATCTTCATCACAACGCAGGCCCACAGTTGCGTTTTGGCGGCTGTATATCTCAGCAACTTGGTCTAGAAACCTTTGCTCGTTATGTTCGAGCCTTTCTTCAGCATACTGCCGTTGCTCTTGTGATTCCCCCGACCGCCACCACGTCCCACATGTGTTGCAGATCTGACCATACCCCATAAACAATCCATATCGGGAGAAACCCAGAAGTTCCTTGCTTGCTCCACCCGCCGCGAGAAACTGATCGAGGTCATCTTCATTACTTACTCGCTCCACGTCTCGCAGGGCCGCTTCGCAGTTATACATGTGCTTAAGCTCGCATTGTATAACTGCATTTTGCCGCGGTAAGACAAGAATCGCGTCCCTTCGAATATTCCCTGAGGTTGTCTTGATGCTGCACTCTGGGTAAATGATCCCTCCATTTTCGTGTGCATAGCGAGCGAGTTCAATTAGCAAAATGTTTTCATGCGGCCACGTTGTCGATGGCCAAAAATAAGACAAAGATTGAGAGAGATTTCCGTATACCGAGTCAATTACAGAAAGTGCCCAATTTGATGTGAGCATAGTTGGTGACTATATGGGGAATCTTCGATGCTTTCGGCATTCCTCTCTTTGAGTGCGGCTCTACGGCTCGAATACCAACTTTTCAATCTTAAAGCGCAGGAACTTCGCGAGCACACGAATCTGGGCCAGATCACTCTCTGATTTTACTTCTGCTCGCGCTATCAGCGGATTCTCCAATGACAAAAACGTGATCGGAGGATTTAAATCTGTGAAAAGCATTCTGGTGAAATAGAACACCTCATTCGCACGTAATAGGCTAGACGCTTGGTCATTCGATCTTTTGGTACGCGTGTCGAATTCCTGCTCAAGCCTTCCGTCAACTTCGGCAAAGTCATTTAGAGTGGAAATCGTACCACGGAGTGCCTTCAGGGTTTTCTCGTCTGAATTTCGATACTTCGTGACATAGGTGGTACAGTTGGAATTCGTGAGCGCCCAAAGGCCAAGCAAATGAATTTTGTCAGCCGGATTTAAAGGTGAATCACCGTTCCCGCTTTTGCCACGGAGAGGATTCTGGGTGTCAGCCGCTGGCTCCTCCTCAATGACTTCGGCTTTGAGAGATACCGAACCGCCCAACTCGGCTATGCGTCTAATCAAGTATTGGCTTTTCCGCTCGGCAAGTTGAGTTCCATAGCTGCGGCGATAGACGTCCATTGGATTCTCTCCGGGACCCAAGGAGAATTCCGTTTTTAGGTGATGCTCGACATACTTGAGCCATGACCGTTGTGCTTCTCTAAGATCTTGAAGGTACTCGTGATCAGATGCGTGTTTTATCAATTGGTTCTGGTATGCGTCGTTTAAGGCAGCGTCTAGCACCGCAAGTTTCGCTTCCGAAGATTGAATGTTTCCATCAACGGATTGCCCTGTCACTATGGAGCTACCATAGATCAAATTTCCCGCTACCAAGATCATTATTAGTGAGGAAAACGATGGCATACTTGATCGAAAGGGGGCGTTGAAAGGGCGCGGAAACAAATCGCGAATGAATGGGCTCGGCGCTTAATCGCGTGGAATTCTGGTATTTCCATTCATCGTACGCCATCAATTTCAGATTGTTTTGACAGTGACGTATTCGATCAAAGCGGGTTCTAAGACGATGATCAAGAAGGAAAATGACGAATTGGGAGGCGCCGGGACCGGTGGGCGCCGGCGGGGACCCGTTGTTTGCCGATCTGGATCTGACCGTGACGAATCTGCCTGCGGGATCCCGGCTGCGGGTGGCCGGGGCTGTCGTAACACGGGCGTCCCGCCCGTGAGTGTTTCGGGCGTCTCGCCCGGAACTGTTGCAGGCGGGACGCCAGCAACACACACAGCCGGGACGGGCTGTGTTACGCGGATGCCCTGGCGGGGGTCAATTCCACGCGCCTGCGCGGGGCCAACGCCCGGATCGTCTCTGGCGGCATAATCCGCGTGGGGGGATGAGGTCGCGATGCGTTCACCGGACGGCTTCCTTCCAACGCGCCGCGATGGATTCCGCCAGAGCGAATCTTGATGGGGAGCTTTGGAGATGGGACAGGAGGCAAGGCATCGCATACCTTGGCTCCGGAAACGGGACCCGTGGCTGCGGAGAGCTGAAACATGGCTCCGGGGCCTGGGACGGAGGCTACGCTTCGCTGACGAGGATTTACCGAATCGAGGGCCGTGACTTCCCACCGGCGTTGCGTGACTCCCCCTGCGCGATCCTTGACTGCATCGAATCATTCCGTCCTGAGGCGTTTCGATTTTGGAGATCCCCGGAGCCATGAGGTGGCAGCCTTTCCCTATTCCGTATCTCTTTGAAACGATTCCGTAGTCTAGCACCTTGATTCAGTGACTGAATAGTCTCGCTCCCTCACGGGCCCGGCTCGATCCGTCGTCACCCCGACGCATTCGGTTACTATCCAACGCATTTCCTGGTTCCCTAGAGCGACTCTGCAGTCCGGTGACTCGATTCTGTGTCTAGCTCAGCCTTTCCCGTGACCATGGAAGCCGATTCGGCAAGAGTTGTACTCGATTCCGTAATGACAGGACCCATTTCATGCATCTCGACACATGAATCTGACACATTTGGACGCGATTCAGACACATCTGATCGTGATTCCGACACATTGGCAAGCGATTCAGACACGTCCCGACGCTATTCAGACAGGTTGATACACGATTCCGACACATCGGCACGCGATTCCGACACATAGATACGCGATTCGGACACATCGGCACGAGATTCGGACACATCGGCACGCGATTCAGGCACGTCGGAATGCGATCCCTTGGTGTTGGAATCGCTCGCGGTCATCACGAAACCCCGCCCTTTAATGTCGGAACCCCACCTTTTAATGCCGGAATCGCGCTGCAAGGGTCCACTGACCCGAGCAACCGAAGGCAGCGCTCATGCTGTAGCATCGGTCCCGTGGCCGGTGTTCAGGATTGTTCGACAGGCTGCGAATCCCCGATTTCGGATGCCCCGGGAAGGACGGCGGCATACACACTTCCGATTCTTCCTGCCCGGATCTTCACGACTCTGACCTTCCCCTTGCGAACCATGCCCTTGACCCAGCTTTTGATCGCGTCCTTGGAGAGGCACCCATGCACGCTGTATGTGGCACGTGCGAGATCCTCCAGGATGAAACCGGCCGGTGGCATCGTGGCGAGTGCATCCGTCAGCCGTTCCCCCGCTGGTTTAAGCTGAGGGATCGGCATGGGGCTGCGGGGAGGCGTGCCGGGTGCGCTGGTTGCCGAGATCCCCAGTCCAGCGGCCGACGCCGATCCCCCAAGGAAGCCAAGGCCCTCTACCCCCATCTTCTGATACTCCACCACCAACGCCTTCACCCGCTTCACCATCTCCAGATCAGCCGCCAGCCTGGCTTCAAGCTGAGTCAGGCCATCAACGGACAAATCGGAAAGGTGCATGGGAAATAATGAATCGAAAAATCGGATTTATCGAATTAAATCGCATTGAAGGCCGTTTGGCAATCCGAAAATGCCTCTCGTTAAGGCGGCACGGAGGCAATCCGTGATCTGAAAAACATACTTTTGTCAAGAATCGTTCCCTGACACGAATGGCACTGAAATAAGGCATGTTTGGGACAAAAAATGAAGGCCTGGCGCAGTGCGTTTCGTTGATAACCGATGCCTGCCACGACGCGCTGTTTCCCTGGGTTTCATCGGCATCTTTTTGGACGCAAACCCGTCGGCAAACCTGAACAGTTGCAGCGCAAAGCGCGGGAGGCCGATGCACTTTGCCTGACGCAACTGCACACGCTGTTTGAAGACGTTCTGCCATCCTGGCTGGCAACGTTCAAGACCACGCGCGGCACCAACAGCCGGCACAGCATCTACACGCCGTTGGTGACCTTCTGGGCTTTCCTCTCGCAGGTCCTTGATGCCGACGGGTCATGCCGCCGCGCTGTCACGCGCGTGCAGACGCTCTGCTCCGCGCTGGGTCTGGCGTTGCCCAAGGAAGACACGGGGGCTTACTGCATCGCGCGCACACGTCTGCCGATGCGCGTGCTCTTGAAAGTGTTCTACTTCATCGTGCAGCGACTCACCGCACTGCCACGCGAAGGGCGGCGCATCGTGGTCATGGACGGCACCAGCATCCGCATGCCCGACAGCGCTGAGAACGCCGCGGCTTACTCCTACACACCGAACCAGAAGCCGGGATGCGGCTTTCCTTTGATGCAGTTGCTCGGCCTGTTCGATCTGGCCACGGGCGCATGGCTGGCGGCCATCAAGAGCAAAACCAAGGCGCACGACGCACGCCTCGCCTGGAAGATGCTCAAGCACTTGCGCAAAGGCGACATCCTGCTGGCCGATCGCGCGTTCTGCTCCTATGCCTTCATCACCGCGTGTCAGCGCAAAGGCGTTGATGTCGTCATGCGCCTGCACCAAGCGCGCGACCCGCAACTGGACAAGGGCAAACGCATCGGTCCCAACGACTGGCACATCTCATGGAGCCGCCCCACGCAATGCGCCAAAGGCCAGCATCCAGCGCAGCACGCCGCACTGCCAGTCACCCTGCCGTTGCGTCTGGTGCAGGTGCAAAGCAACGCCCCAGGCTATCGCACACATGACATCAAGATCATCACCACGCTGCGTGATCCCGCCGCACATCACGCCCTGCAGATCGCCGCGTGGTATCAGCGCCGCTGGCAGGTGGAGCTGTATTTTGACGACATCAAAACCAGCCTGTGCATGGACGCCTTGCGCTGCAAGACGCCGCACACCATCGCGCGCGAACTGCTCATGCACATGATCGCGTACAACCTCGTGCGCCACCTCATCATCAGTGCCGAGCCAATGCGTGAACTTGAAGCGCGCGATGCGCTGTCCTTCAAAGGCACGATGGATCGCCTGGATCAATGGCAATGGACCATCTGGAGCGCACCCAACGCCAAGCACGCACGTCGAAGACGCGACGACCTGCTGCAAACCATCGCTAACGATCCAGTCATCAAACGCCCCGGCCGCAAGGAGCCGCGCGTGTGCAAGGACCGCCAAAACAAGTTCACACTGATGACCAAACCACGTCGCCTTTACGACTCAACCGACGATGTTGCCCACGCTGCTTGATGTCTTATTTCAGTGCCATTCACTCCTGACCCCTTCCGCCCCCTTCCGCCCCCTTCCGCCGATGATCACTGCTGCTGACCCCATCCGATCATGGACCGCCTGAATGAACTGATCACCGAGGTGCAGCGTGCGCCATGAGGGAGGGCGGGGCAGCACGGCCGCCACGGCGTTGGATCGGGTCCTTCAAATCGAAAATGGGGAGTGGTCTGACGAGACACACGCGCTCCTGCCGAGCGCGCTACACTTGCAGTCCGTAAAACTGGATGGCGTTCTTGGACCACAGCTTTCTTTGATCACGGACGGAGCGCGACGACATGATCTGATGCAACGCATCCACCCAGCCACGCACGGGACTGCCTAGCAGGCACACGGGCCAGTCGCCGCCGAAGAAAACGCGATCTGGACCGAAGGCATCAAGGCAGTGATTCACGATGGGTGCGAGGTCGTCCGCGCTCCATTTGCCGGGTGGCACAAAGGCGACGATGCCGGAGATCTTGCACACGACGTTCGGCCGCGCGGCGCAGGCGTCGATGCCGCGCTTCCATTCGCCGGCGGTGCAGGTGCGTTTCTCGCCGGGTGCGAGTTTTGGATTGAAGGCCTTTGGGTCGCCATTGCCACAGTGGTCGAGCACGAAGCGTGTGTCCGGGCACAGCTCCGTCAGCTTTGCGCCATCGAGCAGCTCGGTCGGGCGCATGGTCAGCTCGAAGTTCAGATCGTGCTTTCCCAGCGCGCGAATGCCGCGCACGAAGTCTGGCTGCAAACAGAATCCGGTCGGCGTGGAGCCGCCGTGCAGCACCTGCCGCACGCCTTTGACATGGCCGGTGGCTTTGTATCGCGCGATGTAGCTCTCAAACTGGGGAGATGCGGGCCGGCCACCGATCGTGGCGGCGATGGTGGAGGACTTCCCTGCCCTGCACAGCGCGACGATGGCATCGGCCTCCTTCTCGTGATCGGCGGGGGCGACATCGATCTCCATGTAGATGGACCGCACGTTCAGGCCGGCAAAGGCGCGCGCGTATCCGGCGGTGCGGTAGCTGTGCCGCAGCACGGCAGGCGCAGTCTTCAGCCATGGCACGTTTTGCTGGTCGAGATCCCAGAGGTGCTGATGCGTGTCGATGATCAGCGCATCGGGCGGTGCGGAGTAGGCGGATGAGCAGGAAGCGAGGCCGGATGCGGCGGCGGACTGGAGAAACAGGCGGCGGTTCATGACGGATGCGGGTGAAAGTGGTGCTGCATGCGCCGGGCATTGGGCGACCCCGGCCACGATCATGCGCCACCTTCAACAGCTTCTCCCTGACTCTTCTTTCCCGTAGCCTCAGCCTCCAGCTCTCTCACGCGCGCGACGAGCTGCGGAAGGCGCCGCACGCTGGCGAGGCGGCGTTTCTCCTCCTTCACCGGCACGGCGGGGAAGCCCATGTAGGTCTGGCCTGGAGGGAGATCCTTTGTCACGCCTGCGCGGCCGCCGAGCGTGGCCTGCGCGCCGACCTTGACATGGCCTGCGATGCCAGCCTGCGCGGCGATGACGACGTTATCCCCGATCTGCGCGCTCCCGGCGATGGCGACGAATGCGACGATGATGCAATGCCGGCCGATGACGACGTTGTGCCCGATCTGCACTTGATTGTCGATCTTCGTGCCCTCGCCGATCCAGGTGCGGCCAAAGCGCGCGCGGTCCACCGTGGTGCCCGCGCCGATCTCCACATCGTCATCGATCTGCACGATGCCCTCCTGCCTGATCTTGCGGTGGCGGCCGTCCTTGAACTCGTAGCCAAATCCATCCGCGCCGATGATCACGCCGGAGTGCAGGATCACGCGCGCGCCGAGTTCACAGCCTGTCTGGATGACGACGTGCGCGAAGAGTTTTGAATCCACGCCGATGACGACATTCCTGCCGACGTAACACCCCGCGCCGATGTGCACGCCAGCGGCGATGCTGGCGCCGTCCTCGATCACCGCATGGGCACCGACGCTGACCTTCGCGGCATCCAGCGTGGCTCCCGAGCTGATCACCGCCGTGGGATGCACACCCGCCACGAAGGGATCAGGCTGCACGCCGTACTTTTCGACGACCTTTTCAAAGCACCGCGATGGGTCCGCCACGGCAACGCACGCCACCTCCCCAGGAAACTCTGTGAAATCCTCCGGCACCAGCAGCACGGATGCCTGGGTGCTGCTGAGCTGCTTCAAGTAGCGGCGGTCGTGGAAAAAGCTGAGGTCGCCCGCCACTGCTTCCGTGAGGTTTGCAAAGCCACGGATGACCGTGTCACCGCTTCCCTTGAGAAGCCGCCCGCCCACCAGATTTGTGATTTCTGCCACCGTCGTCTGCATCGTCGCGCAGTCTTCCACATGAAGGCGGAAGCGCCACGCGAAGATTGAAACCAACGCATTTCACGCCCATGAAATGGCGCACAAAGGTGAAGGAAAAACGCCTGAGCCGTGCGCGTTACTTCTGCCTTCAAAATATATGATGAACCTCACCTCCACCTCTGCTGTTGTGCTCATGCTCTGCTATGCCGGCCGACTGGGAGCGGCCGACGAAGTTTCCGGGACGAAAGCTCCGGCGCAGGCTGCGGACACCTTTGCAAAAAAAGGCAACATCCCGCCGAAGATCGTGAGGCTCACCGCAGAACAGGAGGCCGCGATCTTGAAGGATGTGAAGGTGGCGGATGGCTTTGATGTGACGCTCTTCGCAAACAGCGCCGCCGCGAACTACCCGGTCTTCGTCGCCGCCGCTCCCGACGGCACGCTCTACGTCAGCAGCGATGGCAATGGCTCCCTCGGTCGTGCGCCCAATCGCGGCCGGGTGATCCGCCTGCGTGATCTGGACGGCGATGGCCGCGCGGATGAAACGAAGGTCTTCTGCGACGTCGATGCCCCGCGCGGGCTCGTTTGGGATCACGACCGTCTTCTCCTCGTGCATCCGCCGCACCTCAGCGAGTTCATCGACGCCGATGGCGATGGCGTGGCCGAAAAGGAAAACGTGCTGGTGAAGAACATCGCCTTCGGTTACGACAAACGGCCCGCGGACCACACGACCAACGGCCTCAGCCTCGGCATTGATGGCTGGCTCTACATCGCAGGCGGCGACTTTGGCTTCATGAACGCCGAGGGCACGGACGGACGGAAGCTCACCCATCGCGGCGGCGGCGTCATCCGCGTGCGGCCGGATGGCACGGGTTTGGAGATGTACTCCACTGGCACGCGCAACATCCTCGAAGTCGCCATCAGTCCGCTGATGGACATGTTCGCCCGCGACAACACGAACGACGGCGGCGGCTGGAACGTGCGCTTCCATCACTTCACCGGCGGCGATGACCACGGCTACCCGCGTCTCTACAAGAACTTTCCCGACGAATGCATCGCCCCCATCGCCGACTACGGTGGCGGCAGCGGCTGCGGTGCGGTGTACATCGACGAGCCCGGCTTCGGCAAATGGAACAACGCCCCCTTCACCTGCGACTGGGGCACCGGCGCGCTGTATCATCACAAGCTGAAACCGAAGGGCGCAACGTTTGAAGAGACGCGCAAGCCCGAGCCCTTCGTGAAGATGACGCGCCCCACCGATGCGGATGTCGATGCGATGAGCCATTTGTACGTCGCGAGCTGGAAAGGCGCGACGTTTGACTGGGCTGGGCCGGATGTCGGCTACATCGTGCGTGTCACTCCGAAAAGTAGCCATCTCGCTCCGCGAGATGAGCGAACGACTACCGCAAACAAAAACTCTCCCGGCAAACCAAACGGCTCGGCCAAAGGAGCCTCCCCGCTCGTCTCGCGGAGCGAGACGGCTACTTTCCTCCCGCCGCTGCCTGATTTCGCGAAGGCGAGTGATGAGGAGTTGGTGAAGGTGCTGGAGTCCGCGAGTCATCGCCGGAGGATGGAGGCGCAGAGGGAGTTGGTGAGGAGACTAAACAAAGGAGCTGTTGACGCCAAATCGGTCGGAGCCATTCGGACGCTCGTCAGAGATCTCGACAAACCTCCTCCAGTTCGTATCGCTGGATTGGCAACTTCAGCATTCGCTGAACCGGCGATTAGAAAGCTGACTTCTAGTGCGTCAGTTGGGACCAGAGGCCGGAACTCAGACTCGAAAGCGATCTTCTATGAGGATGCACCGACGGACGCAGCGATACTTCCGTGGACTGTGCGCCTTGCCAGCGAGCATGAACAAGATGCTCAATCGGAAGATCCTAGAGTGAAGCTCGCTGTCCTGGGGAACTTTTACGGTGATAAAGGCTACTACAAATATCTCAACCTCAAGAACGTGATCGCCATGCTCAATGATGCAGATGCTGTCGTGAAGCATGCTGCAAATCGAGCGTTGGCAGATGCATTCACAGATTTGGAGAAACCTCCATTTTGGTCCGGCCCCTTTGAGTATCCGTTTCCCAATCCGGAAAAGAAGCCGTGGGGAACATACCTTTTGTCATTCCTGCCAATCGACAAAGCATCGCCAGAGGCTGATGCGGCATTCAAAATGCTAGGCCGCACTCGCAACATTCACATTGTCACCGGCCTCATCGAGCGCCTCGGCAAAGCCACCGATCCCGCGTTGCGCCAAGGCATCCTCGCCGCGCTTTGCCGGCTGCATTTCAAGGAAGGCGAGTGGAAGGGCGATTCGTGGGGCACGCGGCCGGACACGCGGGGGCCGTATTACCAGCCGGAGGCTTGGAGCGAGACGCCGAAGATCGCCGCTGCTTTGAAGGAAGCGCTGGCGAAGGCCGCGCCGGAGGAGGCTGCCTTCCTCGTCAAAGAGATGAACCGCAACCGCATCCAATCGAGCGATGCTCTCCAGCGCATCCTCGCGCTGGCGAAGCAGGATGCGAAAGTGATCCCGGATGCCGTCGCGCAGCTCGCCGTTGCAGAGGAAGTGCCGGCGGATGCGGTGCCGATGCTGGTGGGGGTGCTTAAAAGTGGTGCAGGCTTCCAGCTTGCTGGCAAAGATGGGCAAGCTGGAAGCTTGCCCCACCTTTCCGCGACGCTCGCGGGCGCGATCATCGCGCTGTCAAAGACCGACAGTGCTGAAGGCGTGTCCGCCACGCTCGCGGCGCTCGAGCCGCTGCGAAAGCTGCCGGAGTCCGAGAAGGACTATGACGCTGCGACGACCGCCTTTTTCAACACGCCGAAGCTGGAGAACCATCACCTGCTCGTCGAACAGATCGCGGAGAAACGCGAGGGTCGCGCCGCCGTCTTTGCGGATGCCGCATTGCTCCACCTTGCCAGTCGGAAGTCTGGCAGCCCTGAGTCCATCCAGCTCTCGCAGAAGGCGCTCGACACCGGCTGGACCGATGCGGCACGCCGCGCGCAGATCCTCGAGGCCATCGGCCTGATCAAGCATCAGCCCAGCGCAGGCAAGGTCATGGCCGCGCTGGATGATGCGGACCCATCGGTGAAACAAGCGGCCGCCCGCACCGCGAAAGCGATGCGCTTCACGAAGATCGAGGACAAGACGCCCAAACTGTCCACGCTAAAGCCCGAAGATGCCCTCGCCGCCGTCTTGAAGGAGAAGGGTGACGTCGGCCTCGGTGAGCAAATTTTCACACGGGCGACATGTGCGGCGTGCCACACGACGAAGGAGAGCGAGCCGCCGAAGGGACCGTATCTCGGCAACATCGCGCAGACCTACAAGCGGCCCGATCTGGCGATGAACATTCTCGATCCGAACAAGACCATCGCGCAGGGATTCGCGACGGAGCTAATCACGCTCAAGGACGGCACGCAGCAGATGGGTTTCATCACGCTGGAAGGGGCGGCGGAGGTGAAGATCCGCAACATCGCGGCGCAAGAGTTCATTTACAAAACGGCTGATATCACGAAGCGCGACAAGCTGCCGATGTCCATCATGCCGCCGGGATTGATGATGAACTTCACCGTGAAGGAATTCGCATCGCTGCTCGATTACCTGGAGTCGCTGGTGAAAAAGTAGTCCAGGCACTCCGTGACTGGAGACATCGGTATTCCACATTGCTGATCAGTCGGTGCTGCGCTGAGAGGGAAAGACTCCTATCACGGAGTGACTGGGCTGCTTTCAAAACAAAACAGCCCGGGAGTTTCCTCCCGGGCTGCTGAGTTGGATGTTTGAGCCGCGATTGAAGTCGCGACCGCAAGGATTACATGCCCATGCCGCCGTGGTCATGCGCATGACCGGCGTCACCGGCTTCTTCCTTCGGAAGATCGGCGATGAGGCACTCGGTGGTGAGCAGGAGACCGCTGATGGACGCGGCGTTCTGAAGCGCGGAGCGGGTCACCTTGGTAGGATCGACGACACCAGCCTTGACGAGGTCTTCGTACTTTCCGGTGGCGACATTGTAACCGTGGTTGCCCTTGCCCTTCTTCACTTCGGCCACGACGAGCGCGCCTTCGATGCCTGCGTTTGCAGCAAGCTGACGAAGAGGAGCTTCGATGGCGCGGGCGACGATTTCGGCACCGGTCTTCTCGTCACCCACGAGCTTCAGATCGCCGATGGCGGACTGGGCGCGGATGAGAGCGACACCGCCACCAGGGACGATGCCTTCTTCCACTGCGGCGCGGGTGGCGTGCAGGGCGTCTTCGACGCGGGCTTTCTTTTCCTTCATCTCAGTCTCGGTGGCGGCACCGACATTGATGACGGCCACACCGCCGGCGAGCTTGGCGAGGCGCTCCTGGAGCTTCTCGCGGTCGTAGTCGGAGGTGGTTTCGTCGATCTGACGCTTGAGCTGGGTCACGCGGCCCTGGATGGCATCGGTGCCACCTTCGCCTTCGACGATGATGGTGTTTTCCTTGCCGATGGTGATGCGCTTGGCCTTGCCGAGATCGGCGAGGGTCGCGTTCTCGAGCTTGAAGCCGACTTCATCGCTGATGACATTGCCGGCGGTGAGAACGGCGATGTCCTGCAGCATGGCCTTGCGACGATCGCCGAAGCCCGGCGCCTTGACGGCGGCGATCTTGAGCGTGCCGCGCAGCTTGTTCACGACGAGCGTCGCGAGGGCTTCGCCTTCGATGTCTTCCGCGATGATCATGAGCGGCTTGCCCGTCTGGGCCACCTTCTCGAGCACCGGGAGGAGTTCCTTCATGGCGCTGATCTTCTTGTCATGGATCAGGATGAAGGCGTCTTCGAGGACGGCTTCCATCTTCTCCG
>JANOBO010000284.1:0-22375 GCA_031411695.1 Verrucomicrobiaceae bacterium
GCGGTGAGCGTGAGCAATTGCGCCTTATCGAGCAACAGCTCCTCGGCGGAAACGCTGTATCGGCCTTTGAGATAGTTCCGGAAGCCGTCGGCATAGGGCTCGAGAAAGGTGAAGGACTCGATGTCGGTCTGCTCTTGGGAGGCATCCATGCGACCAGGGGAAAAGGGCACGGTGGCTCCGTGTCCGGCATTCTTCGCGGCCTGCTCCACGCCGGCGCAACCCGCGAGCACGATGAGATCGGCCAGCGAGATTTTCTTCCCGCCGGACTGCGCGCCATTGAACGCACTCTGAACGCCTTCCAAGGTCTTCAGCACTTTGGCGAGCTGTGCCGGCTGGTTGACCTCCCAATCCTTCTGCGGTGCCAGGCGGATGCGCGCGCCGTTTGCCCCGCCGCGCATGTCGGAGCCGCGAAACGTGGACGCCGATGCCCACGCGGTGGAGACGAGTTCGGAGACGGTGAGGCCGGCGGCCAGCACTTGCGCCTTCAATGCAGCGATGTCCTGGTCATCGATCAGCGGGTGATCGACGGCCGGGATCGGGTCCTGCCACAGGAGTTCTTCAGCGGGCACCTCGGGTCCGAGATAGCGCGCGCGCGGCCCCATGTCGCGGTGCGTGAGCTTGAACCACGCGCGTGCGAAGGCGTCGGCAAACTGATCCGGATTCTCGAGGAAGCGGCGCGAAATCTTCTCGTAGGCTGGGTCCATCCGCAGCGCGATGTCGGTGGTCAGCATGGATGGGGCGATGCGCTTCGTCGCATCATGCGCGTGCGGCACGGTGCCGGCACCTGCGCCATTTTTCGGCCGCCACTGCTGCGCGCCGGCGGGGCTTTTCGTGAGTTCCCACTCGAAGCCGAAGAGGTTCTCGAAGTAATTGTTGCTCCACTTCGTGGGCGTCGTCGTCCACGTCACTTCCAGTCCGCTGGTGATGGTGTCACCGCCTTTGCCGGTGCCGAAACTGTTCTTCCAGCCGAAGCCCTGCGCCTCGAGGCCGGCCGCTTCCGGCTCATCGCCGACATGCGATGACGGTGCCGCGCCGTGCGTTTTCCCGAAGGTGTGGCCGCCCGCGATCAACGCGACGGTTTCCTCGTCGTTCATCGCCATGCGGCCGAATGTATCGCGGATGTCCCGCGCTGAAGCGAGCGGATCGGGATTGCCGTCCGGGCCTTCGGGATTCACGTAGATCAGGCCCATCTGCACGGCGGCCAGAGGGTTTTCCAAGTTGCGGCTGTGGATGTCGCCGTCCGCGCTGTCATCGGACACGAGCACACCGCCGGGTTTCTCCACACCTTCGGAACCATGCGCGTAGCGTTTGTCGCCGCCGAGCCACGTCGTCTCACGGCCCCAATAGACATCTTGATCCGGCTCCCACGTATCCGCGCGTCCGCCGGCAAAGCCGAAAGTTTTGAAGCCCATCGTCTCGAGCGCGACGTTGCCGGTGAGGATCATGAGATCAGCCCACGAGATTTTACGGCCGTACTTCTGCTTGATCGGCCAAAGCAGCCGGCGCGCTTTGTCGAGGCTGACATTGTCCGGCCAGCTATTGAGAGGGGCGAAACGCTGCTGGCCTCTGCCGCCGCCGCCACGACCATCGCCGGTGCGATACGTGCCGGCGCTGTGCCACGCCATGCGGATGAAGAGGCCGCCGTAGTGGCCGAAGTCCGCCGGCCACCAGTCTTGTGAGTCGGTCATCAGCGCGGCGAGATCCTTCTTCACTGCGGCGAGGTCGAGGCTCTTGAATTCCTCTGCATAGTCGAATTCGCCGCCCATCGGATCGGACTTCGAGGAATGCTGGTGCAGCAGCTCGAGCTTGAGGCGTTTCGGCCACCAATCGCGGTTGGTGGTTCCGGTGCTGGGAGAGTGGGAGAAGGGGCACTTGGCTTCGGTCGTCATGGTGAGTCGCTTGGGATTGAGGGCGGAAAGTGGAGAGCATTGCCGATACGCGCAAGCGCGCAGGCGGGAGACAATGCACCTCCGGAATAGGGTGTGTTCGTTTTCACCCTGGCGCGGATGTTAAAGGAAAGAGCCGCGCGGCATCAGGCGTGCTATGGACTCCCGCCGACGATGAGACTGAAATGACCAGACACGGAACGATTCGCAGTGGCGTCATGGCCATCACCCTCCTCGGCTGTGCGCTGCCATTGACCCCGCCGTGCCAGGCGGAATCCGCAAGCGAAGTCGATCTCGCCGCACGCCAGACCGATGCGAAGAAGGCCTTCCGTGAGCACGTCGCGCCCTTCATCAAGACGTACTGCGCCGAATGTCACGGAGACCGGCGCATGAAAGGCGGGCTGACTTTCTCACCCGCGCTCAAGAAGCCCGGCGACGCCGACTCCGGCAAACGCTGGAAGCAGGCGCTGGCCAACGTGAAGGCCCACGACATGCCGCCGGAGGATGCGGACGAGCAGCCGACGGACGAGGAACGGCAAAAGTTCCTGGACGCACTCGGCAAGATCAAATTCCTCAGCGCAAAAGATCCCGGCGCCTTCGTGATCCGCCGCCTCACCAAGCGGGAGTATGGGAATACCCTGCGCGATCTCTTCGGGGTGGACCCGGCGATCGCCGACGAACTGCCGGATGAGGTGTTCGGCGAAGGCTATCTCAACACGCTGTCGCCTCTTCAGTCGGAGCAGTATCTCGGCATCGCCAATGAAGTGCTGGATCGCATCCTCGCCCCGCGCGATGCGCCGCCGACCGAGATACAGAGGCAGCTCTTCGGTGACGCGCCCGCGCCCGGAACGGATGCCCGTGCCGCAGCCAGAAAGGTCGCCGGTTCGTTGGCGCGAAAAGCCTATCGCCGGCCGCCGGCCGAGCCGGAGATCGAAGTGCTGATGCAAGTCTTCGACCTCGCGCGGAGGAACAAACTGGCCTACCCCGAAGCGCTGCGGCTCGTGCTCAAGGCCGTGCTCGTGTCTCCGCAGTTTCTCTTTATCACACCCGCCACAACAGCGGAGCCAGGCCGCTACATCGCGCCGCTCGATGACCACCAGCTCGCGTGCCGTTTGTCTTACCTCCTGTGGGCCACGATGCCCGATGCCGGGCTCTCCGCCCTCGCCGATGCGGGCACGCTTCACGAGCCGGCCGTCCTCAAGGCGCAGGTGAAGCGTCTCCTCGCCGATCCGCGTTCACGGGCCCTGTTCGATGGCTTCGGCGCGCAGTGGCTGGGCCTGGGCGACTTGAAGAACCAAGTCTTCGACACCGCAAAGTTTCCGCAAATGACGACTGCGCTGCGCTCCGCCATGTATGACGAGGCGCGTCTGCTCTTCGACAGCATCGTGCGCGAGAACCGCAGCGTCGTCACTTTCGTGGACAGCGATTACACCTTTCTCAACGGCACGCTCGCCGCGATTTACGGTTTGGAGAAAGCCGTCACCGGTCCGGCGATGCGCAAGGTGAAGCTCAGCAATGCAAATCGTGGCGGCATCCTCGCCATGCCCGGCATCCTCGCCACCACCTCTTTCCCAAACCGCACCAGTGCCGTCCGCCGCGGCGTGTGGGTGCTCGAGCAAGTTCTCGGAGAGCATGTGCCGCCCGCGCCGCCAAACGTTCCCGCGCTCGACAAGCAAGATCAGAAAGCGGTCGCAACCCTCACGCTGCGCCAGCGCACCGAACTGCACCGCACCGACTCCGCCTGCGCGAACTGCCACAAGATCCTCGATCCCATCGGGTTCGGCCTCGAGAACTTCGACGCCATCGGCCGCTGGCGTGACAAGGACGACACCGGCGGCGCAATCGACGCCGCAGGCGAGCTGCCCGGCGGCAAGCGCTTCACCTCGCCCAAGGAATTGAAGACGATCATCGCGGCGCGGAAAGATGAACTCGCGCGCAATCTAACCGAGAAGCTCCTCGCCTACGCCCTGTGCCGTCAGCTCGAAGGCTATGACGAGATCGTCACCGATCATCTGATGGAAACCATCGCCAAAGACGGCTACCGCATGCAGACCGTGATCGCCGAGATCGTCACAAGTTATCCGTTCATGAATCGACGCGTGCAGGATCCACTGCCCGGACGCTGATTCGTCGTTGGGCAGGTTTCCGACGAAGCCACCATTTGGCTGCTTTCCGCAGCCGGGCTGGCTGCACCGCTTCTCCGAGCGCGCCGATGGGTTGAAAGAAGGAGCTGTTTTGATGACTTTGAGTTCTACGAGTTCCATTTCTGACCGCCACTCTCAGAGCCGCCTTTTGATCATGACACGAAACCATCTCATCGACCGCCGCGCGTGCCTGCGCGGCATTGGCGCCTCCCTCGGGCTGCCGCTTTTGGAGAGCATGGGCTGGGCGGAGCCGGGCAAGGGCAAGGCCTTCAAGCCGCCGGTGCGCCTGGGCTTCATGTACATGCCGCACGGGGTGATCATGGATCAATTCTGGCCGGCGAGCGCGGAGAGCTTCTTGAAATCTCCGCCTCCCGCTTTGGAAGCGCTGCGGCCGGTGCTGAGCCAGTGCCTGCTGATGAAGGGAATCGCGGGCGTGCCGATCTCGCCGTTCAACGGCGCGCCCCATGCGCTGGAACTCTCAACGTGGCTCACGGCGCAGCTGCCGGATGCGGACAAGCGCAGCCAGATCCACATCTCAATCTCCGCAGATCAGATCGCCGCAAACTATGTGGGCGGCCTCACCTCCCTGCCGTCGCTGGAACTGGCGACGATGCCGCAGACGCACAAGGAAAACCAAGAAGGGCTCAACGAGGGCTATTACTCGCACTGCAGCTTCCGCTCACCCACGCAGGCTGTGCCGGCGGAGACCAATCCGCGCAGCGTGCTGAATCGTTTGTTTGGAAAAGCGGACAAGCCCGGCAGCACCGCACGGACGGATCCGCTGGACCGGCAGATGCTGGACCTCGTGATCGGCGGCGCGAAGGATCTGCGGCGGAAGCTCCCACAGGGTGACCAGCACAAGCTCGACGAGTACCTCGACAGCGTGCGCGCCGTCGAGCGCCGCATCGCCGCCATCGAGCATCGGCAAAAAGAAGCGGCTCTCGAGAAGTCCGGCGTGGCCGCGAGCAAACGCAACGCTGCGGACTCACCCCCCATCGAGATCAAGATTCCCGTCGGGGACAAACGCAGCGAGTACATGCAGGTGATGTGCGACCTCAACGTGCTGGCTTTCCAGACCGACACCACGCGCGTCAGCACTTACATTGGCTCCACACCGAATGGAGTGTCGTATCCCGAGCTTGGATTCACCGACACGCATCACTCGCAGACCCATCACAACAACCAAGCCGACAAAGCCGACAAGGTCGCCGCGATCACCGCCTTCAACATCGCGCAGTTCGCCTACATGGTGAAGAAGATGCACAGCCTGCGCGAGGGCAATGGCACACTGCTCGACAACTGCATCCTGATGTGGGGCTCCGGACTTGAGGACGGCAACAAGCACGCGCGGGAGAATCTGCCCTTCATCATCGCCGGCAAAGGCGGCGGCACCATCAACACCGGCCGCTTCCTGCCGAACACGCGCGGCAATCAAGGCGACCTGCTCACCACTCTGCTCGCGTGCGCCGGGGTTCCGCTGGACCGGCCGATTGGCATCGCCACGAAGCAACTGTCAGAGCTGAAGGCGTGAGTGGGTGCGGGGTCTGCGGCGGGACCGCAATTCGCGCTCTCATTCGCTGACAAGATTCGACTCGCAGCGCACAGCCTAAAAGCTCAGCGTACCCTCGATGGAATCGTCGAGCGTCTTGCCGATTGCGGCGCCGATGAGCATCTTGATGCCCGCGATGGCCTGGCCGTGCTTCGTGTCCCAGTAATAGCCTTCGCTTGGCGTAAACTTCAGCACGGTGATGCGCGTGTCTGTCTCTCCTTCGGTGAACCATGTCTTCATGATCGGCTTCCATAGCTCATCGATTTTCGCCTGATCCCGCGAGGCACTGACGGTACCGGAAAGCGTGAGGAACCCGGAGTGAGCGGAGGCTTGAAAGTAGAGACGCACGACGGGATCGAGCGACACTTCAAGGTTCTTGTGACTGTCACTCGCGCTGAGAAACCACAGGCGGCCCGCGTCATCGATCTGCTGCACGGCCATGGGACGCACCCCGCTGGACCCACTCGTGGCTATGTCGGTGCAGAAAAAGCACGTTTCCGCCTTGCCTGCCAGATCCTTGATCTTGCGGACGGCTTCGGCACCGGAAATGTCGGCACGGTTTTCTTCGGGTTGCTGTCGGTTGATGGAGTCCATGGCGGGTGAGTGTGCAATGGAATCGCCACGGGGCATCCTTGTGGCCGGGGAATACATGACTGTCTGCCTCTGGACGTCTGTTTTCCATGGGAGCGCTCGTGCGGCTTCGCCAAGACGCACCGAAAAAAGCACCGCGACCTCGGACAGCGGCCCATCACCGCGCGCAAACGTTTGCTGAAGCTTGACTTGGATGCTGAAGAATCGTTGCGTCCATCCGCTCATGAAACCCATCCAAGGTCACCATCTCATCAAGCCGGAAGACCTCTTCTGGCGTCCGTCAAACCTGATGAAGATCCCGAACGCCGACTTTCTCGAGCGCACTGGCAGCGAGAACGTGGGCGCGCGGCTCTGGAGGCTGCCGCCGAAAAGCGCGAACACGCTGCACAAGCACATCCGCGCGGAGGAATTTTACTTTGTGCTCGAAGGGACGGGGCGCCTTCGCGTGGGCGAAGAAACGCTCACGGTGCCGCGACATGGCGCAGTGCTGGTGGGACCCGAAGAACTGCGGCAGGTGTTCAATGACACCGATGAGGAGGTGCTCTGGCTCATCATCGGCGCGCCGGAGGAAATGGAGTTTCTACAGGGCTCGAAGTCTCAGATGGACCTCTCGCTAATCTATCCGGCGGACCCGACGGAACTGCCACCGGAGCTGGCAGGCTTCGAGTGGCCACCGCGCTCGTGAACGTCGGCGCGACGACGAATGAGCGTGAATGACACCCCGGCGCGACGAATCCATTGCATCCGCACGACCACCCGCCCAAACTGCGCCGTATCCTTCCTTGCCATGAAAACCACCGCCTTGCTGTTGCTCGCCGCCTCTGTTCTTTTCACCTTCGAACTGACCGCTGAAGCCAAGCCGCCTCCGGGTGCCAGACCACCCCCCGGTTCCAAACCCGGTCCCGGCAAGGGCGATGATTACTTCGGCGGGCCCAAGGCTTGGTTTCAGTCCGGCAATTCTTTGGGCAGGCGCGACCGCAAGGATGGCCGCCCGCCCAATCCTGAACGGCACAAGGATCAGTTCGACAAGATCACGGCCGCTGAATTCCGGCGCGGGTACATGGAGGCCTATCGTTGAGGCGGCCTTGGGCAGGCTGTTGCTGCCAATGGGTGAGAGTTCACAATTGCAGCACCGCTTGTAAAAAAGTGGTTGCCGCGAGGTCCGGGCTTGAGTATGCAGTTTCCTCCCCGACGCGCGCGGTTAGCTCAGTGGTAGAGCATCACCTTGACATGGTGGGGGTCACAGGTTCGAAACCTGTACCGCGCACCACTTTCCCCGATGGGGACTCACTTTTGGATTGCATCGAAAGTCGCCAGTGTGGTATCTCACACGGATGCCACTTTCCCCCCAGCTCAATCATCTGGTGAAGCTGCTCGATGACGACTCGGTGGTCGTGCGCGCGGCGGTGCAGCGGGAGCTCTCGGGAATTCATCATGAGCTGCCCGGCCAACTGGAGGAGCTGGATCGACCGCTGACGGGCGAGGAGGAACGCATCGTCGGCGATTTGCTGGAGCCGGTGCGCCGCGCCGATATGGAGGAAACGTGGATGCGGTGGCGCTGGCTGGCCAAGCCGGATGACCAGCTCGAGGCGGCGCTGGCACATCTTTCCGCGTTCCTGAACGGATGGAAGACTCGGCCCGATGCTCTCGGCACACGTCTGGATCAAATCGCGCAGGCGGCCTTTCATGACCAGGGCCGTATGGATGCGCGCGAGCTGGCGGAGTGGCTCTTCGGCGGGCGGGCGGACTCGGCCCGCCTCCGTGGCAACAGCAAAAACTATTATGCGCCGGAGAACAGCAACCTCCTGTGGGTGCTGGACCGCGGCATGGGAAACCCCATCAGCCTGAGCTGCATTTACCGCCTCGTCGCGCGCCGCTTTGGCATCACCATCGAAGGCTGCAACTTTCCCGGTCATTTCCTCGCGCGTGTGAACATGAGCGGAAAACTGTGGCTGGTGGATTGCTTCAACCGGGGTCGTTTCATGCTGGCCGCAGATGTCGCGAAGCATCACCCGGCGGCGAATCCTGCGATGGAGGATCTCGTGCGCGATCAGGCGCCTGTCGATGCCATCCTCATCCGCATCCTGCGGAATCTCGATGACTCGTACGACCGTCTGCACGCCATGGCGAATCGTCAGCTCATGCGGAAGCTGGCGATGAAGGTCATGGATGACTAAGGAAGAGGGCGGCCCGAGTGGGGGTGATCCAACCGGCATCCCGCATGGCGCCGCCTGTTCGCGTGTGCGCGGAGCCGGCGCCGCACATCATTTCCGCCAGCCGGGGCCGGCTGCACAAAAAAATGCGCCCCAACGGTTCAAGACGTATCCTTTCTGGTCCCTGGCACACGTTTAGCGGACTTCTGCAGCAAGAACATGGCAAGACTGACATTCGTATTGGAAGACGGCGAGCAAGTGGTGGTGCCGCTGGCCGGCCTCATCACGCTCGGACGCGAGGAGGACAATGACGTGGTGATTGATGACGATCACATCTCGCGTCACCATGCCGAACTGCTCTGCCACGCGGACGGCCGCGTGGAGGTGCATGATCTCGGATCCACTGCGGGCACTTTTGTGAACGACCTGCCGGTGCGGAATCACTTCATGCGGCAGGGGGACAGGCTCGCCTTCGGCCCGCTCGGAGCATCCATCGATCTCGAGGAGCCAGCCGCGCTCCCCACCACAAGGCCGGCAGAAGAAGTGGCGCGCCCTCTCCCTGGGCCATCGCCCGAAGAGGTGAAGCTAGCCAGCGTGAAGGCAGCGCTCGAGAAGGCCGAGGCAGCGCTTCGTGAGAAGACCCAGGAGCTTCAGGAACTGACGCGGCAGCATGACGAGAAGCGAAAGGCCGGGCTGGAAATCGAAATCCTGCATGTACAAGAGGAGGCGCGGCTCGATACCGCGCGAGCAGCAGCGGCCGCAGAGGAGAAAAGGAGCGAAGACCTGCGCCGCCAGCTCGCTGAACTCGAGGAGCGCACCCGAGCCGCTCAGAAGCTGGCAGACTCGACCGAAGATCGAGCGAAGGCGACCCGCGCAATGCTCGAGCAGCTCGCGACGGAAGAACAGCAATCGCAAAAGCACTTGGCGCGCGCGCAAGCCGAGCTTGAGGAGTGCGGAGTGGCATTAGCTGCTGAGAAGGCGCGTCTGGACGAAGCCAAGGCGCTCCGTGCGGAACTCGAGGCGCGGCAACAATCACTGGGCGAGACAGAGCGGGAACTCACACGAAGCCGTGCGGCTCTGGCGGAGGCGCAGCAGCAACACGCAGACATGCAGGCCACGCTGGCAAAAGCCGGAGCCGACCTCGCCGCACAGAAAACCGCGCATGAGAAGGCTCTGGCGGTCGAGGCCGTCACGAAAGCCCGGCTCGGTGAGCTGGTTGAGAGCGAGACCGATTTGAGATCTGCCATTGAAAATCTCGCGCCACAGATCCAAACGGCGCGGGACGAACTCATGGAATTGCAGAAGCGCCTCGCGCGATTGCGTGATTGGCGGAGAGGCGTGGACCGGCGTTACGAGCGTCTCGCCGCCATGAACGAAGCCTCACGCGAGGGCAGTGATCTCTGGCGCGAAATCGAGGAAGCGCAGGGGGAGCTCTTCAACCTCCTGCCTGCCGCGCAAATCGGAACGCATGGCCTCACCCGCGGTGACTTTGCCCGCGTGACATCCCAGGGCGGCATTCCGATGAAATCAGATCGCATCCGCAGACCGGACGCTTGACCCAGGCCGAAAATGCGTTCGCCCGCAAGGAGGCGCGAGTGACACTGCACTCGGGGCTCGACTTTCCTGCGCCCCTCACCGCATACTCCGGCGCGCGCTCAGGCCAGCAGCTCCTTCGGAACCGTTCCAGCAACATTCGTGAGACGGTAATCACGCCCGGCATATCGGTATGTCAGGCGCTCGTGATCCACCCCGAGCAGGCGCAGGATCGTGGCGTGGACGTCATTCACATGCATCGGATTCTCCGCAGCCTTGAAGCCGAACTCATCGCTCTCACCGTACGCGATGCCACCCTTCACTCCGCCACCGGCCATGAACATGCAGAAACCGTGCGGGTTGTGATCGCGGCCGCTGCCGTTCTCACTCACCGGAGTGCGGCCGAACTCTCCGCCCCAAACAATGAGCGTCTCGTCGAGAAGCCCTCGCTGCTTGAGGTCACCGATCAGCGCGGCGATCGGCCTGTCGATGTCGAGCGCCAGCTTCCTCGTCGTGGCGTCGTGGTTCGAGTGCGTGTCCCAAGGCTGGCCGTTGCCATAATAGAGCTGCACAAAGCGGACGCCGCGCTCACACAACCGGCGTGCGAGCAGGCATCCGTTTGAAAAATGGCCCGTGCCATACAGCTCACGTATGTTTTGCGGCTCCTTGTTCAAATCAAACGCATCGGTGGCGGAGCGCTGCATGCGGTAGGCCGTCTCCATCGCCTCGATGCGGCCCTGCAAAGCATGATCGATGCCTCCGCGGGTGGCGAGGTGCTCGCGGTTCATCTCGCCCATCAAGTCCAGCAGGCGGCGCTGATCCGACGGCTGTATCCGCGGATTGTGCAGCCACGGGATCATCTGCTCGGGCTCAAGCTTCGAGTGATTGATGTAAACCCCTTGATGCTGCGCCGGCAGGAACGCGCTGCTCCATAGGATGCTGAAGCGCACCGGACGCCCCGGACACAAGACGACGAAGGCCGGCAGATTTTGATTCTCGCTGCCAAGGCCGTAGGACAGCCACGAGCCCATGCTCGGCACGCGCTCGGTCATCGTGCCGTTGTTCATCAGCAGCAGAGCCGGACCGTGATTCGGGTTGTCGGTGTGGCACGACTTCAGGATGCAAAGGTCATCCGCGTGCCGCGCCAGGTGTGGCAGCAGATCGCTGACCGGGAGCCCGCTCCGCCCATGCCGCGTGAAGGTGGCGGGCGTGGCGAGCAACCCACCCGTCGGGCGTTCCGTGCGCAAGTCCGCGCCCTGCGGTCGCTGTCCGGCATATTTGATGAGCGCCGGTTTCGGATCAAAAAAATCGGGTCCGAACGGTCCGCCGTTCATGAACAAATGAATCACCCGCTTCGCACGAGGCGCGAAATGCAAAACGGGATTCTTGTCTGCCGCCTGCAACGCCGAGGCTAGTCCGAGCGCGCCAAGCCCCCCGCCCATGCGGGTGAGCGCCTGGCGGCGATTGATGAAGGGCGGCGTCATTTCCACGGCGAGAACATACGCGGTCGCCTTGCACAGCCTTGCCCCTGATCGCGAGCTGTGCGGCCGCGCGATTCCGGTTCACAGCTTCAGCCGACGGGCAGCGCCATAACCCTCCCGAAAAGCCAGCCCGGCGGGCGGGCAAATCACAGACCCCCTGCCCCGCCGGTCTTGGTCAGGATGTTGAAGACGAGCGTGGCGACCGAAAGAAGAAATACTGCCCAGGCGAAGATCATGATGTGAGGGGGTGAGTTGGGTTGAAGAAACGAAGGGCGACTATTCTGGAATCGCCGGCAGCACTTCCTTGAACTTGTTCGTCCACTGGTGCGTGGCCGGATTGTAGCTCTCCCACGAGACTTTTTCGTCCGCAGGCACCATGAAGGAGGAAACTTCACCTTGGTG
Source organism: Verrucomicrobiaceae bacterium (assembly GCA_031411695.1). GTDB lineage: Bacteria > Verrucomicrobiota > Verrucomicrobiia > Verrucomicrobiales > Verrucomicrobiaceae > JAIBCL01. The sequence goes on from JANOBO010000284.1 coordinate 11,740, forward strand.
CGCGGACATCACCTTGTCGGAACCGACCATCTGGATCACCAGCAACACAACGGCTGCGACGAGACAGAGAACGGACATGCCCACGAGGCCAGCCTCGGGATCTTTTTCGTCCTCATAAAACTGCTGTGAGTCTGCGGCGGCCGACCGCTTGATCGGCGCGCTGGGCGGGGGAGCCATCGCAGCGCGCGCCATCGGCTGGGTCTGCTGCAATTTGACGGTGGCCTTCGGCAGGGAACTGGTGGCGCTGCCAGCCATCGGACCGGTGCCCGCTCCGGGTGCAGCGGCACGCGGTCCGGTGGGCGCTTTCGAAAGAGGCGCGGTCATCGCACCCGTCTCCGTCTTTGCGGCGGGCGGTGCCGCCGGACGCGGTGCCGTGGGCGCACCCGGAACGACAGGCCGCGGGGCCACGGGTGGTCCCGGAGGACGCGCGACACCAGACGGGGCCGATGGTGCCGGCGGAAGTGTTACGGGAGCGGTGGATGCCTTTGGCGCTGGCGGTGGAAGCGGCGCGGACGGAAGCTGGATCGGCGCGGTGGCGCGGCGCGCGGTGGGCGGCATGATGGAACTCGTCGCCGCATTGGGGCCGCTTCCCGCTGAGGGTGAGATCGGTGCCGTGGCTTCCCTCGGCTGGGTGACACCTGCTCCTGGACGCGCGCGCAGTGTGATGCGGACGGTTTCCTTTTTCAAAGGGACGGATGATGTCTTCGGCGTGGACGGATTCTCGGGCTCGCTCATGGTGGATAAAATCAAAAAATTAAGCCCCTATTTAGCGAGCCGGGCTACTTTTAGTCAATACCTTTCTCCGACGCGCGCAGATTCATTTCACACGCCGCCCGGCACGACGGTGCGCGGCGTCAGTAGTCGGCTGGATTCTCCGCGCGCGCGGCCGGCTTCCTGACGAGACGGCGCCTCGGCGGCATCCATGTGGGCACGTTCCGCGGTTTTGGCTGGGGGCCGCGGTGGCGCATGGTCCAGCCACGGCGCCACTCCATCATCGGCACCCATCGGTCCGAACCCGCCTCCCGCGCAAAATCAGATGGAGTGAATACGGCCCGTTCACAGAGGCCGATCACCTCAAACGGGGCAAACGGACCGAACTCAACATGGTAGCGGCTGATGAAAATCTGGACCTGCTTCATGGCCCTAGGCAGAGCAGGCCCCGCGCCAGCTTCACGCTCAAATCGCGCGCATCCGCCAAGCGTGCCAGCACTGGATAAAGCCGCTGGCAAAATCCGCTGGGCGCGCCGAAATCCAATCATCCACCATCTCTGGGCTGAACCATTCACCGATCTCGATCTCATCCGGGGCAAATCTCATCGGGCCGTTGTGGTCGGTGGTGTGCAGCTCGACGAATTCCCAGCCTGTGCGCTCGGTGGCTGGCACCTCGGCGGCCTTGCTTGTCGATGCGACTTGGATGCCGAGTTCCTCCTGGATCTCGCGCAAGGCACAAGCCGCATACGATTCACTGACGTCCAGGTGGCCGGCCGCGCTGCTGTCCCACACGAGCGGATGCACATCCTTCAGATGGCTGCGCTTTTGCAAATAGACGTCCCCGCGTTTGTTGAAGACGAAGACATGCACGGCGCGGTGCAGCAGCCCTTTGGCGTGTACCTCTCCACGCGGCTTCTGGCCGATGACTTCATTGCGCTCGTTCACCACGTCGAACATCTCCGTGGCCTTTTGTCCGCGATCCGTCTCGTGCCGCTGCTCATACCAGCGGGCGACAGCGACCCATTGCTCGAGAGACAGCTCCTCCGCGCGCACGGTTGAAGGCACTCCGAGTTTCTCCACCAGCGCGCTCCATCCGCCCGGGGCCTCGGGCATGAGGTTCTTCATCTGCTTCCGACGCTGGGAAAAGCCGATGCGCACCAGCTTGTCGAACCACGCGCGATCGAACACCGGCAGCGACCCCGGCATGCGCGGCGTGAGCAGGATGACTGCGGAGTCCACCTTGGGTCGCGGCTTGAAAACATCCGGCGGCACCACGCGCAGCAGTTTCACATCCCAATCCTTTTGCACGATCAGCGAGAGGCCGCCATAGGCATCGTCCCCGCACCTTGCGCTGAGGCGGTCGCACACTTCTTTCTGCAGCATAAACACGGCGCGTGTGACCGGCGTCGGCTGCGTGAGCACGCGCTTCATGATCTCGCCGCCCATGGAGTACGGCAGATTCCCGATCACGCGCACGCCGCCGTCGAGATAAAAAGGCCGCAGGTCCATGCGCGAGGCATCGTCATGCACGAGCCGCACATCCTCGCCGCCGGCAAATTTCTCCGTCAGCGCAGCCGCGAGCTGCGTGTCTTTTTCCACGAGGATCAGGCGTCGCGGCCGGCCGACGAGATGCTCCGTCAGCGCGCCGAGACCTGGGCCGATCTCCATCAGCACATCTGCGTCATCCGGCCCGATTTGATCGGCGATCCAGCGCGCGAGGGTCGCATCGCAAAGGAAGTTTTGTCCGAGGCTTTTCTTCGGCTGGTGTCTGACGGGCTGCATCGCGAGATCGTAATCGGTGGGATCGGATGATGCCCCTTTGCAAGACGTGCCTTACTCGAGCTGCAGCTTGGCCAGCGTGGCGTAGAGGCTGTGCTCGTTGGCCACGAGTTCATCGTGTGTGCCGCGCTCGATGATGGTGCCGGCGGAGAGGACGAGGATCTGGTCCGCGCGGCGCACGGTGCTCAGGCGATGCGCGATGATGATGCTCGTGCGGTTCTGCATCAGCTTGTCCAGCGCATCCTGCACGAGACGCTCGCTCTCGGCGTCGAGGCTGCTCGTCGCCTCATCGAGGATCAAGATCGCAGGGTCCGCGAGGATCGCGCGCGCGATGGCTATGCGCTGGCGCTGTCCGCCGGACAATTGCGCGCCGCGCTCACCGACGAGCGTGTCGTAGCCATCGGGCAGCGTGGTTATGAACTGCTCCGCATTCGCCTGCCGCGCCGCGCGCGTTATCTCCTCCTCGCTCGCGCCGGGCCGGCCGTACTCGATGTTCTCGCGGATGGTGCCGCCAAAGAGCAGCACTTCCTGCGGCACGAGCGCGAGATTCTTCCGCAGCGCGGAGAGCGGCATGTCGCGCGCCGGTTTTCCATCGACGAGGATTTCTCCCGCGCTCGGATCGTAGAAACGGAAGAGCAACGACACCACCGTGCTCTTCCCAGCTCCGCTCGGTCCGACGAGCGCGATGCGCTGCCCAGCCGCTGCCGTGAACGAGAAATCCTGCAGCACGATCGCATCCGGCCGCGAGGGGTAGGTGAACTTCACGGCGCGCATCTCGAGTTCTCCTCGGATGCGCTCGCACGTCGCCGCTGGCGCGGGCTCCATTTCTTCAGCGAGGATCTCCCGCACACGGTCTGTGGCTCCGAGCGCGCGCTGAAGCTGCGTGACGAGCTCGCCGAATGTCATCACCGAGGCGCCCACAAGACCGCTGAAACCGCCGAACTTCAGCAGCATGGCGTGGTTGATCTCCCCTGCGTGAACCATGCGTGCCGCATACCAGATGACCATCGTCAGCGCCGTGCTGAACGAGAAAATGATGAAGGCCACAAACGTCGCGCGCGGGAGCGCGGCGTGAATCGCCGTGCTCAGAAAGCGGTCGATGTTTCGCTGATAGCGGCCCAGCTCGTAGTGCTCATTTGCAAAAGCCTTCACACTCACAATGGACTGGAGGCCTTCCTCGACGACCACCTGTGAGGCCGCCAGATCGTCTTGCGCGCGCCGGGTCAGCTTGCGGATGCGGGACCCGAAGATGGCGATGAGCACGATGACGACCGGGATGCAGGCAAGCATGAAAAGCGAGAGCTTCACCGAAACGTAGAACACCGTGACGACGCTAAGCACGAGCATCACGGAGTGCCGGATGAGCTGGGGAATCGTGGACACGAGAGTCTCGCGCAATGTATCGACATCATTGGACAGTCGCGAAGCCAGCTCGCCGATGCGGTGCCGGTTCAGCGTGCCCATCGGCAGACGAATGATGCGGCTGAACAGGTCGCGGCGCAGCGTGGCCAGCGCCCGCTCCGACACCCGCGCGAAAAGCCAGATGCGCCAGAAGGCCAGCACGGCGAGCACGGCCGCCACCTGGATCACCTTGATGGTGGTCCGGTTCGAGTCTTCGAGCATGTTTGCGCCGTCGGTGCCGTTCAAGACCCGCCCCACAAACTCGAAGAGGAGATTGAAGAACCAAAACGTCATCGCCCCGGACACCGCGAGGGCCAGGAGGGCGGCGATGAAGACCACCTTGTGCGGCCGCAGATACGCGAGAAAAAACTTCGTCCCCTGCCATGCGTCGCGGTCCCACAGTTTGCGGCCGGCGCGCTCTTCGGTTGTCTTTGCCATGATGGATCGTCGTCTGCTTGGCTCAGAACGGATTCACCGTCCAGCGCGCCGTGGGTTTGGTTGTCAATTCCAGCACGGCGAGGCCTTCCGCGTCATCGGGGTGACGACCGTTTGCGACGAGGGAAAAATGAAGCTCAGCGGGGAAGTCGCCCTTCGGCGCGGCATCACGCGGCCCCTTCCAGAAGGCGACATTCGTGCGGATGCCGAGCTGGCTGTTGCCATTGCCGATGGCCCACTCGTGCAAGTACAGGTAGGTGCGCGGCAAGGTCACGGTGAGGCGCCGGCCGCCGATCCTGGAGCTGCCAAGCTGGCTGCGGATGAACTTCGGATCATACGTCGCCGCATAACCGGTGCCGAACACCCACGGCGGCGGGCTTTCAAAGGGATACGTGCCGTCGGCCGCGCTGCCACGGAGGCGGAGGGAATCCACCGAGCCAAAGCCGAGCCTCTTGCCATACGACCGCGCATCCAGGCCGAGCTCGAACTCAAACGCGCCGGCTCCCTCGCCGGGTTCCTCCAGATTGAAGCCGCTCATTTCAAAGGTGAGGTAGAGCGCGTTCGCATCCGCATCCGCCCTCAGGCTCACGCCCTGCGCGCCGATCGAGTTTGCGGGTGCCTTTGCCGGATCTGACAAAGGTGTGAGGACGACGGCCTCCTTCAGCCCGATGTTCCGCGACACTTCGACCTCGCGGTCAAACCGCAACGTGACACCCGCCGCAGAAATCTCGAGGGCGACGGGACCCGTCTGCCGCCAGGGGTCAGACGCCTGAGGAAGCGCAAAGGACAGCTCCAACGCTTTCTTTTCGCCCGCCGCCAGGCTGAAGTCACCGTTCTTTTTCTGACCCTGCCATTCGGCTGACCATGAGCCTTTCAGCGCGGCGCCGCTGGTGTTGAAAAGTACATTCTCCAGCGCGAACGCCTTCTCCTGGTTGAACATTGTGGCGAGCTTCAGCAACCATGTGAACGGCCGGATCTCAGCGCGCACGTCGGCGATCCGTGTGATGCCTGCACCGCTGATGAGCGCGGGCAGCCGCAGGGTCGGCTCGTGGCTCGGCAGGCCGCCCGTGATGGCGGGACGCCTCGCATAGGAAGCCAGCACCTCCTTGCTCTCACCCGGTTTCAACGTCACCTGCGGGGACGCATCCATCGGCTTCCATTCCCGCACGACGAGCGGCAGCACGGACAAGACGGCGTCCTTTTGGGAGTCATTGCGAAGGTTGTACCGCAGTGTGAATTTGTCCGCGGACTCAAAGGTCGCCGTCCCGATGGTGGCGGACCACGGCGAGGCTTCCGTCCCACGCGTCAGCGCGGTGAAGATGCGATTTCCGAGAATGCCGTGCATCTCGGCGGAGGGATGCGTGAAGTCCGTCGTGCCCGCCTCTCCGAAGAACCGGCGGTATTGCTTCACGATCTGATCGAATACCGTCGCGGGCTCCATGACGGATTCTCCCACAGAGACGAGCGCCGCGAGATCTCCCAGATCGACGAATAACACACCGCTGTCAGCAGCTATCTCGCGCATCGTGTCAGCGTAGGCGCGCGTGAGTCCCAGACTCTCCTCCGCCGGATCGTCAATGGTGAGCGTGGGGCCGAGCAGGATCAGCTCGGCTCCTCGGGCGCGCACGGTTTCGATCACTTCCTGGAGGGCCCGCGCGTATGTCGCCGGGTTCAATGCAGCGGCCGCGTCATTGATGCCGAAGCTCACGGTCACAAGATCGGGCGGGTTCTCAAAACCGTACGTCGTGAGCATCTGTGTGGCATTGATCATGAGGCTGCCTTCACGCCCCAGCGTGCGCAGTGAAATCTCCGGCCCGAGCTGTGCCACTGCCGGCTTCGCCGACGACTTTGCGGGCTTCGGTGTTCCAGTGCGGATCAGACGCACACCGCCCGTGTAATAGAACTGCGTGGCAAACTCATTCGCTAGAACGGCCGCATAGCTCTTCTCCGCGTCTTCTTCCGCGCCTTTCTTGACCGCAAGTTCGAGGACGGAATCGCCAATCGAAACGATGTGGAAGTGCTCCCGTTTCGTCAGCTTTGCAAAAGCCTTGGGCAGGTACTTCTTGAATCGTTCCTCCTGGTCCGCAGTCAGGTCGAAAGAGTCCCGCTGCGGCATCACGGTCGATCTGGGATCTTCACCGATCTCCGCCGCCACCTTACGGGCACGCGGCGCCGGAGTTTTCGCCGCAGCTTTCGCATCTGGCTTCGCGGGCTCTCCCGAACGGACAGCGGAAGGTTTGGCCGGTTGCGCAAAGGCTCCCGCCACCAACCCCAGCATCGTTCCAGCCACGCAGAAGCCCGGCCAGTTGAAATTCGTATTCCGCATAAAGGCGGCTATTTCAACGCAATCGACACTCATTTCCAGCGATCATTTGGCGGCGCGCCGAATGCTGCGCGCGATTGTTGCATGGGCAGGATGAGAGGACGTTCCCACGAATTCCAAACTGTGGCGGGAAACGCAAACGCGCGAGAAATCTCCATTTGCATATCCACGCGAGGCGCTATATTCGCCGCCCTGTTTTCCAACAGACACTACCTCGCTCGGGTGGCGGAATTGGTATACGCGCAAGACTAAGGATCTTGTGCCGCAAGGCTTAAGGGTTCGAGTCCCTTCCCGAGCACCACGATTGAAATCGACCGCGATCTCATCTCCGACACGCGCGATTTCGGCGGCGCCGGACGGCGTGGGAATCGAAACCTTTGTCTCCGATGAAATGTGTGCCGCCCTAGCCTTGCACTTGTCGGAGATGATGCCAAAGATGACATCCCCCAACGAATGAGCGACCCCATCAAACACGAGTGCGGCATCGCGGTGGTGCGCCTCCGGAAGCCGCTGGCCTACTATCACGACAAATACGGCTCCGCGCTCTGGGGCTACCAAAAGCTCTACATGCTGATGATGAAGGAGCGGAACCGCGGCCAGGACGGCGAGGGCATCGGCTGCTGCAAGCTGCACATGCCGCTGGGGGCGCCGTATCTTTTCCGCGAGCGCTCCGTGAAGCGTGACTCGCTGGAGGAGATCTTCCTGAACACGAAGAAGGACTTCGACCGGCTGTGCAAAAAACATGACCTCGATCCCGAGAATCCAGAGGTGATCAAGCAGCACTTCGAGTTCGGCGGAGAGGTGCTGATGGGGCACCTGCGCTACGGGACATCCGGCTCATTTGGCAAGGCCTCATGCCATCCGTACGTGCGGCGCAGCAACTGGCCCACGAAGAGCCTGATGGTCATGGGCAACTTCAACATGACCAACACCGCCGAGCTGCACCGCCACATGACCGAGCGCGGCCAGCATCCGGTCTATGACACGGACACGCAGACCGTGCTGGAGGAGGTGGGCTTCCATCTCGATGAGATGCATGACGAGCTTTACCACGAGCTGCGCGACGAGGACGTGCCCGGCCCGGAGATTCCGCAGCACATCAGCAAGCGCCTGGATGTGACCGAGCTCATCAAGCGCTCCTCCATGATCTGGGACGGCGGCTACACCATCGTCGGCGTCATCGGCAATGGCGATCTGTTCGTCATGCGCGACCCGAACGGCATCCGCCCATGCTTCTACTATGCGGATGATGAGGTCATCGTCTTCGCGTCCGAGAAACCTGCCATCCGCACCGTGTTCGACGTCAGCGAGGACGATGTGAAGGAGCTCCCGCGTGGCAACGTGGCCAGCGTGAAGGCGGAGGACGGCGGCCGTTTCCTGGTGAAACCCTTCACCGAAAAGCGCGACTACCATCCATGCTCGTTCGAGCGCATTTATTTCTCACGCGGGAACGACGCCACCATCTACGCGCAGCGCAAGCAGCTCGGCGAGGTGCTCGTGCCGCATGTGATCGAGGCCATCGAGAACGACCTCGAGAACACGGTGGTCAGCTTCATCCCAAACACGGCGGAGACGGCGTATCACGGATTCATGGACGGCCTGCGCATGAGACGCCGCACCGAGGTGAAGCACGCGCTGAAGGACATGTGGCGCTCCGGCGAGATGGACGAGAAGGTCCTCGACGACCTCATCATGCGGAACTGGCCGCGCGCGGAGAAGATCGCGCACAAGGACATCAAGATGCGCACCTTCATCTCCCAGGAGACGAACCGCGACACCATGGCGGCGATGGTCTATGACATCACCTACGGCGTCGTCACGCCCAAGGACAATCTCGTCGTGATCGACGACTCCATCGTGCGCGGCACCACACTGCGCACATCCTTGCTGCGCATCCTCGCGCGCACGAATCCAAAGCGCATCATCGTCGTCTCCACCGCGCCGCAGATCCGCTACCCCGACTGCTACGGCATCGACATGGCCGAGATCGGCAAATTCATCGCCTTCGACGCCGCCGTGCAGCTTCTCAAGGAGCGCGGCATGTGGCACGTCATGGACGCCACCTTCGAAGCCGCCAAGGCCGAGCTGAAAAAACATACGACCGAGATGCGCAACGTGGTGAAGGACATCTACGCGCCCTTCACCGACACGGAAATCTCCGCCAAGGTCGTCGAGATCGTGCATCCGAATTCCCTGAGTTGGAAAGGCGAGGTGAAGATCATCTACCAGACCATCGGCAGCCTGCACAAAGCCCTCGGCCCTGAAGTCGGCGATTGGTACTTCAGCGGCGACTACCCGACTCCCGGCGGCTACGAAATGGTGAACCGCGCATTCATCAACTTTTACGAAGGCCGAGGCGGCCGGGCGTATGGCGAGACTCTGTTTTGACCTTCACGCAAACGGAACACCACCACACGACCATGGGCTGGGGACGAATGCTATTTCTGGGAAACATCGGGCAGCAGCTCGATCTCGATGATTTCGGAGTCGAGATTCAGCGCATCAGGGAAACGTTCGCGCAGGTAAGCGCCGTGGACCAAGCCCAAGGCAATGAGCTACATCGCCTTCGTCAGGACAACAACGAGCTGCGTCTCTACCTTGCCACCCTGATGAGGCTTCTCGTTCAAAAAGGCGTGCTCACCGCACAGGAAACCGCTTCAATGGCCGCCGCCATCGACGCGGACAGCCAAGCACAAAAGCAACCCTGAAAATCCCCGTCACCGGCAAAGGCCCCACCCTCCCCCACCGTCGCCACGAACATCTCCCGGTCGCCATCTTCGAGAACGATTTCTGCTCTGCGATCTCCCCGAGCGAGAACGTGATAGACGGCCCTGGGTACTGAATTCTCAATCGCCCCAGAAGGGCTCGATCAAAGCAAAATACTATCCTTTGGTCAAGATTTCACACCCGACCCCTTCCTTCTGCCTTTCTGGGATGTTGTCATCCTTCGCCGTTGCATCTCACCCAAATCACCTTCTCAGCTGCCTGATCGATTAGGCATACACAGAACTCAACTCCACCATCATTGACAAATACATAATTGGTCCGCCAATCATCCCCTACATCATTGCCACCAAGGAGGTTCATTAGAAGAAACTTCCTCCCATCATGGATAAATGGTACAATTTGAACACGATAATTACCAGCGTCATACAAAAGCTGCATCGTAATTACATTTTCGATGTTTATACCGCGGAGGCTAACCACATACTTATTGAGCATCACGGGAAAGTCGGCGAGAAGTTTGATTGCGTCATCAGTATTAAGGCGAGATATGACCGCATCTTTGTAAAGTGATCGCAAAGCCAAGCCCGACCCTTTGTCGTTTAGAACGACAAACCGGTGTGCAGTTTGTGCGGAGTCGGGGATGGAGCACGAAACCAGGAAAACTGTGAGAACGAATGTGATGCAGAAGTACTTCATGGGATGGGATTTGATCTTATCTTTGTAGGATACTGATAGGAAAAAACGGGTCAGGAGACAAATCTTGACAAAAGTACGGTGATTTCATGCGCCGCCGCCTGATCGGATTTTCAGTTGTCTGACCATCATCCCCTCCACTCGTGAGATTGCAACGCTAAGGACGTGGATGCCAGCCATGGCGCGTTGCCATCCAGCTTCTATGAAATGCGAATTTTCATAGTTTTGTCAAGATTTGACTCCTGACCCCTTCCTGTAAGTTTGTCAAGAATCGTCTCCTGACCCTTTCTTGTTCTTGTGTTGCTTCAAGACGGTGGCCGGTGAGATGGCATCCACCAGCGTGGCGGCGGTGATCTGGTCGGCCGCGTCATTCATCTAATTGTCGTTCCCTTAGCAATTGCTCAGTCTTTCTTGCGTAAGAAAGCCAGCAAACAGTTATCAAGAGCAAGCAGAGAGAGAGCCATTTGAATAACCCCGAGTACACAACGATGACAACATGCATTGCTCTCAAATCGGAATTCAAGGCTGATATCTCTGTGCCATCTAATATATCGCTCAAGTGTCCGA
>JANOBO010000285.1:0-19923 GCA_031411695.1 Verrucomicrobiaceae bacterium
GGTGGATTTGGACAATACCTCGAACACCACGGCGGGCTTGGTGGTGTGCAGCGGATGACGGTCGCTCTTGTCGCAAACCACCATGACATCGGGATAGTAGCCGAACTGCTCCTGATGCACGTCGATGCGGAGCTTCATGTCGGCGATGAAAGCTTCGCACGATTTGCCGCGCAGCAGTTGATGGAGGGCTGACGCCGTAGCGAGCGCGATGCGGTTGTGATTCCGTGTCGCCCCGGCCATCGCATAAAGCCGGCCGGCGGCGAACTCATGCCGCACCTCGCTCTTGAGTTCGGCCTTCTCGTACTCATCCCAGGTAAGCAGGCGTTGCGGAGGCGGCAGGACTTTGAGTGCTGTGCTCATGGGGCCGGATTCTACCCGCGCGGGTTCCTGAGGTCAATCAGGCGTCAGGCCGCCTTCTCCTCCTGCAGGTGCGTCTGCCCCCTGTAAAACTTCGCCACAAAGATGAACAGGACGGCGGTGACGGAGATGCATTTCACGAAGAACCAGTAGTAGGCCGCGCCGTCGAGTGCGGAGCCGCCTTTGCTGTGCTCGATCCACGCATTCACTCCGGCGGTGAAGAGGTTGCCGAGCGAGACGCTGCAGAGGAAAAGTCCCATCACGAAGGACTTCAAGCGCGGAGGCGCCTGGGTGTAGGAAAACTCGAGGCAGGTGATGGAAATCAGGATCTCAGCGGCGGTGATGAAGACGTACGCAAGGATCTGCCACCACACGCTCGGGAGCGCGCCGGCGGCGATCTGTGTTTCGATCCACGCCGGGATGATGAAGGACGGAATGGCCACAAAGAAGCCGACGGAAAGTTTTCTCAACGGCGTGATCTCCACCACCCGGCCGAGGGTGGGATACAGCCAGAGCGAGAACAGCGGGATGAGCGTGACGACGAGGAGCGGGTTGATGCTCTGCAATTGTGATGGCAGCACCTCCCAGCCGAAGAAGTGGAGATCCATCCTCTCCGCCTGCGTGACCCAGCGCGAGGCTGTCTGGTCGAAGAGGGACCAGAACATGGCGACGAAAACATAGATGACCGCGAGTCCGGCGAGTGATTTCAGAAACGCGGGCTGGAACAGCTCCTCGACGAATCTCTTCGGCTCTGGCGGGATGTGCGCGAAGTCGTTGCGGCCCATCCAAAACAGGATGGTGGCGATGAACATGAGCACGCCAGGCAGTGCGAACGCGACATGCGGGCCGTAGTGCGCGAGCAGCCACGGCGTGATGATCATCGAAAGCAGCGAGCCTGAATTGATGGCGAAGTAGAACCAGTTGTAGATGCGCGGGAGCAAGCCCGCGTTGCTCTGCCCGAACTGATCGCCCACATGTGCCGACACGCAGGGCTTGATGCCGCCGGAACCGATGGCGATGAGCGTGAGGCCGAGAAAGAGACCGGTGCGGGTATTGTCCAGCGCCAGCGCGAGATGGCCGAGGCAATAGACGAGCGAGAGGCCGATGATCGTTTTGTATTTGCCGAGCCAGAGGTCGGCGATGAGCGCGCCGATCAGCGGCGTGAAATAGACCGCCGAGATGAAGGCGTGAACCCACTTCGATGCCTCGGCCTCGCTCATCAGATCCTTTGCACCGCTGTGCGTCATCATCGCCGTGGTCATGAAGACCATGAGAATGGCGCGCATCCCGTAGAAGCTGAAGCGCTCGGCAAACTCGTTGCCGATGATGTGCGGGATGCCCGGCGGCATCTTCGTGGTGGAGAGCGGCGCGGTGCGGTACATCGGTGCGGAGCGGGAGGGTTTCGCGGTTGCCGGGGTTCTATTTCCCGGGGGGAGTGGTGATGATCTCCAGCGCCGCTGCTGTGAAGTCGGCGTCCGCGAACGTCACGTCGTGGTCGGAGCGGACACCATCCACCCGTGTGCTGGCTCCCGTGGCATGGTTCGTCACGGTGAAGCTCACCGGCGCGTAGTAGCCGCTGCTGCCGCGCATCACCTTGTGCGTGACCACCGTGCGCGCGGGCTGTTCGCCCGATTTGAAAAACTCAGCCTTCATCGCGGTCAGCCGTGACTCGTCGATCCAGCTCTTCACGCGCGTGACGGGCGATGACGAAGATTTTGGCGCGCGCGATTCGATGATCGTGCACACCACGCCACCTTCCTTTTCCTTGCCGGCGATGGTCTGCTGCGGCCAGTCGAGGAACTCGGCGATGGCGTCGTCAATCGTCAGAGCGGTGCCGAAGATCCCGGACGCGCGCTCCGCCGCCTTGAGCGCGCGGATGGGCTGGCCGGGCAAGAAAATGGAACCGCTGAAAGTGCCATCCTTCACACGGAGGAGCAGCGACTCGCCTTTGCGCTCTTTCGGAAACAGGAGCTGGTAGAGCGTGTCGCTTCCGCCATCGATGGCGGAGCGGCGTTTCAATTGCGCTTGGAGCACGGCCGGCTTACCGCCGGCCTCACGGTGCTCCATGCGCAGCCTGGCATAGAGATTGCCGGCCGGCTTGGCGGCCTTCACGGCGGCGAGCAATTGGGCGGCTGTGTAGTTTTTCTCCTGGGCAGGAAGCAAGGCTGGAAGCAATGCGCAGACGATGGCGATGAGTTTCATGGAGAAGGGCGGGTTTGAAGAATCAGGGCGCTAACGAATGGCCTCGCTCGGATTGATGCGCGTGCATTGCAGCGCTGGGTAGAGTCCGCTGGCGAGTCCGACGATGATGGCGATGCCGAGCGCCAGGCCCATGAGATCGAGGCCGATGTGCGGCTCCAGCCGGCCCCTCATCCAAGGCGTGGCGGCGAGAATCTTCAGCAGCACCACGCCAAAGACGATGCCCATCACGCCTGCGGCGAGGCACAGCGCGATGGACTCCCACAAAATCATCAGCAGGATGCGCGACCTGCGCCAGCCGAGCGCGATGAGGATGCCGATCTCGCGCGTGCGCTCGAAGACGCTCATGAACATCGTGTTCATCACGCCGAACGTGCCGACCAGCAGTGCGATGGCGGACGTGCCGTAGTTCATCGCCTCGAAGATCTGCAGGCCTTGATTGTTGCCGGCCAGATCGGCGGCGAGGTCCACCTGGCAGCCGGGCACGCCCGCCTCAATGGCGCTGGCCACCGCCGCCTGATCTTGGGTGCCGGGCGTCACGCGCACGTTGAAAAAGCTCACCATGCCCTTCTTCTGCATGAGATCCTGCAGCACGGACAGCGACATCATGATGGAGCCGTTCTCCACCACGGCATGGCCATCGACGATGCCGACGACCTCGAACTCCTCCACTTCGATGGTGACCGTGTCGCCCGGCTTTTTCTTGAGGCTATCAGCGGCCAGCTTCCCGAGCACGACGGCGCGTTCATCGCCTGTAGTCGGAAGGCGGCCCTCCACAAGATCGACAGAGTCCCAAAGAAAACTCTTCCATTGCCGGCCCGAGACGACCATCACCGGCACCTCCTCGATGCTCAGCGCCTCGACCAACAGGCCTGCGGTGGCGGCCACGCCGGGGATCTTGGCGACCTGTCCGCCGATCGACTCCTCAAAAGGCTGCGCGAGAAGAAAGTTACCGCCAGCCTTGCGCACGACGAGATCGGTCTGCCGGGCCTTCATCGCGTCATCCCAGCTTTCCTGCAGCCCCCACGCCAGGCCGAGCAGCGCGACGACGGCGCCGATGCCCACGCCGATGCCCATGACGGTGAGCGCTGTGCGCATGGGCCGGCGCGAGAGGTTTTTGATGGTGAACTGGAGGAAGGTCATCGGCTGGAAAAGTCACGCTGGAACCTGCGCCGGATGCAGCACGCGCTCGTCGGAAACCACCTGCCCGTCCCGCATGGTGACGATGCGGTCGGCCGTGCGCGCCACATCCATGTCGTGCGTGACGATGATCATGGTGTTCCTTTTCTCACGGTGCACGGTCTTCAGCAGGCTCATGATCTGGTCGGAGTTTGCCGTGTCGAGATTGCCCGTGGGCTCGTCCGCGAGAAGGATGCTGGGATCATTCGCGAGGCTGCGCGCGATGGCCACGCGCTGGCGCTCACCGCCGGAAAGCTTGGCGGGCAAGTGGTCGAGCCGGTGGCCCATCGACACCGCCTCGAGCAGCTCGCGCGCGCGCCGCTGCCTCTCACGCACGGCCCAGCCCATCTCGAACATCGGCACCTGCACGTTCTCCAGCGCGGTCAGCGTCGGGAGCAGATGAAAGGACTGAAAGATGAAGCCGATGTTCCGCGCGCGGAACCTCGCGGGATTTGCGAGCTGCGACACCTGCTCGCCGCGAAAGCGGATGGCGCCGCTGTCCGGCACGTCCAGCGCACCCAGGAGATTGAGCAGGGTGGATTTTCCGCTGCCGCTGGAGCCGATGATGGCCAGGAACTCGCCCTCATGAATCCGAAGGCTCACGCCGCGCAGAGCCAGCACATGACCGCCGTCAAACTCACGCTGCACGTTGTCAATCTCGAGGAGAACGGCTGGCTGGCTGGCTGAATCTGCGGGGGTAGGCATGGACAAACGCGGGGCGCGACAAGTAGCCGACAGTTTGGGGGAGCCGCAAGCTTTTCGATGATGTGCGCGCCGCGCCCACCGGCTTTTGCAGCGCGGGCTCCCGTGGAAAACAATTGCTTGATATTCCGCACAAGAAAAGGCAGACGAGAACCATGGACGATGCATGGAATTGCATCACCTCCACATGGGCCAACCACCAGCCAATCCGATCCGACCGGAGCCGCTCGTCGATCTGACGCGTGTGCCGAACGCTGTCCTCAAGGTGCTCATGCCCGTGCTCGGCCCGGTGATGAACCGCCTCTTCGCCATCGGTGAGGTGAACCGCGTGCATGACGAGGTGGCGATGACGGCCACGCCGGAAACTTTTTTCTCCCGCACCCTCGAGGTGCTCGGCTGCCGCTACGAGGTGTCCGACTCCGATCTCCAACGCATCCCTGGCACGGGGCCTGTCGTCGTGGTGTCGAATCATCCACTCGGCGGTCTCGATGGCATCATCCTCGGGGCTCTGCTCCGTCGCAGGCGCACGGATGTGAGGCTGATGGCGAATTTCCTTTTGAAGAAGATCCGCTTTGCGGAGCATCACATGATCTTCGTCGATCCCTTCGCCGCGTCGAAGCCCGCCGCGCACAACATCGCCCCTTTGCGCGAAAGCCTGAAGCACCTGAAGGCGGGCGGACTGCTGGCCGCTTTCCCTGGCAACAAGGTCTCGCACTATCAGTGGCATCGCGGGGAGATCGCCGACGCGGAGTGGGTGCCGCACATCGCCGCCTTGATCCGCAGGACCGGTGCGGCCGTGGTGCCGGTGTTCATCGAGGGCGGAAACAGCCGGCTGTTCAACGTCGCAGGCATGATCCATCCGCTGCTGCGCACGATCTTGCTGCCGCGTGAGTTTTTGCGCAAGGGCCGCTCGGGCGTGCCCGTGCGTGTGCATGTCGGCACGCCCATCCCGGCCAACCGGCTCAAGAGATTTCCTTCGGATGATGACATGATCCGGTTTCTGCGCGTGACGACTTACTTCATCGGCAACCGCCCACGCGCCTCCGCCGCCTCGATCTCGACCGCGCTCGCAGACAAAAACAAGCGCGCCGAGCTCGTGATCGATCCCGTGCCGCCCGATCTGCTCGAGGCCGACATCGCGGCGCTGCCGGAGAGCGCGCTGCTACTGAAGCAGGGCGAGTCGGAAGTGTACATGGCGAAGCACGGGCAGCTCCCCAATGTGATCCGCGAGATCGGGCGCGGCCGCGAGATCAGCTTCCGTGCCGCAGGCGGCGGGACGCTGAAGCCCCTCGACCTCGCGCCGCAGGACGAGTACTACGAGCATCTTTTCCTCTGGAACCGGAAGGACCGCGCGATCGTCGGCGCGTATCGCATTGGCCGCGCCGACGAGATCATCGCCAAGCACGGCACGCAGGGCTTGGTGTGCGCGGGCCTGTTCCACTTCAAGCCGGCATTTGTCGAGCGGCTGAATCCCGGCATCGAGCTAGGCCGCTCCTACGTGCTGCCGGAGTATCAGAAAAACTACAGCTCGCTGCTCCTGCTCTGGGGCGGCATCATCGCGTTCGCGGCGAGGGAGCCCCGCTACAACATCTTCTTCGGCTCCGTCGGCGTGAGCCAGGGTGGCGAGTACTCCGCAGCCTCGCGCACCTTGATCATCGACCTGCTGCGGTCACAATTCGGGGACCCCCGGCTCTCCGTGCAGGTGGAGTCCCAGAGTCCCTTTGAAGGCGTGCGTCTCAATGGCATCACTCCCGATGAGATCGGCGCTCTCGTGCAGGACGTGGAGGACGTCTCCACCCTCGTCACCAGCCTCGAGCCGGACGGCAAGGGCGTGCCCGTGCTGCTCCGGCACTACATCCGCATGAACGCGAAGCTCCTGAACTTCGGCGTGTGGAAAAATCACAGCAACGCCGTCGTCGCCTTCATCATCTGCGACATGACGACAGCCGAGCCAAAGCTCATCCGCCGCTACATGGGCGAGGAAGGCTACGCGCGCTTCAGAGCCTATCACAAGCTCGCCGCCCCCGAGTAAGCCGCCGCGTCCCGCCCCTGCGGTGTAGGCCAGTGCCCCAGCCCGGTGAGCTCCTTCCTTCCGCCAGTGAGCGCAAAATTCGGCGACTCGCGCGCAATGTGTGATTGGCTTTGCGCGGACGGCAGCGGTAGGATGGATTTCTACCAGCCCTCCACCCTCGCACGCCATGAAAACCTACAAGCACATCATCGTCGGCATCGATTTCACCCCGTCGTGCCGCACCGCGTTGCGGGAGGCCGTGAGGCGCGCGTCCATGGATCAGGCGGCCGTGACGGCGGTGCATGTGATGGATGAGTTTCTGTTTCACGAGTTGAAGAAGGCGCTCTCCGCCGACGATGCGGCGGTGCGCGCGGACTGGCGGGAGCGGCTCGGGAAGTTTGTGGTGGAGTCGGATGCGGGTGGCGCGCAGGTCGTCGTGGAGGTCCGCGTGGGGCATCCCTTCACCGGTCTGGTGGATGCCTGCAAGGCGCACGGCGCGGACTTGCTGATCATGGGCGCGAAGGGGTCGAAGGGTGGCGTGAACCGCATCGGCACCATCGCCGCAAGGTGTGTGAGGAAGGCGCCCATCGACGTCATGGTCGTGCGTGAGGATTCTCAGGGACCCTTCAAGCACATCGTGGCCTGCGTGGACTTCTCTGAAAACTCCGCAAAGGCCGTGCAGTCCGCGCTGCACATCGCCGCCCAGGACAAGGCGGACGTGGACTGCCTCTACATTTATCAGTCGGCGCTCGCTCTCTCGCTGGACTACGGCGGCTACGCCCCGCCCTTGCCTGCCGATCCGGATGAAGGCGCGATGAAGATCTGGCAGAAGGACTTGGAAAAGTTTGTGGAACCTTTGGTCCGCACCAAAGGCGAGGTGAACGTGCGCACGCTGGTGATGGAACGGGTGAACATCCGCGAAACCATCCTCGAGCATGCGGAGGAGACGAAGGCGGGCCTTGTCGTGCTGGGCACGCGTGGGAAGACCGGCCTGCGTGAGCTGCTCATGGGCACGACAGCGGAGAAAATCGTACAGCACGCACACTGCTCCATCCTGGCTGTGAAGCCGGACGACATCAGCACGGCCGGAAAGTAGGCCGGGGCGGCCGGCAAAACCGCGCGCGAGATCGCGGCCATCCTGCCAAAGAAAAAGGCCGCTGGCGTGATGCCAGCGGCCCGGAGTCAAAAGCGTGCTTATTTCACATGCGCGGAGACGAGCTTCGTCATCTCGAACATGCTGACCTGGCCCTTGCCGTTGAAAATGACCTTCAGCGCGTCGTCCGCATTGATCATGGTCTTCTTCGCCTGGTCCTGGAGGCCGTTCTTCTTGATGTATTCCCACAGCTTCTTGGTCAGCTCGCCACGCGAGAGGGGAGTGGAGCCCACGATGACCGACAGCGCTTCGTCAGGCTGGACTGGCTTCATGAGAGCTGGATTTGGCTTTCTCTTCTTGGGTGCTTCAGGAGTGGACATGTTTTTGGTTGTTTGGGTGGTTCCGGAGGCGGCCATGATGGGGCGATCTCCCGTGTGCCCACTGCCTACCCACTGATTCATCCCGTGACAACCCCGGTTTTCCAGTTTTTCACCCGGTCGGGCACCCGGCCCGGAAGCCCGGCATTCCGCACATTTTGCAAAGGCGCACGCCGAATGAACCGAGGCAGGCTCAGCCGCCGCGCGGTCCGGGCGGGCGGGCGCGGTGCTTTTTTGTTCGAGAGTTTGCGGACGCGGCTCATAGTCCGGGGTGTCGTTGATGAACCCGCCGGCTCCCTTCCATGGCAACGGCCCTTCTCACTGGGGGGCGCTCATCGTCATCTTCGGAGCCGCCGCGCTCGTGATCCGACAGGCGCGGCGGACCCCGCGCGGTTCGACCACTCTGGTTTACGAGCGGCTCCTCGCTGCGGTTCTGCTTCTGTTTCCGTTCGGCAAGCTCGGGGTGCAGGTGATCACGGGCGCGTTTGACCGCCAGTCGGCACTTCCGCTTCACTATTGCGATTTGGCCGCGATGGCGGGCGCTGCGGCGTTGCTCACACGCCGTCAGTGGCTCTGCGAGATCACGTACTTCTTCGGCCTCGCCGGCACGCTGCAGGCCCTGATCACGCCGGCCTTGCGGGAGGATTTGCCCGATCCGCGCTTCTTCATTTTCTTCGGCGGTCACGGCGCGGTGGTCATCGCCGCGCTCTACGTCGTGCTCGGTATGCGCCGCGCCCCGCTGCCCGGCGCGGTCGGGCGCATGATGATCGCCACCACGCTGTATTCTGCCATCGTCGGCGGGCTGAACGTGCTGCTGGGCACAAACTACGGCTTCCTCGCTGCCAAGCCGCCAACTGCGAGCGTGATGGATCACCTCGGCCCGTGGCCGTGGTATCTGGGATCGCTCTGGCTGCTGGCCTTGCTGCTCTACTCGGCGCTGTATCTGCCGTTCTGGGTGCGGCGAAGGCGTGAGGCGCGCGCGACGTGGGATTGATGCTTGGCCGCGCGTTTTGCTCAGGCGATTTTTCCCTTGCCACGAACAGGCCGCGACGCTCATGCTCAGCCCATGATGCAAACTGGCGCGCTCTGTTTGGCGGTCCTGGTGGTGTGCCTCGGCTGCTCCGGCGCGCGGGAGACTGAGCCGCGGACCTTCGTCGTGACGGTTTTCTCGCTGACGAACGAGTCGTGGCTGAAGATCGCGGACGAAAATGATGCGGCACGCCGGGGGCTGTGGCAAAGCCTCGACACCGGGGCCAAGGCCGGGCGCGTGCAGCGGACGGTGAGTGCCGAGATGAAACTCACCGCAGACGAGCCCGTCGAGTGGAGCAAGGGCGACGAGAAGGACTTCGTCACGAGCTGGAATGAGACTGACGCGCGTGAGCCAAAGCTGGTTCCCGACAAGAAGACGAGGCATTTTATCGGCACGCGGATTCGAGCAACGCTGGAGCCGGAGCCCGACGATCACTTCGCGCCCGAGGTGAAGCTCAGGATCAGCCACGACGTGACGGCGCTGGTGATGAAGAAGTTCAACTACGCCGCGGCAGCCGAGGGTGCGCAGCGTGAAGTGCAGGCCGTCGAGCATCCGCAGTTCGAGCGGATCGAATGGACAGGGCAGATCTCGGTGCCGGGCAATCTCAAGCGGCTGGTGGCATCGATCTTCTATCCCGCGCCCGAAGGTGAGACTGCGCCTGCGATGCGGCACGTGATCTTTATCCACGAAAAGGAATCATGAAGACCACCGCCCGATGCTGTCTCCTCGTCAGCGCCCTCACCGCTTGGCCCTTGTCCGCAAAGACGCCGCTGATCGAACTGCGGCAGACGGTGATCCGCGCGCCGGAACTGGAGGTGATCGAGCTGCTCAGCACCGCGCATCGCACGGATGAGGAGATTTCCGCGCAGCTTTGGAAATGGGTGCGGCAGGGTGATGCGACCATCGTGTCGGAGGTCACGACGGCGGCGGATGATCGCGAGCCGCTGAGCGTCAGCTCCGGCCGGCGCGCGTGGATTCCGACAGAGAGCGATCAAGACCTTGACCGGTTGTGGCTGACTCCCGCCGCATTTGAGGAGAAGCTCGTCGGCACATCCATCGAGTGCCGCCTCACCGCGCTCAGTCCGATGTTCTTCGACGGTCGCGCGAGCGCGGAGTGGAAAACGACATTCGCGCTCCGCGCTCCGCTGGTGGTGAAATGGCCTGCCTCTTGGCTGGAGAAGGCGCAGCCGATCCACGGCTGGATGGACTGGCGCGACACGTTTGAAGAGTCGTTCACGGGCAAGATCTGGCTCACAAACGAAGAACCCACCATCGTCGCCATGCTGCCGCCTGCGGACCAAGTATGGCCGGGCAAGCGGAAAGGGCGCTGGCTCGATGTGTTCGAAGCGCGCCTGGTTTCCGCGGATGATCACAACCTTCCCAAGGCCGACCTTGCGAACGGGCCGACCGCGATGTCGCGCACGACGTTGATCGGCATCAGCATCGATGCGGGGAAGGCTCTCGAATTATCGCTGCAACGCGATGGCGCGGGTGATGAGGTCTTGCTGCAAGGTCTGCTCGGCGAGGTGAAATCGGGGAAGGCGCAGGTGCGCTTCTCCACAAGCGGAGCAGCCGGGCTCGGTGATGCTTTGACGACCGTGAGCGCGCGCCAGCACAACTACCCGACCGAGATGCCGAGCGTTCCCTCCGCGTGGGACTGGCGAGCGGTTGGCACGAGTCTCGTGGCCGAGGCATACGCCGGCAACCTCGTCGCGTACTCGCTTCAACACAGTCTCACGCCTCCCGGCCGGACGACCTGGCAGCTCTCGCTCGATGATCCGTCCGTGGTCATGCATGAGCCCCAGTTCCGCGACCTCAAGCTGCGCTCGGAAACGGTGCTGCCGCAAAACGGCACGCGCTTGCTCGGCATCCTGCATGTGCCCGCCTGCATGGACGGCAACGGCCTCTCCGCGACGCAGACCATCCTGGTCTTCGCGCGACGCGACACGTTTCCGGCCGCCGGTGTTGCCCCTCCCGCTGATCCTCAAACCGTGAGATCGTATTGCGAGGCTGAGCTCATCGTTTTTGAAGTGCCTGCGAGCGAGGAAGCGCAGTGGCGGGCATCCGGCGAGGATCTCTTCCATGAGTCCGACCGAAAGCTCTTCTCCACGCTTACGGATCGGGTGAAGGCCGGGACATCCGGCATCGTCGCGCATCTCTCGGTGATGATCGCCAAACAGGGCCACGCCACTCTCGCGATTCAGGAGGAGGTGATGACGGCGATGGAATTCGATCCGCCGCAGGACGGCGCCCCGAATTGCATGCGGCCCACCGGACTCGATGTCATCGCTGCAGGGAGTCAGTGGGAGGTGGAACTCACCACGCCGGATGAAGCCGAGGTTCATGTGCCGCAAGGTGCGCTGCGGATGAAACAGAAGTTCACGCACACGACCGCGCTGCCTGTAGAGCCGACGTTGCAGTCGCTGATCGATCACTACCGAAAGCACGGTGAGGAGAACTACCCGGAAGCGCTGCGCTTTGTCGAAGCTTGGGAAGGCGAGCACACGCTGGTGCCGGGAGAGCCGCTCTGTCTCGGCCTTCGCACGCCGCCCGGCATCGCGTCTCCCGATGTGCGGCATGTGGCTTTTGTGCGGATGCGTGAGGTAAAGTGAACCTGATGTGATCCCCGCCGTGCGTTTGATTTGCCCGTTGCATCCGGCGGCTCTTCATGTTTGATGGGCCAACTCAAAGCGGCAAACATGGGCGATCCTTCTTCTGGCAAACGAAAATTCCGACGCGTTCTCCTCAAATTGAGCGGTGAGGCGCTTCGTGAGCCGGGCAATGCGGACAACATCTCGCCGCCCATCGTTGAGGACATCGCCGCGCAGATCAAGCAGGCGCACCAGACCGGCCTCGAGATCGCGCTCGTCGTCGGCGGAGGAAATTTTTGGCGCGGCGTGAGCGCGAGCAATCGCGGCATGGAGCGCGCGACTGCGGACTACATGGGCATGCTGGCCACAGTGATGAACTCGCTGGCCGTGCAGAGCATGCTGGAGGCGATGGATGTGCCGACGCGCGTGCAGTCGGCCATCGAGATGAAGAATGTGGCCGAGCCCTTCATCCGCCGCGTGGCGATGCGGCACATGGAGCTGGGCCGCGTGGTGATTTTCGCCGCTGGCACGGGCAATCCTTTTTTCTCCACCGACACCACCGCCGCGTTGCGCGCCAGCGAGATGGGCGCGGATGTCGTGCTGAAGGCCACCAAGGTCGATGGCATCTACGACGCGGATCCGAAGAAGAAGCCGGATGCGAAGCGCTTTGAGCACATCTCCTTTCAGGAAGCGCTGACGCGCCAGCTCAAGGTGATGGACGCCACGGCCTTCTCACTCTGCATGGAGAACAACATGCCCATCGTCGTCTTCAGCATGGTCGAGCCCGACAACATCCGCCGCGCGCTGACGGGCGAGGTGATCGGCACGTTGGTGACCGCCGAGGGATGATCTGACATTTTGCATTTCAAATCTGAATCTGAAATATCTCAATGGACCCCGAAATGACGATGATGGAGACCGAAGAGGCCATGACGAAGGCCGTCGAGTACGCCATCCACGAGTTTGCCGCCGTGCGCACCGGCAAGGCTAATCCCGCGCTGGTCGAGAATCTGGACGTGCATGTCCACAGTTACGGCAGCCACATGAAGCTGAAACAACTCGCGATGATCACCACGCCGGACGCGCGCCTGATCCGCATCGAGCCGTTTGATCCCGGCACGCTTCAGGACATTGACCGGGCCATCCGCGAATCGCGCCTGGGTTTGAACGGCTCGATCGAGGGCAAGGTCATCCGCCTCCCCATCCCCGTCCTCTCGCAGGAGCGGCGTGAGCAGATGATGAAGTCCGTCAAGCAGATGGCCGAGGAGTCCCGCGTCCGCGTCCGCTCTGTCCGGCGCGATGCCATCGAGGCGCTCAAGAAAGGCGAGAAGGACGGCGCCATCACCGAGGATGATTTGCACCGCCTGGAAAAGGAAGTGCAGACCCTGACCGACAAAAAGGTGGCCGAGATCGACCAGCACGTGATCAGCAAGGAGAAGGAAATCCTGACCGTGTGACCCTGCCGCGCCGGCGCACCTCATCCGCTCCCACTCATGTTCCGCGCCGACGATTACCTCGATCTCTCCCACACGAACCACGCCCATCTTTTCAAGGAGGACGAGGACGCCTGGGTGGCCCTCACACGCATCGAGACTTATCTCGACTTCCGGCTTCAGGCCGTGGAGCGCGCGCAGAATGTGTCATGGGCCTATGTCGGTGAGAATGTCTTCATCGATGAGGACACCGTCATCGAGCCGAACGCGGTGATCAAAGGCCCGTGCTGGATCGGCAAGAACTGCCAGATCCGCTCTGGCGCCTACATCCGCGAGAATGTCATCATCGGTGACGGCGTGGTGGTGGGCAATTCCTCCGAGTTCAAGAACTGCATCGTCTTCGACCAATGCGAGGTGCCGCACTTCAATTACGTGGGGGATTCGATCCTCGGCTACAAGGCGCATCTCGGCGCCGGCGCGATCTTGTCCAACACGCGGCTCGACCGCAAGGAGGTGATCATTCATCATGGGGACAAGGATGTCTCGACGGGCCTGCGGAAATTCGGCTCGATCATCGGGGACCACGCGGAGATCGGCTGCAACAGCGTGATCAATCCCGGCAGCATCATCGGCCGGAAGAGCATCGTGTATCCGCTCACCAATTTCGGAGGCGTGCTGCCTTCAGGCAGCATTCTGAAGAACCGCCAGCAGCACGCGGTGATGCCACGCAAAGGCGGGTAGATGCAAAACGGGCCGGTCTCGCATGGAGAACCGGCCCGCTAAAGTCGGAGTCAGCGGCGGAAGCTTTACAGTCCCTTGCTGACGATGTACTTGACGAGATCGACCACGCGGTTGCTGTAGCCCCACTCGTTGTCGTACCAGCTCACGAGCTTGAAGAACTTGCTGTTAAGCTCGAGACCGCTGCCGGCGTCAAAGACGGAGCTGCTCGGATCGTGGATGAAGTCGGTGCTGACGACCTCGTCAGCCGTCCAGCCGAGGATGCCCTTGAGGTAGGTCTCGCTGGCCTTCTTCATGGCTGCGCTGATTTCCTTGTAGCTCGTTTCCTTCTCAGTCTTCACGGTGAGATCGACCACGGAGACGGTCGGAGTCGGCACGCGGAAAGACATGCCGGTGAGCTTGCCTTTCACTTCGGGAATCGCGAGGCCAACGGCCTTTGCTGCGCCGGTACCACTTGGGATGATGTTGATGGCGGCGCTGCGGCCACCTTTCCAATCCTTCTTGCTCGGGCCGTCCACCGTCTTCTGCGTGGCGGTGTAGCTGTGGATGGTGGTCATGAGGCCTTCGGCGACGCCGAATCCTTCCTTGAGAAGAACGTGAACGACGGGGGCGAGGCAGTTCGTGGTGCAGCTCGCGTTCGACACGACATGATGCTTGGCTGCATCATACTTCTCGTGGTTCACACCCATCACGATGGTGATGTCCTCATCTTTGCCGGGGGCGGAAATGATGACCTTCTTCGCGCCAGCGTCGATGTGCCCCTGGGCCTTGCTGCGCTCGGTGAAGAGTCCCGTGGACTCGATGACGATGTCCACGCCGAGAGCTTTCCAAGGCAGCGCGGTGGGGCCTTCGCGCACGGCGAGGCATTTGATCTCATGGCCATCGACGACCAAGATGTCGTCCTCTTCCAGTTCAGGGCTGGACTTTTTGGACGAGACATTCTCGCGGGCTTTGCCCTGCGTGGAGTCATACTTCACGAGGTAGGCGAGGTTGTCCGCAGGCACGAGGTCGTTCACCGCCACGACATCGATCTCCTTGCCAAGCAGGCCCTGATCACAGATTGCGCGAAACACGAGACGTCCGATGCGTCCGAAACCATTGATGCCGATTTTGACCATGATGCTTGTTGTCTTGTTGTGTGGGGTTTTTGAGGGCGGCAGCGGTAGCCCATGGGTGAGGAATCGTCAAGGAACGAGGTGATGCAGAAGGGTGTGTGTAATGCCTTGCATAGTTGAAGACACAACAAGAGGACGCTTCGATGACTTGGTGGCCCCGAATTGCGCGCTGCCACGGGTGTAAATGAGGTGGCCGACCTTCCTGGTGCCGTTTGCGTTTGCTGGCGCTTCCATGCCAAGCGCTGAACTAACGTTCTTCAGGCGAAATCGGATCCAGCACGCGCGGCGCCGCATTTGCCTGGAGATCGAGCACGATGCGAAAGCCGGTGTTCGCCTGTGCGCGACCCGGACGGAGGGCACCACGATAGCCCCATTTGCCTCGGTGCGGCGCACCTGTGCTCCAGGAGCCGCCGAAGACTCCGTAAGGGATGCTGTTCACATCCCCACGAAGGGTTGGCTTCGCGGTATCGACCCACTCGGCGATGTTGCCGAATAGGTCATAGAGGCCGAGTGCGTTGGGCTTGAAGCTGCCGACGGGCGCGGTGCGCGGAAAGGGATCACGCCGCGCGAGGACGGCGGCGTCGGCGGGCCACGCGGCGGCGTCATGCGCTTCGATGCCGGCGAAATTGGCCTGTGCGTTTTGATCTTCCTGCTGCCATTGCTGTTCTGCGAGGCTCACGGCGGCGCCCCATTCCTCGTTTGTTGGCAGGCGGTAGCGCTGGCTGCTGGTGAGCCTGCCTTCGTGGTGCTCGCGCCAGGTGAGCCAGGAGCAAAACAGGCGCGCATCGGCGAGGTCGATGCCGCAGGCCGGATCTTCGGCCGTCTGCGCAAAGCCGGGTGCATCCCAGGTGGCGAAGTCACCGCGCATGTCGTCGGGATTGTTGGCGGCTTTTTTGAGATCGTTTTTTTGCTGGCGCGGATTGTCGGCGCCGACCTGCCAGTCCGCCCGCATGGCGACCTCCGCCTCACTGAAGGTCTTGTAGTCGCGCACGCGCGTCTCCCAAATGCTCATCATGATGTTTCTCCCCGGCAGAGGCACGAACTTCATGGCGAGACTGTTTTCCCAAGGCTTTGACTGGGTCGCGCTGTCGGGTTTGGCAAACACGGGCCGGACGGTGGTTTGATGCCGTTTCACCATGACCCACGCGCCCAATGCGCCCCCGAGCACGAGCACGCCGAGCGCACTGCCGACCATCATCATGATCTGTGATCGACGACGACGCGTGGCATGAGACGTGGCAATCTTTTCCACCGCATCCGCAAGCGCATTCACAGACGCGGTACGGCGCCCAGGATCATCAGCGAGCGCTTCGGCAATGATCGCGTCCATCCGCTTGTCGATGGCAATGCGTTGCGAGAGCAGAGTGAACTGCCCCATCGGCACCGCACCGGCGAGCAACTCGTAGAGCAGCACGCCGAGCGCATACACATCGGAGCGCGCGTCGGCTTTGTCCGCCTGCCGTGTGACTTCGGGCGCGATGTAATAGGGCGTGCCGAAGGTGTCGCGCGTCTGTGTGAAGCCATACCAGTGGGAGGAATCGACGAGCGTTTTGGCAAGGCCGAAGTCTGCGACTTTCACGGTGCCGTCGAGGCCGATCAAGATGTTCGCTGGCTTGATGTCGCGATGAATGATGCCGCGCTCATGCGCATGTGCGACACCGGCGCACACCTTGGCAAAAATTACAAAAGCGCGCTCCGGCTCCAGACGCTCGGCGCGCATCAGTCTGCGCAAATCACAGCCATCGACGAATTCAGTGGCGAGGTAATGCCGGCCATCCGCGCTTACGCCTTGATCGATCACATGCACCGCGTTTGGATGATCGAGCTGCGAAATGGCGGCCACCTCGTTCTCAAAGCGTGCCGTCACCTCAGGATCTCGGGTTAACCGGCCTGCGACTATCTTGATCGCGACGACTTCATGGTCCGCGAGCCGTGTCGCGCGATACACCTCGCCCATGCCGCCGCCACCGATGAGTTCATGCACCTCGTAGCCGTCGATGTTCAGCGCCACCGCTTCTTTTTCAGGCGGTGCTTCATCGAGAAGGCCGAGCAAGCCCGACTGCATGCTGCGCGCCACGCACGACGGGCACAGGCCGTTCACCAGCAAGCTCGCGGGCTGCGATGTGCCACAGCTCGGGCACACCTGGCTTACTGGTTCAGTCACGATCATTCATTCGTCATTCGGCGTTCGACATTCGTCATTCTTAGCCCAGCGCGGTGAGCAAGTAGCGCAGCTCGCCCTCGACATCGCCGCCGACATCGAGCGTCGCCGCGACCTCGGCATGCAGTTCATCTGCCAAACGTTTGCGCGCGCGGTGCATCTCGATCTTCACATTGCCTTCGCTCATACCCAGAGAAGCCCCGATCTCGGAGTAAGGTTTCAACATTTCTGGATTCGCCAATCCGGGCTTCAGCGCCTCGAACAACTCACCGCGCCCGCGCTCGGCAAAGCGCGCTTGCATCCGCTCCATCGCGCGCCGCAGCACCGACCACGCCCAGCGCCGGTCGAACCACGCATCTGCCACCTCCGGCTGGCTAGGCACATCGAAGGACTCCATCTCATCCATCGACACGATCATCTGCCCGCCCCCCCGCTTCATGCGCCGCGCATCACGCCGAGCGTTGGACAAATGATTGCGCACCGCCTGCATCATGTAGCTGCGCAGCCGTCCGCGCTCTGGCGCGACTTTATGCAGCCCGCCATCTTGGATGAATGCGCTCAAAAAATCCTGCGTGTGATCCCGCGCCTCCTCGCGCTCGCAGCCCAGCGCGCGCAGATAAGTGTAAATCGCGGGCCAGTAGGCTTTGCAGATTTCCTCAAGCCCCGTCGCAGCCTCCGGCGCATCCGACTGCACGGCGAGGACTTGTGTCCACGCGGTGATGGGGAATGCGGCGCGCGATGAGGGTCTCTTTGTCATGGATTCAACAACATCAATCCAACGGCGGGATCGAAGCACGAATCTCATCGAGCAGCGTCCGTGTGCCGTGCTCCGCGCACCAGTGGTGGATGTAGTCCCAGTCGAGCGCCTCGTCGCCCTGCACGGCGATGATGTTGCAAACATCATCACGGTCCTTGCCACGGTTGGCGATCTTAAACCAACGCAGCTTCATAACGATCACGTCCTCGGGCGGTGGCACCATGATGTCAGTGCCAATCTGTTTTGAGACGACCAGACGCCGCCGCGCAAACCGCGCTTGATCATGCGCGTCAGAACTCAGCATGAACAACTCCACCTCGAATGCGATCTTCGGCACTCGCAAGTGGTAGCGCATGGTGCCAGTGACCATTTCGAAGCTGCCCTGATCATCCAGCACAAAATCAGACCCCAATTCCTCCGCAGCTGCGAACAGCGCCTTTGCATCGACGGCGAGCACGATGTCGGCGTCCTTCGTGGCACGCGGGATGCCGTAGGCATTGCTGGAAAGACCACCCACCACCATGTGTGCGACACCCAACCGCGAGAAGGTCTCGATCACGCGGCGAGTGGCTTCGTATCCGTCCTTCATAACTCAAGCCGATGTCTTCTGGAAAAGCCCTTGTTCTTCGATCTGGCGCAGACGACGCAAGCGCTTGCGCAGCGTGATCTCCAACGCGGCATCATCGGCTCCTGGAAACTGCGCACGCAATCCATCACGCATCATCCCGAGCGCGCCTTCAAACAACTCGATGGCTGTGTCGATACGCTCGCCCGCAGTCAACGCCCGCGCCCGCCGCACCTTGTCGGCGTAGATCGCATCAGCCAGGGGTTTGATGTGAGCTTCGTTCACGCCAGCAAACTAGCTGCCGCCGTGGAACTGATCCAGCACAGCTTTGGACCTATTTCGGTTTCGGCCAGCTTTCTCAACCCGATTTGTAACCTCACTCCACGTGACGGGGATTCCTTCGCGGAACCCACCTTCACCGTCACATGAAAAAACTCATCCTCGCCGCATTCGTCATTCTGCATTCGTCATTCGTCATTGCTCAAGTGCCGCCGCTGATCAATTACCAAGGACGCGTTGCAGTCGGCACCGTGAACTTCGACGGCCCGGGCCAGTTCCGGTTTGCGCTCGTGAATGCGGCGGGCACGACCACTTATTGGAGCAATGACGGAACGAGCGTGGCAGGCTCACAGCCGAGCACTGGCGTTCCACTCACGGTCACGAAGGGCCTCTACTCCGTGCTGCTCGGCGATGCCACGCTGCTGCACATGACGGCGATCCCCAGCAGCGTGTTCAACAACAGTGACGTCTATTTGCGCGTGTGGGTGAATGATGGCGTGAACGGCTCGCAACTCCTCACGCCGGATCAGCGCATCGCCGCCACGGGCTACGCGATGATGTCGGCGACGGTGTCCGACGGCGCGATCACCACCGCGAAGATCGCGAGTGGCGCGGTCGGCACTGCGCAAATTGCGAGCGGTGCCGTGGGCAGCACGCAACTGGCCAGCGGCGCAGTGGGGAGCGCACAGCTCGGTGCTGGCGCGGTGCAATCTTCCAACATCGCCAGCGGCGCGGTGGGCAGCGCACAGCTCGGCGCGGGAGCGGTGCAGTCCGCGAACATCGCGGTGGGTGCGGCTGCGGCGAATCTCAATGGTGTCGGTCAAACCGGCGTGGCGGGCGGTGGCCTGGTCTTGTCCGCGACGGAGAACACCAGCCTGCTTAACGCGGGCTACGTCCGGATCGGTGGCACGGTGACGGCATCCGAGGCTTGGCAACAGCGCGCGGGCGGGACAGCCCCAGCCGCGCGCGAGTATCACACGGCCGTGTGGACCGGCAGCGAGATGATCGTGTGGGGTGGCTTCAATGGCACGAATTTTGGCGACGGAGCGCGCTACAATCCGGCGGCGAACACTTGGACGGCGGTGAGCGCCAATGGCGCGCCAGCTGCACGGTCCTTCCATTCCGCAGCCTGGACAGGCACGGAGATGATCATCTGGGGCGGTGTCGGCGGGATCAATCTGAACACCGGCGCGCGCTACAATCCGACGAGCAATACCTGGGCGACAACGACGACCACCGGCGCACCCTCCGCGCGAAACGGGCACACGGCGGTGTGGACGGGCACTGAAATGATCGTATGGGGCGGATCCAATGGCACCAGTTGGTTCAATGACGG
>JANOBO010000286.1:0-6759 GCA_031411695.1 Verrucomicrobiaceae bacterium
CCACCCCAAGCGCAGCCTCCCCAACAAAACCTCATCTCAAGCTCGCCACGCTGGCGGGTGTCGGATATAAAGAAGCTCACAGACAAACCGACAATTTTGGTTTGTGATCCACTTGTTCGGCTAACCCATGATGCGAGAATCTCAGGCTTTTTTACCTCTGCTAGCAGCCGAGCCTGATACGGGGATTGGCTGGGCCATTGTCGCTGCTTTTGCTTTGCTTGGCAGATGGGGTTGGATTGTCGCGGCGTTGTCTTTGGCTCTGATTGCACTTCTGCGTCACTCGAGGTCCGCTGTTTTTGCCATGTTTGTGGCCGTTGCCCTTCCTGGATCGTTATTGTTACTCGCCATCTCGGCTGTGTTTTACGCACTTCCACTCTTTCGCCCAGCGTCACCATCACATGAGGTGGAAGTCAAATTAGCATCGCCAGCAACACCGTCAGATGATGGAAAGTAATCACAACACCACCAAGGCCGAACGAGCATGGTTATCATTGCGCGAAGCCGCAATGATAACGGATGTTGGACGATTCGCGGTGGTGCGCACTGGGACTTAGCCTGTGAGGAAAGCTTTTCCCCGTTTCGACCTCGGTGCTGGATGTGCTCGCTCGCGCTTCGGGCTTTTCGAGTCCGCGCGGTTGGGCTCGCTGCGCTCGATGATTTTGGCGGGCCGCCAAAAACGACGGGCGGGCCGCCCGTGCTCCCGGCTGCGGGGCTGCGCGGCTCAGCGAATCTTCGCGTCGGGCAGGGCGGTCTTGATGCCTTCGTCGAGGGGCATCTTGTCGGTCTCGGGGATGATGCCGGTTTGATTGAAAAGGTCGGGCGGGCACAGGGAGCCTTGCCTTGCCAAGCGGAAACGGTGAGGATACGATATGCGCGATGAAACTCCGCCTCGATCTGCTGAGCCAGCTCACCGAACAGGACATCCTGGAAGAAGTGGTGGCGAACAATCACCGCTACAAGGCCGAGCCGCTTTTCTCCAAAACTGGAGTTGGCAGCTTGTCGTCGGCTTCAATCGAGGAGCGTGTGAGCGAGGAGGCGCGCAACACGGCATTAATTCAGAGGCTCACGGAGCGTGCGCAGCAGGCTGGGAAGCCCTCCGAGACCAAGAAGTGACATTGGCTGAGGCGTTGGACTTTCTGCGCAGTTGCCATCGCAAGGCGCCATTCCTGTTTTTCAACGGCAACACGTTTGCTGACATCGGCCGTCGCCTGATTGCCGCGGTCCTAGCTGACTTGCCTGCGCCAAGACTTCGCGAAGTGACCTCCGCCACCGCCCACTACATCGCGGGCGTGCTGGATCGCGAGTCGATGATCCAGATCGTGGAGAGCCTTTGCGCTGTGGCTGACCTGACGGCGGGCACGCGGGTGAAGACCTTGCGCGGCTCGACTCATGGCGTGGTGGTGCGCGTGCTCGAGGATGGGCGCGTGGTGTGGCGGACGGAGGGCGGGACGGAGTTGATCGCCCTGCCGGAGTCGCTCGCGGTGGACGAGTGAGGGAGCGCGTCGGCGGCCGCCGCCACGGGGCGCTCAGCGGATCTTCGCGTCGGGCAGGGCGGTCTTGATGCCTTCGTCGAGGGGCATCTGGTCGGTCTCCGGGGTGATGCCGGTTTGCTTCATCTGCCGCACGAGTTCGGACTTAAGCTCGGCGACTTTGCCGGCGTGCTTCGGGTCATCGATGAGGTTTTTCAGTTCGAGCGGATCGCTGCGCAAGTCATACAGCTCGGCTTGGTGGCGGTCGGGCTTGCCATCGCCGTGGGGATAGTGGGAGTAGAGCCAGTCGTCGGTACGGATGGCGCGGACGTTCGGGGTGTAGGGGAATTGTTTCTCGTAGTTGCACGCGTAGAGGAAGCTGGTGCGCCAGTCGGGATCGGTGCCGGTCTGCGCGAGCTTCATCCAGGAGCGGCCGTGGATGTCCTTCAACGGCGGCGCGCCGGTGATCTCGAGAATGCTCGGCGCGATGTCGATGGTGAGGGCCATCTGCTTGATGACCTTCGGCTTGTCCGTGGCGACGAGGCCGGGATAGCGCGCGATGATGGGGATGCGGATGGAGGGCTCGTGGGCAGTGCGCTTGTCCACCATGCCGTGCTCGCCTTCGAGCAGGCCGTTATCGCCCATGAAGACGATGAGCGTGTTGTCGAGCTGCTGGGTTTTCTCCAGCCAGGCTCTCATGCGCGCGATGCTGTCATCGACGCTGAGGATGGTGCCCCAGTAACCGTGCACCATGTTTTCGAAATCCTTCACGGCTGCGGGGCTGTCGTCGGGGAATTTTTTTCGCCACTCGAAGAGCGGCCCATAAATGCCGTGCCAGGTATTGATGCGCTCCTTGATCCACCCGGGCTTGCCATCGAGCTGGAAGGCCGAGTCAGGGTAGGGGACGCGGATGTCGTCAAAGCTGTGCGCGTACTTGTCCTCGGGCGTGTAGAAGCTGTGCGGCGCCTTGTGGCCGATCATCATGCACCACGGCTTCTTTGCATCCCGCGCGCCGAGCCAGTCGAGCGCGAGGTCGGTGACGACGGTGGTGTAGTAGCCCTTCTTCACCTCGCGCTTCGCGCCGTTGAGGTTGAACTCGGTGTCGAAGTATTTTCCCTGGCCCTTGTGCGTGACGAAGTAATCGAAGCCGGGCCGCGGCTCGTCGTTGTCCTCGCCCATGTGCCACTTGCCGATGTAGGCCGTCTCGTAGCCGGACTCGTGCAGGTTCTTCGGAAAGCTGGCGAGCGCGTTTGGATACTCGGTGAAGTTGTTCGTCACGCCATGCGCATGCGCGTAGAGGCCGCTGAGGATGGAGGCGCGGCTCGGTGAGCAGAGGGAGGTGGTGCAGAAGGCATTTTCAAAGCGCACGCCTTGATTGGCGAGCCTGTCGATGTGCGGCGTCTTCACATGCGGTGATCCGTAGCAGCCGAGCGCGGCGGGGCGGAGATCATCGCAAAGGATGAAGAGGACGTTCGGCCGTTTGCTTTCCGCACGCAGTGAGGCCGTGATGGCGACGAGTGAGCAGACCAGCGGGATGAGAAGCGAAGTTTGGCGGAGTGACATGGCAGTCTGGGAAGGTGCGCGGCGTGCGGATTGTTCAAGCGGGATGTTCGCGCGCGGTGCCAAAGCTATTGCCTGTTTTCCTCCTGATCAAAGAACCGCTGGAAGAGGAACGATGCCGCCAGGGCGATGATGGCCACGACGATGAGCGCGGCGATGCGGTAGATGCTGCCGATGGCGGCGAGGTCGTGGAAGAAGAGCTTCCCCAGCGTGATGGCCAGCAGGCCGATGCCGGCGTAGCGCGCGCCGCTCACGCGCTTCCACAGGCCGATGATGATGAGCAGCAGCGCAAACAGGGCCCACGCGATGCTGCACGTCATGTCGCGGCCGAAATTCGCGCTGAAGTCGAACGAGACAAATTCTCCACCGACGGGCGTGAAGTAGTCGGCGATCTCGATGTTCAGCAGCAAGAAGAGCAGCACGCCGCCGAGCGTGGCGAGCACGGCACGCGCGTTGACATGCTGGATGCGGTCATTTGGCGGGCGCAGCCACCACGCGCCGGCGAACTGGGCGGCGGCGGCGACAGTGTAGGCGTAGAGATGCCAGTTGAAGATGGGGGTGCCGCTGCGTGGATGGTAGGTGAGCACAGCCGGATTCAGCGAGAGACGCGCGAACGCCGCTGCGAGCAATGCGACGCCGACGTAGCGCAGCCCGTGGTGCGGAATGTGATTGAAGAGCCAGCACAGCGCCGCGCCCTCCAGCGCCCAGCCGAGAGTGAGCCACTGGCGGTCGAACTGGATCGGGAAGATAAGCGTGATGAAAAAGAGCGCGACACCGCCGAACCAGGCGAGCTGCGTGTCGCGGATGTAGCCGGGCTTTGCCGTGCGCAGGATCGAGGCGAGTGCCGCGAGAGGTGGGAGAACGAAGACCGCCGGCAGCATGCCCATCATGCTGTTCGGGTACGCACGCTTCACGACATCGTAGATGAGGAAGAAGTGGCCGACGCCAGAGAGGGCGGATGCAGCCCAGGGCAGCACGCTGTCGCGAAACGTCGTGCGGAAAAAGAACGGGTAAGCCATGAACAGCGCGGCGAACCCGGCATACCACGCGAGCGGGATAACCGGCTGCGCGGGGTCGAATCGCAGGACGTGCCACGCGACCTGCAAGGCGAGCACGCAACCGAGCGCGGCGATGCAAAGTAGGGGCTGGCGTGCGATTTTAGCGAGACCGAGCAGCACCAGCACGAGCAGCAGCGCAAGGGCGAACACAGGCGTGGGCACCAACACCGGCAGGCGCGAGACGGCCATGATGAGCAGGAGAAACGGCAGCACTGACGAGACGACGGGCAATGCGGAGGCGAGCTGCGCGTCTGCGTTTAACCGGGAGGCCGGGCCGTCGATCTGGCGCGGCACGATGCGCCGCGCGAGCCAGCAACCCGCAGCCGCGAGGATGATGCTGAACGAGCCCACCACGAGCAGGAACGGCGAAAGGATGACGGGGTTTATCGGCAGCTTGAACAGCCACAGGCCTGCGGCAACGAAGGTGAGCACGCACGCCGCAAGCACCGGCGCGAGCGCGGCTGTGAGGACGGCGAGCACGATGAGAAGCAGATCGACGAGCAGGATCGCGGGCCAGATGACAATGGACACCGCCTCGAGACTCAAGATAGGCAGCAGCATGAGCACGAGTGAGAGCAGCGGAATCCACGGGCCGAACGGCAGTCGCGGCGCATCATCCGCGCGCAGGCGTCGGCAGAGGACGGGAAACGCGGAGTGCATCACACCAAAGACCAGGTAGCACGCGAGGCCGGCGGGCAGCAGGTCGGTCGTCAGCCGCGCCTCGGTCCACCACGCCAGATGAATGAAGGTGATGCCAGCCGTGATGATCTGCGCGGGCACCAGACGCGGCTGGATGACGGCTGCGGCGAGCGCGATGGCGTTGATGGCAAACACATAGCCATACAGCAGGGCCGGCCTCTCCGTGATGGTGCTGTAATCCAGAAACAAAAAGCCGAAGAAAAGCGCGCTGGCGCAAAGTCCGAGCGTGGAGGCGGCGGGGAAAAGATCGCCGGCATCGCGTCTGCGCGCCCACCAGCTTCCGCCGAGAAACAGAGCCGCGAAGGAAACAAACACGAGGACCGGAATGTAGGTGGCGCCGCCTTCGAAGTAGTGACCGCGATGGAAGAATCTCGCGAACCACCCCACCTGAATGAAGATGGTGCCCGCAGCTCCAAGCGCGTTGAGAAACAACCAGCGACGATTTTTGGCCACGGCGATGAGGCCGATGTCCAGCAGCGCGATGTAGCTGAAAAGCCCGGATGGATTGTCCTGCCCAGTGGAAACCAGGACTGGCGTGAGGAAGCCGCCAGCCATCCCGAGAATGGCGATCACCCGCGCATCGAGCCGCACCGCCAGCAGAAATGCGGTCGCTGTGATGAGTGACATGATGAGGAAGGTCGAGCCTGTGCCGAAGGCGGGGAATTTGTACAGCGTGTGCGCGGCAAACGTGACGCCGTAAAGAATGAGCGTGCCCGTGGCGCAGAGCGTCTGGCCGAGAACGATGTAGGCCTTCCTGCGATGCGTGAGCACGCCGCCGACGAGCAACCCCGCGCCGGTGAGAAATCCGATGGCGGTGCGCAAGGCGGGCGGGATGAGATTGCGCTCGAACGCGAGCTTCACAAAGAACACGACGCCGAGAAAGAGCGCGAGGCCGCCGATCCACGCGAAGAACTTGGCACCCATGAACTGCTCAAGACTGATCACGGGGCGCTGGACCAGCGGCGGCGGTGATGGCGTGGCGCGCGGAGGTGCCGGGTCGGCGGGAAATCGCGAGCTTGGGGATGGCAGGGGGGACGTGCGGACTTCCTCTTCGGCTGCCGGGCTGGTGGCGAGATTCGGAGAGGGTGATGGCGGACGGCCGGACGGCTGCGCAGGATGAGTTGTCGGGGAGGGAAGAGGAGGAGGCACGATTGCGGGTGATCCGCTTGTTCCATGCGCGGACATAGGGCTGGGAGCTGGCCGCGCTTCAGGGTCGGAAGAGAGGATGGGTCGCGCATCGTCAGGAGCAGGCCCTTTGAGCCGCTGTTCGACTTCACGGACGCGCCCCTGAAGCTCGAGCAGGTTAGCCGACAGCTCGTTGAGCCGTCGCCATGCGGCGTCCGCGCGCCGGATGGCGTCTGACGCGCGCACGGCGGCGCGGATGGGGAGAACAAACACTAGCACGAGGAGTCCGATGAAGAAAAGAAGTCCGAGGAATGAGGCCATAAGAGTGACCCATGCTAGCAGGTGAGACAGAGGCGTGGGTATTGATAAATGGAGGGGTGCCATTGCCTCTCGCGATGCAGCGCCGACGCGCGGCGATGTGACACGGGACGCCGCATCTGGCCGTGAGTCCCGCTTGCGGGCCGGCCGCGCTCACGCCACAATCGCGCCCTGCCTATGAAAGCCACCACCCTTGCCGCCGCCGCCTGCGCGCTCCCTCTCCTCGTTCCCACAGTCCATGCCGACGGCGCTTTTTACGGTGATCCGCCGGACGCCACGCACCCGTGGGCCATTCATGACATGAATCGTCCGCAGCCGCCCCGCGTGGAGCCTGCGACATTCAGCTCGCAGGAGAAGCCAGGCGCGCCGCCATCTGACGCGGTGGTTTTATTTGATGGCACTGAGGCGACGATCGCAAAGTGGATCTCCGACAAAAACGGCGAGCCAACGAAGTGGGTGGTCAAGGACGGCACCCTGCAATGCGTGCCCGGTTCTGGCTACGTGCGTAGCAAGGAGGAGTTCGCCGACTG
>JANOBO010000287.1:0-9343 GCA_031411695.1 Verrucomicrobiaceae bacterium
GCCGCGCCACCCATGCCCACGCCTTTGCCAAATCCTCCGCCAGCCCCGCCTCCGCCAAAGCCGCCGCTGCCCAGTGATCCACCCAACGCATTGCTGATGTCCGGCACGTCGAGCAGGTCAGGCGGCGCCTCCGGCAGTGAGATCGTCGCGTTCTGACTGGTGCTCACCACCTTCTTCAACGGCACGCTCTTGCTGATCGTGGTGCGCTTCTTCTGCTTCACCTTGTGCTTCATGTCGTCGCTGGCCTTGGCTCCCTGCGCCGTGCCGCCGCCCGGCAGGAAGTCCACCTGCTTTTGCGCGGCCTGCACCGTGAACACGATGAGCCCGGCAACGATGAGCAATCCCGCGTGAATGGCCAGGCTCAAGGTCAGCGAGCCGCCGCCGATCTTCTTCCAACCCCTGACAAAAGCGTTCTCCGGCTTGGCCTCCTCGATGTGCGTCAAGGCCTGTGGATGAAACACCTCGCCATCCTGTGGCGCGTCTTCTGCAACATCTTCCTCCGCGACGGCGGCCGGCACCGGAATGCTCGGGGCCACCGCCGAGGGCCTCGGCACGGACGGCACTGGTGTGCTCTTAGCCACGGCCGGGGCAGGGATCGGCTGGTGCTGCAGGTTGGAGGGGGGCGGCATCTGCACCGGGCCGCTGGGCGGCGGCGGCATCATCATCGGGCCGGTTTGATAGCCCGGATAACCCTGCGGCATGTAGCCGGGAGGCGGCGGGGCATAACCCGGCGGTGGCGCATAGCCCTGCGGCATGTAGCCCGGCGGCATTTGCTGCGGCGGGTGACCATAGCCGGGAGGCGGCATGTACCCCGGCGGATAAGCCGCATAACCCTGCTGAGGATACGGATAGCCAGGCGGATAACCCGGCGGCGGATAGCCGGGAGGATATTGTCCAGGCTGTTGCTGCGGTGGCGGTGGAACCGGAGCGCCCTGCGGTGGCACGCGCTTGGATTCAGAACTGGGCGGCTGCTGTTGCGGGTCCATGTTTAGCGGCAGTTAAGGGTTCGATTCGGGATTCTAGATTCCCAACATTTGAAGACAACTCAAAACACGGTAGTCGCTGATGAATAAGGGCAAACCCTGATCTGCTGTTGCATGCGGAATCGCTTCGGCATCCAGCGGCAGCCTCTTCAAAAACCTTGGTCCGAGCCAACGGTGAACGTGACGTTGGCCACTCTCGCCTTCGCCAGTGAATTGAGCACATCGATCACACGCTCATACTTCGCCTGCTCCTCAGCCTGGATGGTGACGAGCACCTTTGCGCCGCGATTGTCCGCATCCTGTTTCAGCCGGGAGAGTGCGTTGGTGAAATTGGTCAGCGGCTTGTTGTCCGCAGGGTCGAGTTCCTCCTCATTCAGCGTCACCGCGCCGGATTCCTCAACGCCGACGATGATTTCATCGGGCATCTCCTTCTCCTCAGTTGGCGTGCTGGGCGCCATGCCGGGAAGCTGGGTTTTCAACTCCCGCTCCACCTTTACGGCACCGGCCATCACCATGAAAAAGAGCATGATGACGAAGACCACGTCGATCATGGGAGCGATCTGAAAGCCCATGTTGGCCTCGTCCGCCGCTAGCTGTCTGTGACTGCCTTTTCTCATCGGATTCAATTGTCGTTGTTGAGCGCGGAAAATGAAATGTCATCGATGCCGGCCTGCCCGATGACGTTCATGACCTTCTGGATCTCCACGGCTGGAACCGTGCGGTCGCCGCGGATGATGACGCGGTAGGATGGGTTGTTGCGTTTCATCTCCGTGAGGCGTTCCACGAGTCCCTCGAGATTATCCTCCCAACTCAGGCTGCCGAACTTGATGGCCGCCTTGTTGGCCTTATAGGCGACATTCACGGCGCCTTCGTTGATCTGGTTTTTGCCGTCCTTCTTCTTGGCGTCCGTTGCAACCGGAAGCTTGATGTCCTTGTCGATCTGCAACACCTGGGCCGAGGTGATGCTCATAAAAAAGATGAGCAGCACCAACAGCACGTCGATCATCGGCGCGATCTGGAACTCTGGCTCGCCGTCGCCTCCTCCGCCTCCTCCTGCCATGGTGTTTTAGATTTAAGGGTTGGTTTGACCGAATAGATCACGCTGCCGATGGCTCGACTCCGACTGCATCGCCACCGCCGGCCACCCAGTTCGGCACCGCTGCGTAGAACTCCTCCTCGCCGACGTGCGCATCCTTGAGGTGAGCATACGGCATCTTGCGAAACAAGCTGGTGATGACCTCCTGAAGGTTGTGCATCGAGCCCTGAAGGCGATTGCGCAGGAAGTAAAACATCATGAAGGCAGGCACCGCGATAAACAGGCCTGACGCAGTGGCGATGAGCACCTCACCGATGGCTGCGGAGAGCTTTGAAGGATCGCCGACGCCAGACGTGCCGAGCGTGGCAAACGCTCTCATCATCCCCGTGACCGTGCCAGTCAGACCGATCATCGGGGTGCAAACACCGATGACTGAGAGGTAGTTGATGCGGGTCTGGATCGCCGCGTTCGTCTTGCTCAGCTCGCTAAACAGGGCCTCTTCCGTTGCCGCATGGCCATCGCCGAGATAGCTGAGGCCGACTCGGGTGATGTCATTGACGTAAGAGGGGTTGTTCTTGCAGAACTGGTAAGCTCCCACGTAGTCGCCTGCACGGAAGAGATCCTGAATCTGGGCGACATGGGCAGGCGGGGCCATCTTCTTTGCAGCGGTCCGCATCCAGAGGTCCACGGTGAGCCAGACCAGCGCGATGGAGCAGATGATAATCGGATACATGACCCAGCCGCCCTCGTGGAAGTGATCCATCAACGTTTTCGGTGCGACCGCCGCTTCCGTCGCGGCCGGCGCTGCGGCATCCTGGGCCATGGCCGCAGGGGCAAACATGGAGAGGCTTCCAAAAAGCAACGCGGCACAGATGCCGAGCCGGAGGAAGCTCTTGAATGGAGAGGAGGTCATGGTGACGTGTGAGTGCATGGGTTTGGTTTTACGATTACTTGGATTCGGTTGATTCTTTCGGCTTGTCGCCTGCTTTCGCCGTCTCAGCTGGCGGCGCTTGGTCATCATTTTTCATGCCGCCGATCGCGGCCTTTTCCTTTTCCGCAGCCTGCGCGATGGGCGATCCAGGATACGTCTCCGTGATGCGGGTGAAAAACTTTTGCGCGTCGGCAAATCGTTTCATTTTCACCAGCGCACGCGCCGCGCGCATCTCGGCCTCCGGCACCTTTTGGACCTGGCTGCCATAGAACACGGTGATGCGCAAATAGGACAGCAGCGCCTGCTCATAGTCCTTCTTTTTCATGTACACATCCCCGATGATGCTCCACACGGACGCGGCCACCGAAGAGTCGTCGGTTCCCTTCAGGATATCCTCCGCTTGGGAGACGATGGAGTCATAGTTCGACGAGGTTTGGCGGTCGATGTCGAGCTTCATGATTCGCAGCTTCGTCTTCTGCTGGTCGGTGAGCTTCTGCGCCTGGAGATCCGGCAGCGTCTTCACCACATCCTCAAACTTACCCGCTTGATTCAGCGCATCGACATAGGCGAGGTAAATGTCGAGATACCAGTTGCCCGGCACGTCCTTGAGAAGCTCGAAGAAGTCCTTGCCCGCCTTGAGCTGTGCGACGGCCTCGTCGTTCTTACCAGCAGCGAGCAACGCGCTGGCATTCGTCAGCTCCTCGGGGTCACCCCAGTCCAACGAGGCGATCTGCGAGGTCTGCACCGTACCCTCCGCCGAGTTTCCCCCGATCTTGATGATGCGGCTGATCTTGCCGTCCTTGATGCGAAGGTCCGATTTCTCGACGCGGGTGCCGTCCTTCAAGA
Organism: Verrucomicrobiaceae bacterium; assembly: GCA_031411695.1. GTDB lineage: Bacteria > Verrucomicrobiota > Verrucomicrobiia > Verrucomicrobiales > Verrucomicrobiaceae > JAIBCL01. The sequence continues at coordinate 3,797 of JANOBO010000287.1, forward strand.
TCAAGGCATCGGCCAGCACATTGCCGCTGGCGGCGAGGACGAGACAGAAAACGGTGGTGCGCAAATGCTTCATGATCCGGTGGCTCTCCATTACAGGCCCAGCTTCTTGAGTTCCGCCAGGATTTCCTGGTACTCAGGTTCTTTCTTCAAGTCCTCGCGTTTGCCGGCCTCTTGCAACGTCTTGATAGCGGAGTCCCGGTCTGAAGTGCGGTTCTCCTTTGGATCGGGACTTGGATTTGCGGGACGGTTGAGCTGCAAAAACGCGCGCGCCGACTGGAGATAGGCCCGCGCCACCCAAGGCTTCCATTTCTGATGGGCGATGAAGACGCGCTGAAAATAGGGGATCGCTTTTCCCGGTGCGCCGCGCAGCATTTCGATCTCGCCGAGGCTGTAAAGCGACTGCGCCGTGGCCTCACCGCGCCATTCCTTCGTCTGTGCGATTTCCTCCCAGATCTTGAACGCCTCATCGTACTTCTTCAGCTTCCCCAGCGACTTAGCCTTGCCGATCGTGGCGTCGAGCAGACGCGAGCTGCCTTGATATTTCTCGCTTGTCGCCTCATTGAACAGCGTCAGCGCCTTGTCGAACTCCCCCTTGTCGAAGGCGATCTCCGCGAGACCCACGGCTGCACCGTCCGCATAATCGCTGTCGGGAAATGTTTCCTGCAGCCGCTTGTAGCATCCCTCGGCCTTCTCCGGGTTGCCCTTCTTGCGGGCGTTGTCGCCGATGGTGGATAGGAGCAACGGGCTCAGATCTTCCGGCTTGGAGACATCAATGATGACGGACAGAAGCTTTTCCGCTGTGTCAGGCTCCTTCATGAGGCGCGCAAGCCAGGCGCGGGAAAACAAAATGCGCATCTGCGAGGTCCCATTCCTCGCGGCTTCCGGCGGGGTGAGAAGCTTTTCCAAATCCTTTTCTACTTCCGCAAAGGTCGGGCCGGTCAGTTGCACGGCCGCAGGTGCGGCGGTCCCATCCGTAGGCTTGACGGCAGCGTCCGTCGGGGCGGGGGGCGTCGGCGCAGAAATCTTGCGCCGCTTCGGTGCCATCAGGCTGCACAACTGCTGGATAAGACCTTCCACCACCTCGTTGTTCGCATTGCCAATCTTCGGCACGATAGCTTCGGCGAGAATTTTCTTCGCCTCATCTGGCTTGCCTTCCTTCACGCGCGCGCGGCTGATCCAGAGCACGGCCTGGAGCGATTGCTCCTCGTCGTCCTTGTGGGTGTCGAGAAACTTCTGCCACATGTCGGCCAGCTCCTTCCACTTGTTCTCGCTGACGTAAAGGTCCGTGACGTTGTCCATCGCATACTTGCGCACGTCCTCGGTCTGCGCTTTTTCGACAGCGAGCGCGAAGTTATCCATCGCCTCCTGGGTCTTTCCCGCCTGACTGTACCCATCTGCCAGCAGCGCATGGACCTGGCCGATGTTCGGATCGTTCGGGGATTCGACCACGAGCGCCTGCAGATCCTTCATCGCCTCCTCGACCTGCCGGTCCTGAAACTTGATGAAGGCCAGACGGTACTTGGCGTCTATGATGAACTGTCCCTTCGGATTGTCGGAGATGTAGGTCTTCAGCGCCTTCATCACGCTCTTGAAATCGTTTTGATAAAAGTAGCTCAGCGCGATGCGGTACTGCGCGTCGTCCTTGAACGTGGTGTCCTTGTAGTCCTTCAGCAGGATCTCAAAGCACAGGCGGCCGTCCTCGAACCGCTGCATCTCAAAAAGCACGTTGCCGCGCAGGAAGAGGAGCTGCTCCTTGTCCGCGTTGGGGAACCCCATGGCCTTGTCGAAGGCCTTCTCCGCGCCGTCGAGATCCTTGTTCTCGTAGGCCAGCATGCCATAGAGCTTCGACACTTCGCGCATCATGTCGCTGTTCGGAAAGGTATCGATGAACTTTTCGCAGAGCTGCCGCGCCTGATCCACGCGCTTGAGCGAGGCGTTGGCCATGATCATGCCGTACATCACCTTATCACGCTGGGGGAACTCCTTGAACTCCTGCACGATCACGTCGAACGCCAAGATCGCCTGCCACAGACGGCTCGCATCCGAAGCAGCGGGATTCGAGGCCGACAAGCCCATCTCGAAGTAACAACGACCGAGGCGGTAGAAGAGGGATGCATCGTAATCCGTGCGCTTCTCCAACTCGGCCAGCAGCTCCGTATCCGCCTTGAGCCGTGCCTCGAGTTCCTCCTTCGTGCCGCTCACGGGTCCCCGGCCTGGAGATTTCAGCGATTGCTGCATCTTCGCGATCTGCTCCTTCTGGATGCGCACGATCTCATTCTTCCGCCGCACCATCTGATAGGCGCTCAAGGCTTGGCCGAAGTTTTTGGCCTCCATCATCGCGTCACCGAGCTTCAGGCCGATGTTGTTTATCTTGATGATGCTGTCGCCTTGGTTCGCCACGCCTTTGACTGTCTCGGTCAGCTGGCTCGCCTTGTCGGTATCGCCTTTGGCCACATACAATTCAGCAGCCATCAGCGTGGCCTGCACGCCTTCCGCGGTGCGGATGCCATCGGCGATCACAGACGTGAGGATCTGCAGGGCCTCGTCCACCTTGTTGGCCTTCTTATAATAGTTGGCGATGGCCAAGCCGGCCTCGCCTTTTCGGTCGGGTGACTTGGTCACGACCTCCTTGAGGATCGCCACGCCCTTGTCTCCCTCGCCTTTCTGGATGTACGCGCGGCCGAGCGCCATGCGCACCTCGATGACGGCCTCGCCATCAGGGAACTTGTCGAGGTACTCCTGTAGCGATGCGGCGGCCTTCGCATAGTCGTTCAAATTGAAATAGCTCGCGCCTTCGAGATAAAGGATCTGCGCGAACGGCTTGTCGTTCACCAGCTTGCGAATCTCGGCGGCCTTCGCGAGCGCTTCGGGAAACTTGCCCTCACCAAACGCGGCAAACGCCTCCGTCTGCAGCCGCTGCGCCTGCGCCTCCATGTTCAGGTCGGCAGGTGCTGCCGCGGCAGGTGTGGCGGGCGCTCCCGGAGCGGCGGGCGCGCCTGGCTTGCCAGGCGGCACAGCCGGCGCCTGCGCAAAGCCTTCGCCAGCGATGCCGCCGCACGCCAGCAGCACAAAAATTTTCTTCAACATGCTCATGTCCAAAATACGTCCGCGCGATATTTGCCCGCGCTCTTCTTTTTTAGCCTCACAAGAGATGATCTGGCGAGAAAAATCAGCAGACATTTCAAAGTCGCGAGCGGCCCGCCGGGCGTGTTGAAGGTGTGTCGCTTGACGATGAGGCAAATCCATTTTGGAAAAAGGTCGGTGAGAATAACAGGCCGCAATATTTTGTCACCAAGAAGTTTGACGCGGGATTGAGCGCTTTCACGTCTGTCGGAAGGCGTGCATGACCGCGCGAAATAAAGCAGTCGGTGCCGTCATGCTTCAGCCAGGGGATACGTCGCGCGCGCCGCGCCGCCGACCGTCTGCGCCGCGAGTCGCGCGCGCCACACGTAGCGTTGGAACAGCACCTTGATCGATGCCGTCATCGGCACGGCGAGGATGGCGCCGAGAAGACCGCCGAGAATCAGCGCCCAGAGAAACACAGAGACGATCACCGTCATCGGATGCAGCCCGACGGAGTCACCCACCACCTTCGGCGTGATGAACAAGCCGTCGATCTGCTGCACCACCGCGAAAATGATCGTCACCAGCAGCGGCAGCGCCCACCACGGCGCGTCCGGCCCGAAGAATGTGCTCGGCCCTTGCACTGATGCGATCACCACCGCCGGCATCCAGCAGATCACGATGCCGAGGTATGGGATCATGCCGAGAAGACAGAGCGTCAGCCCGATGAGCAGACCGAAGTCCAGTCCCACGATCATGAGCCCGATCCCGGTCGCCACGCCGTTGATCATGCTCACGAAGAGCTGCCCGCGGAAGAAGGCGACGAGGTAGCCATTGATCTCCGTCAGGCACGACACCACCTCGTCTTTGAACGCCGACGCGCGCAGCGGCAGGTAGTGCGCCCACGTCTCCTTGATGCGCGCGCTCTCGATCAGGAAATAGAAAAGGTACAGCGGCACGATGATGAACGAGAGCAGAAAGCCGAAGACCCCCATGAACCCGCCCACACTCGTCTTCACAAAGATCCATCCGTTCTTCACCAGCACCGGCAGCGTCGTGCGCACCCAGTCACCGCTCAGAAACTCCTGAAGATCGAAGTCCGCCGTCGTGCCCGCAGTTCCCGTCGCATCAACGGGCGCGATGATCGTCGTCGTTGTCGTCTCGGCCAATGGAGAATCGGTCACTAGCGCCACTCTTGTTGGCACCGCCGGCGCTCCGTCCACGGCGGGCTTCGGCTCCGGCAAATGCGGCAGCAGCGCAAACCCGTATTTTTTCTCGAGCCCGACCACCCAACCCGCCAGCGCGCCGCGCGCCTTCGACGTGTAAAAGCCAAAGCGATCCACGAACTTCCCCGACTGCGCGCTCGCTTGAAACCCCACCCATGTGCCCAGCCCGCCCACCGCCAGCGTGAAGACCGCAAAGACCACCAGCACCGCCTTCTGCCGCGACAGGCTGCGCTTCTCGATCCACCGCACCGCCGGATCCAGCAGATACGCCAGCACGCCCGCCACGGCGAAGGGGATGAGGATCGGCTGCAAAAACGCGATGACGCGCGTGATCATGTAGATCAGGCCGATCCCGATGGAGCCGATGGCCGTGATGGACAGCGCGGTGACGGCCGCCCACAGGACGCTGCGTTGGAATGCCGATGGAATGTTTTTCACGGGAGCTGGCGGGAGCCGCGCCAGTGTAGCCGCGCGCCAGGAAATGCGAATGACAAATGCGCGCACTGGTTTTTGCAACCTGGAAACGGACGTGTAGGATGCCGCCCTCTCAATGAACGACAAGGAACTTAACGGCACGCCACCTCCAGCACTCCCGGCGGAAAACGGCATGCAGGACCGCGACTTCACCGGCGGGAACATCGCCTCCGTCCCCGAGCATCAGCGCACCTCCGCAGGGGATGTGGACATCGACGAGCAGGTGGACAGGCTCGTCGATTCCTGGCTCGGCACCGATCCGCGCTCCGACCTCGTCTCCGAGCTTGTCATGAGCGCGCTCAAGGTCGGGAAGGAAAACACCGCCGTCGCCGACCTTAAGCTCATCAACCGCGCCATGCGCGAGATGCGCCGCGCCAACAAGATCTTCGAGTCCTACCGCCATGTGCGGAAGGTCTCCGTCTTCGGCTCCGCGCGCACCCAGCCGGATGAGCCCTCGTATGCCGCCGCTGTCGAATTCTCCCGCCGCATGGCAGGGCAGGGGTACATGGTCATCACCGGCGGAGGGGATGGCATCATGGCCGCCGCCCAGCACGGCGCCGGGCGCGACAACGGCTTTGGCCTGAACATCCAGCTCCCCTTTGAGCAGAGCGCCAACGCCACCATTCATGGCGATGCGAAGCTTCTCACCTTCAAGTACTTCTTCACCCGGAAGCTTTCCTTCGTGAAGGAGGCCGACGCCTTCGCCTCCTTTGCCGGCGGGTTCGGCACCATTGATGAGACCTTCGAGGCTCTCACCCTCATCCAGACCGGCAAGGCCACCGTC
>JANOBO010000288.1:0-7592 GCA_031411695.1 Verrucomicrobiaceae bacterium
TAGTCGAGCATGCTCTCGAGCCGTTCCCGGCAGACATAGCGCGCGGTCTTGCCGTAGATCGCATCGCTCACAGTCATGTCATAGGCGGAGATGCTCTTGGCGATGGTGCCCGCGCCGCCGCCGACCCGGAAGAACCAGCGCACCACCTCCTGGCCCGCGCCGATCTCGGCAAACGTGCCGTAGCGCCTCTTGTCGAGATTGATCTTCAGCGCCTTGCGGTGCGTATCGAGGGCTTCATGGGAATCGACGGGAAAATTCATGCGGGGGAGGGTTCAATAGCAGGCGCGGGGCCAATGCGCGAACGGATCACGCGGCCGGCGCGACAAGCTGACGGACGTATTTCCCCAGCATGTCGAACTCGACGTTCATCCGCTGTCCCGCCGCGCGGGTGTGCAGATTCGTGACAGCGCGCGTGTGCGGAATGATCCAGCACGTGACGCTGTCCGCCGTGATCTCAGCGGCGGTGAGCGAGATGCCGTCGAGGCAAATGGAGCCTTTTGGGATCACCAGCCCGCGCGCCTCCGGTGGCAGCGCGAGCGTGAGTCGGTGGTCGGTCCCGTCGAGGCCCCAGTGTAGAATTTCCGCTGTGGCATCGACATGACCTTGCACAAAATGACCGCCCAGACGGTCGCCCGCGCGCAGTGCCCGCTCGATGTTCACCTCGTCTCCGGATCGCAAGTCGCCGAGATTCGTGATGCGCAAAGTTTGCTCCAGCAGGTCGAAGCTTATGGTGCGCGCTCTCGCGTCCGGCTCCGTCGCGGTGAGGCAGCAGCCATTGACGGCGATGCTGTCTCCGACCTGCACGTCAGCCGAGGCCGGGCTCAAAAGCAGGCTGAGCCGCGCGCCGCCCGCCCGGGGTGTGAGTGCGGCGACGCGGGCGGTGGATTCGACAAGGCCGGTGAACATCGGCCGAGAGTCGGCGGTGCCAGCGCGAGTTTCAAGGCTGGCCTTGTCGCCCGGCGTCGTGATTCACGCGCTGACTGGCAGGAGGCGCATGAGGTATTCCCGGCCCCGGCGCGCGCGGGCCAGCGTGTCCGTCACGGACTCATTCTCGCCGGCCGCCATCTCGATGATGAGCCCGCCCTGAAACTGCTGGCGGCGCAGCGCGGAGATGAACCACGCCCAGTCGATGCCGCCTTCGCCGGGGATCAGATGGTCGTCGCGGTCGCCGTTGTTGTCATTGATGTGCACCATCTTGAGGTGGCCGGAGAGCTTTTGCACCACGCTGCCGAGATCGCCCGAGAGCCGCGCGTGCCCGGTGTCCAGACAGGCGCCCACACCGGGAGTGGTGATGCGGCCGAGGAGGTAAAGCATGTCGCTCGTGTGTCCGAACAAAAGATGTGGCAGCATGTTTTCAAACAGCAGGCGCACGCCCATGTCGCTGCATCGCGCGGCGACGCGGTTGAGGGATTCCGCGGCGTTGTTCATGCGCTGGAGAAACTCTTCGGCCGGCGGTTTGCCCTCACGCTCCGGACCCGGGTGCAGCACCACATTCTCGGCCCCGATGAGCGCAGCGGCACGGCACGCGGAGATCAGCTCCGTCACCGCGGCCTCGCGCTCGGCGGCGTCGAGTGATGTGATGTCGATGCGGTCTGCAAACGGCGCGTGAAAGGAGAAGGGCCGCAGTCCCAGCGTGCGCATCATCTCCCCGGCGCGGCGCACATCGGCTTCATTGTGGTAGTCGAGATGCTTCGGGAATGAGCACACCTCGATCTCGCGGAAGCCGGCCGCGCTGATTTCCTCGAGCACACTGAAAATGCTCCGCCGATAAAAGCATCCGGTTGAAATGCCGACGAGCCACGAGTTCACCGGCACGGCCCTGGACTGAAGCGCGTGGCGCACGGGCTCCAGCGTGCAGCCCTGTGGCGGCGCGGAGATGCAAAAGCCCTTCTCCTTGTGCGAGGTGCAGTTCAAGTCCACCAGCGATTCGAGCCCAGTGGCGTGCAGGCCGGCGAAGAGGCGCGTGTAAAAGTCCGCTCTCGTCGCGGGCTCGTAGTAGCTCCAGTCCACACCCCACTGGAACGCAGGGTTGGCAAACTTGGAGCGGATGAATCCGGCGATGTGCCTCGGATGCCAGCCTTGGGCCAGCAGGCATCGCGTCACGAACTGCATGCCGGCCGGTTTCAGCAGGCGGTCGTTCGGCTGCTCGATCAAATCGGCGGCGCATGGCGGTAGCAAATGCATCGGCGTGCGGTCATACGTGACCGGCCAGCGGTCCGCCGCGTCATGCTGATCCGAGTAAAAATGCACATGAAAACGCCGGAGCTGCGAGAGCAGATAGTCGTCGAGCAGACGCGCCGTGCCTTCGCCCTGCTCGGGAATACGAACAGAGGCACGGCGCGCGAGATCCAGCACATCGCCCTCCACCTGCCGCATCGTGATGGCCTGCCGCGTGTCGATCTCATGCAGCGGAATGGCGCGGAATCGCGGGATACCCGCGTCCGTGCCCAGCGATTCCGCGAGGCCGTTCACCCACGGCTTGAGGTAGTTTGTGAACGGCATCCGCACCATGCGCGTGTGCAGCGGGTCTCCGTACTCGGATGTGTCGATGGAGATGATCTCACGCTGCGCGGACGCGCACGGCCCCACATGCACGGCGGTGATCTCCACGGGAAACTTGCACATGGCCGCCGCCTCCTCCCTCACGCGGTGCGCCACATATTCCATCACGAGCGCGACGGCGGAAAAAATGCGGTGCGACTCGCGGTCGATGCTGCCGACGAGAGTCTCCGGCACGCGCGACTCGCACGCATCCAGCAGCTCGGGCGCGGGGCAAAGCGCCGAAAGCCGGTCCGCCAAAGCCGAGCCGCGCTGGATGCGCCACACGAAGTGATGCCCTTGGCCCGTGATCATGTGCAGCGGCTGGATGCCCCAGCGCAGCAATTGCTCCTCGATCACGCGCACCACCGGCTCCTGGAGATCAAAGGTGCGCCACGGATCCACATACGCCTCTGCCGGCGAGTCGAAGTTCACGTACTCGACATCGAGGTGAAACAGCACGGAGGCCGAGTCTGCCAGCGAGCGGGCGATGTCGCAGTCGTGCTCGAGGAACCAGTCGAGATCCCGCACCGGGCGCAGCTCCTTCGCGCTGATCTGCCCGCCATCGGAACGCGTGAGATAAACCGCCGTTGCACGGTCGAGCGTGTCACCCCCGAGAAACTCCACAAGACGCTGCCGGACAGCTGGGTCGGTGTAGAAGGTTTTCATCAAAGGCAGGGTCCCGTTGTGATCGTGCATCCATCAAGCGGGCCGGCAAAAGCGGGGACGCGGATGCTAGATCATCGTTTCAAAATGCGGAACGCGCGCCACAAAATTCCGCGGGGAATTGCGCGTGACAGGACGTCATTGCACACCGGCCCTCACCCCGCGCGCCGCGCCTTACCGAAGTAGTTTCTCCTGCAGCCAAGGCGGCACGAACTTCGAATACGGCTCCACTTCGGCCGGGAGCGCGCGCCGCGTCGGCGGGACCATTGCTGGTGCGGGTCGGTGCGCGGCGGGCCTTGCCGGTACGGCGCCGAGGTGTCCGAATGCCAGCGTGATCTCGGGTGTGGCCGCAGCCGTCGGCGGAGTCGGGGAGATGCCCTGCACACGGCCGTTTGGCTCGTCGGCATCCAGCGCTTGGTTGTTGTTCAGGTCATGGAAGACACACAGGTCGTACACACGATTCAACGGCAACACAAACGATGCCGCGCCATCGGGTGCCACGCGATGCAGGGCCGCCTGCTTTACCTTTCGTCCCTTCTGCACGCTCGCCATCGCGTAGGTCGCGCGTTTGCCTTTGGGCGGCGTTGTGTTCAGGCGCACGGACACCACGCCGAAGCGCTCAGGCTCCTTCTTCCGCGTCCACGGCATCCATGTGCATCCCGTCAGCAGGCTCAGGCAAAGGACAACGTTGCAGGCTCTTCGATTTAGGTTCTTCATCGCGCGACGGGCGCAAGCATAAGAGCAGCGCGCAGAATGCGCCATCTCTACTTGTCTCCGCAGCTCGTGACATTCCTAGCGTGCTCCGTCGTTGGCGGTATCCCCGCAGGATCGATGAAGGCCGCACGCCATCCAGGATCCGGTGTGGCTACCTCGCAAGGACTCGAACCTTGAATGAGAGAATCAAAATCTACTGTGTTACCATTACACCACGAGGTAAGGCGCTTTCGCTTCGCCAGAGTATCCATCCGCGCCCGGTTCGCAAGAGCCGGGATGAAAAGAAAAGCGCACGGCGCGCGGTCGTAATGGCCACCCTCAGCGCAGGCTGGACACACCGCCGGCCAGATGAAAAAGCTGCGTGACCTCCGCATCGGTCAGCGCGCGGTCGAACACGGCCAGATCATCCTGATGACCGACATACGAAGCGCCGAGCACCAGCGCGACCGATGCCGGGTCCCAGCCCAGCGTGAGGTCCCAGTTCTCGATTTTCCCCTGCGGCTTCCCATTGATGAACAGGCCCGCGTGAGGCTTGGCCGCGCGGTCATTCACGTTCGAGAGCGTGAAGGCCACATGCGTCCACGTCTCGCGTGAGAAGGGCGCCTTCGCCACCTGCACCATCGGCCGTTTCTCAAAGGGGATGTCCGCCCATTGCACGTTGGTCGGATTCCAAATGTGAAACAGCGGCCGCACTGCGTAACGGAAAAAGCGCGGCGTCTCGTCCTTTGAGAACTCGAGGAAGATGTAGCCCTTCTTCACATCATCGCCTGTGATCTGCACGGGATCGCAGTAGCCGGGCTCGAGATCTTCATCTGGCGTGAGCCGCAGCCAGATCGATGTCGTGGCGCTCCAGCTTTTGTCATTGTAGCCCAGCACGCCGACGCCGCTGTACTGGGGTCGCGTGGCGCCTTTCTTTGGAAAATTCAGACAGCCGCCAAACTTCCCGCCCGTCGCCGAAAGCTTCACGTCGTCGTTCGGCGCGCAGGGCACGAGGTCCTTTCCTTTTCGCATCACGCACTCCTTCGCGCCTTTGCTGAAGTCCGCGTTGAGGGACGAGTCAAACGACGCATGGAAAACGAGCGAGGCCTTCAGCGCGTCTTGCGCATGGAGCGGGGCGGCGAGAAGGAAGAGGAGGGCGGGAAGCTTCATGACGATCTCATACGGAGAAGAGCGCAGCCCCTTTCGCATCGGAAACCCGCGCCTATATCACCAGCTTGCGCGCTTCGGCCAAAGCCGCATCCACCTTGCTCACGTCTTTGCCGCCGCCTCTAGCGAAGTCGGGCTTCCCACCGCCTTTGCCGCCGACGATGGGGGCGATGGTTTGGATGATCTTGCCAGCCTGGATTTTGGCTTGGTGTTCTTTGGAGACGCTCGCAATCAAAGCGACGTTGCCGCCGCCGGTGGTGGCGAGGACGACGATGCCGTTGAACGTGCCTTTCAAGGCATCGCTCACGGCCACGGCGTAATCTGCATCCACGTCGCCGAGGTTGACGACGATGGCGTTGTTGCTCGCGGTGGAGAGGAGTTCCTTGGCGCGGCCGGAGGCTTCGCGTTGCTGCGCGGCTTTCAATGCTTTCTCCACATCCTTGAGCCGCTGCTGAAGCGCCTCGAGCTTCTTCTCGATGTCATGCGCACCTTGGGCACTGACTTTGCTACAGAGTTGCTTGATCAAATCGGCATCAGCGCGAGCGGCGTTGTAGGCTTCGAGGCCGGCGATGGCCTCGATACGGCGCACGCCGGCGGCGACGGCGCTTTCGCCGACGAGGCGGAAGAGGCCGATCTCGCCGGTGTGGCGGGTGTGGGTGCCGCCGCAGAGTTCCATGCTCCAACCATTGAGCGCGTGGGCCTTGCCGCCGATCTGCACGACGCGGACGTTCTCGGGGTATTTTTCGCCGAAGAGCTGCGTGATGCCGCTGTTGGCCTTGGCGTCGGCGTAGGGCACTTCGGTCCACGAAACGGGATCGTTGCCGACGATGCGTTCGTTGACGAGTTTTTCGATGTCGGCGAGCTGCGCGGGGGTCAAGGCGGCGCTGTTGAAGTCGAAGGTGAGCTTGTCCGGCGTGACGTTGGAGCCTTTCTGCGTGGCGTCCTGGCTGACGACCTCATGAAGCGCCCAATGCAGGATGTGCGTGACGGTGTGGTGTCGCTCGATGGCATGACGACGTGTGGCATCGACGGCGACGCGGACGCTGGAGCCGACGGCGGGTGCGTCTTCACCTTCGATGAAGTGCAGCCAGGTGTTGCCGACTTTTGTCGTGCTGGAGATGGGGAAGGCGTTCGCGCCGATGATGATCTGGCCGCTGTCGCCGATCTGGCCGCCCATTTCGGCGTAACAAACACTGGTGTCGAGAATGACGGCCGTCTTGTCTTTCATGGACACGACTTCGAGCACCTTGGCATCGGCTTCGAGCGCGTCGTAACCGATGAACTGGGTGGCGTCCTTGGTTTCGATCTCGCTGACGGACACGACCTGCTTGTTCTTCTGACCGGCTTCGCGAGCGCGTTGCTTCTGCTCGTCCATGAGCTTGTCGAAGCCTGCAGTGTCAATGGTCAAGCCGCGTTCGCGGGCGAGGAGTTCGGTGAGGTCCAGGGGAAAGCCGAAGGTGTCGTAAAGTTGGAAGGCTACATTCCCGCTGATCTCGATATTCTGGCACTCAAAGGGTGCCATCTGGGCATTCATGTCGCCCAAAATATTAATACTCACTGTGCCGGGTTCAGCATCGCCGCAGTACTTGTCTCCGTCTATGATTCTGAATTTGAAAGAGCTGTCTTTGGCTTTGAGCAGGCCAAGTGCGACAGACGCCACATCATTGATCACTTGGTTGAAGAGAGCGATCCCCTTATCCAACGTCCGGTTAAACGCTTCTTCCTCCAGCTTCAGCACCGCTTTGACCTGCTCTTTTTTCACGAGCAGCTCGGGGAACACATCCGCCATTTGTGCCGCGAGGACATCGACGAGTTTGTAGAAGAAGGGCTCTTTGAACTCCAGCGTACGGCCATACTTCACGGCGCGGCGCAGGATGCGGCGGAGGGTGTAGTTGCGGTCGCTGTTGCCGGGCTGGATGCCGTCGGCGATGGAGAAGCTGAGCGTGCGGAGGTGATCGGCGATGACGCGGAAGGCGACGTCGATCTTTTCCTGCTCGGTGGCGGGGATGGGCAAGGTTGGGCAACCCGCTGGGTTGCCGGAATCTGACGGCTGCAACCCAGCGGGTTGCACCACTTTCGGCAGCGTGCTGCGGTAGTGCTTGCCGCTGAGCTTGGTCAGCTCGTCGAAGATGGGCCTGAAGATGTCGGTGTCGTAGTTGCTGATCTGGGCGTGCTCGAAATCGGTGAAGTTTTTCGTGCCCTGGATGATGCTGGTGAGGCGCTCGAAGCCCATGCCGGTATCCACATGCTGCGCGGGCAGGGGGGTGAAGGTGCCGTCGGGGTTGGCGTTGTATTGGATGAAGACGTTGTTCCAGATCTCGATGCAGCTGGCGTCGCTGCCGTTGACGAGCTTCGCGCCTTCGCGTTGGCGGTCCTCGCTCAGCTCGATGGGTCCGGGGGTGAGGTCGATGTGGATCTCGGTGCAGGGGCCGCAGGGGCCGGTGTCCGCCATCATCCAGAAGTTGTCCTTTTTGTTGCCGTTGACGATGTGGATGTCGGGATCGAGGCCGACACCGCGAAACTTCTCG
>JANOBO010000289.1:0-9360 GCA_031411695.1 Verrucomicrobiaceae bacterium
GCCGCTGCCGGGCAAAAGACGCACACTTTTTTCATCGCATGAAACTCACCATCATCGGATCAGGATACGTCGGGCTAACCACAGGCGCGTGCTTCGCGGAGGTCGGCCACCACGTCGTCTGCGTGGACAATGACGAGCGCAAGGTCAAGACGCTGCTCGAGGGAAAGATCCCCATCTACGAGCCCGGCCTCGAGTCGCTCGTGCGCAAAAACGTCGCGGCCAAGCGGCTGCGCTTCACCACCAGCACCGAGGAAGGCGTCGATCACGGCGAGGTGCTCTTCATCGCCGTGCCCACGCCGCCGCAGCCCGACGGCAGCGTGGACCTCAGCTTCATCGAGAAAGTCGCGCGCGAGATCGCGCAGTATCTCGACAGCTACCGCGTGATCGTTGACAAAAGCACGGTGCCCGTGAAAACCGGCGAGCGCGTCGGCCAGACCATCCGCCGCTATGCAAAGCCCGGCGTCGAGTTCGATGTCGTGAGCAACCCCGAGTTCCTCCGCGAGGGCAGCGCGGTGGAGGACTTGATGAAGCCTGATCGCATCGTCATCGGTGGGAACAGCGACCGTGCCCTCGCCACCATGCAAAAAGTGTACGAGCCCTTCATGGCGCCCGTCCTCGTCACCGACATCAACAGCGCCGAACTCATCAAGCACGCCGCCAACAGCTTTCTCGCGCTCAAGATTTCGTACATCAACGCGCTCTCCGAGATCTGCGAGGCTGCCGGCGCCGATGTGTTGAAGGTGGCCGACGGCATCGGCACCGACAAGCGCATCGGCCGGGATTTCCTCAGCGCGGGCCTCGGGTACGGCGGCTCATGTTTCCCAAAGGACATCGCCGCCTTCATCGCCATCGCCCAGCAGCTCGGCACGCCGTTTAATCTCCTCAAGGAAGTCGAGACCATCAACGCGAGGCAGCTCCAGCGCTTCATCGACGGCATCCGCGAGGCGCTCTGGCTTCTGAAGGACAAACGCCTCGCCGTCTGGGGCCTGAGTTTCAAGCCAAACACTGATGACGTCCGCTCATCCGTCGCCGTCAGCGTTGTCGAGCGGCTCGTCGCCGAGGGCGCGCACGTCGTCGTGTACGATCCGAAGGCCATGGAGAAGGCGAAGGAGCTTCCCTTCGCCAGCAAGATCGAGTTTGCCCCCAGCGCGATGGACGCCGCCACGGGCGCCGAGGCCCTCATCATCGCCACCGAGTGGCCCGAGTTCTCCGCCATCGACCTCGCCGAACTGCGCGAGAAAATGCGCACGCCTATGATCTTCGACGGACGGAACATCTTTGACCCCGTGGCCGCCGCCAGCTTCGGCTTCCAGTACCGCGGCATCGGCCGAGGCGTCGTTCCCGAGCGCGTCAGCTAGCCGTTCGGGAACAGCGGGTGACGAATGACGAATAACGCGGAGGCGAGCGCGTCCCGCCTCGCTACACATCGCCCACACGAAAACTCCACGACGTCCACGCCGCCCCATCGTCCTCCAAAACGAGCAACCCCACAAAGGATCGCGTCCGCCTCCGCACTCGACGACCCATCATTCGTCATTCCGCATTCGTTCATTCGTCATTCCTCATTCGCCCCCTCCCGTGCCTCCACGCCCTCACCTCCGCGCCCGCCCCGCCTCCGTTCGCGACGTGGCACTCGGCGTCCTCACGGCGTGGTCGCAGCAGAGGCACTTCGCGCTTGAGCTTTTGGACGCGGCGTGTCGGCGCGAGCATCTCCCGCCTCCCGACGCCGGACTGCTGCACCACATCGTGCTCGGCGTGATCCGGAACCTCAGCCTGCTCGATCATTGGATCACCGCGCTTTGCCCGAACCCGCATCTCGATCACCGCACGCGCTGGGTGCTGCGCATCGGACTCGCGCAATTGCTGTTGCTTGAGATGCCGCCGCACGCCGCCGTGAATGAGACCGTCGAGATCGCCGGCAAGGCCCGCGCGCTCGTCAACGCCATCCTCCGGCGTGCGGATCGCGAACGGGATGCGCTCGTCACCGCGGTCGCATCGCTGCCGCTGCATGTGCGCACTTCGCATCCCTCCTTCCTCGTGCGTCGCTGGTGCGATGTGTTTGGCGCCGCGCGCGCCGCGGCCTTTTGCACATGGAACCAGAACGGCGCGGAGACATTCGTGCGGCTGAATCCGCTTCATCCCGGCGCAGCCGACTGGATCACGACCGCGCCTGGCCTTGCGCCGGTTGGCGGCGGATTTTATCGCTGCGACTCGCTGCCGCGCGCGGCACTCGCTGCGGGCCTGTGCTACGCGCAGGATCCCGCCACCGCCATCGCCCCGCTCATGCTCGCGCCGCAGCCGGGTGAGGTCGTCCTCGATGCCTGCGCCGCGCCCGGCGGGAAGACCGCGCTGCTCGCCGCGCTGATGCAAAACGAGGGCCGCATCATCGCCGCCGACGCGGCCGCGCCGCGCCTCACACGTCTGCGGGAAAACTTGTCCGCGCTCCGCGTCACGAACGCCGAGATCGTCCTGTACGACCTCGCTTCCGATCACCCGCCGCCGTGGGGTTCGCTCCTCTTTGACCGCATCCTCCTCGATGTCCCTTGCTCCAACACCGGCGTCATGCGCCGCCGTGTCGATGTCCGCTGGCGTCTTGGCGAGGATGACATCGCGCAGTCCGCCGCGCTCCAGGTGCGCCTGCTGCAAAACGCCCTGGGCTTTCTCAAACCCGGCGGCACGCTCGTATACAGCACCTGCAGCATCGACCCCGCCGAAAACCGCGAAGTCATCGACTCCGTCATCATACGCCCAGAATCACGGAGCCCGTCCCGCCAGGGGATGGCATTCCAGGCTGTCAACGGCCCGGGGCTTCCCGTGCTCGCGGAGGAGCGCTTCCTCTTTCCTCCGGATGCGCGGAGTGATGGCGCGTATGCGGCGCGGCTGTGGCGAGATGAGAAAAGATGATGAGGGCAGGGGTGCCGCGCGTTTTTGAGCGACAATGCCGCTCGGAAGCGGCTGGAGCTTCAGGTGGCCGAAGGCGGTGAGGTTCTTGCAATCGAAAATATTGCAATCATGCAGCGATGTCACGGCGCTGATGAGGTCGGGTGCGAAGTCGCTGATGAAGCTGGTGGCAGTGGCGATTGGGACGCCTTTTTTTCCTCCCTTCATGCATCTCCTGCAGCTCTTTGGTGATGCTCGTGCCACCCGTCACCGTGTTAGGCCACGCAGCCATGATCATGCTCCATCGTGTCGTCAGAGATTCATCCGCCAACGGGCGGCGAGTCACCACTGTCGAAATGCGAAATGGCTCACCACGATCATTTTTCTGCACGAACGACGACGACCTGCTCACTTGCCATTCTCAAAACGACCATCTCGGCAGCGAGCGCCGCACGGCATCCAGGCGTTTCTTGTCGAGCGATTCGAGGCCTTCGATGCCGAAGGTTTTCAAATTGGCGCTGCTGGTGACGCGGCCGAGGTGTCTGAGTCCTTCGTCGGTGCAGAGCTGCGCGTGGACGCAAAACGCGCCGAGCTTTTTGAGGTTCGACAGCGCCGCGAGTCCGGCGGGTGACACGCCGGAGCGGGAGATGTTCAGGTCGGTGATCTCGGTGAGTTTTCCGCACAGGGCCTTGAAGGCACCATCGCTCAGGCGCGTCTGCGTGGCGATGAGCCTGGTGACGCTTTTGCCCAGCGGCAGGAGCTTGAGGAAGCCGGAGTCGGTGAGGTTCTTGCAATCGTAAAAGTTGAGTTCGCGCAGCGATGTCATGGCGCTGATGCGGTCGAGCGCGAAGTCGCTGATGGGGGAGCTGGACACGTCGAGCGCGGTGAGCTGCGTGACGCTGGCGAGCGAGAGAACGAGCGAGTCGGTGGTGTTCCTCACCAGACGCAGGGCGCGGAGGCTGGCGACGCCGGATAGCGGCGCGAGGCTGGTGATCTTCGCCGTGCCGCTGCCGGAAAGATCGAGCGTGGTGAGCGAGGTGCAGCGGATGATGCCGAGGAGGCCATCATCGGTGAGGTTGGAGGAGCCGGTGCTGAGCGTCTTTAACCTCGCCGCGCCATCGAACTTGCCGAGCCCGCTGCCGTTGATCTTGTTATTGCCGACATCAAGCTGCGTGAGCGCGGGCTGCCTGGAGAGATGCGCGAAGCTGGCGTCGGTGAGATCGCATTCATGCAGGCCGAGGGTGGTGAGCTTCGGAAGCGGCGGCAGGAAAGCGAGGCCGGCGTCGGTGACTTGGTTGAAATTGAGCACGAGCTCGCGCAGCTCGGAGAGGTTGGCAAGGCCTGCGAGGCTGACCACATGCAGCGGTTGCCGCTCGCCAAGCTTGAGCCCGACGAGTGTGTATTTCCCCTTCGGCATCGTGGCGGCGCCGAGCACTTGGGATTCCTCCCTGCCTTTCGAGATGGTGGCGCTGCCATTGAGCGAGAGCGCCCAGTGGATGGCTTCCTCCGGCGTGAAGGGAGGCGGGGGTGTCTCCTTCAGCATCGCATCGGAGATCGCGGTGGGCGTTGACTGGCCCGTGGTGCCAGGCGTGAGCGGAACCGATGGAGGTGGCGGTGATGCAGCGATGACGGCGCTCTTCCCGGGATTGCGCAGCAGGGCGATCTCGTCGCGCTTTGCCCTCACGCGCTGCGCGTCAGCGATATCGCCTTTTTGCGTGAGTTCCGTTTCAAAAGCGGCGAGCGCTCCGGCGTAGCGCGCATAGACGGAGTCGGTGTCAGCGTCTCGTTGCGTGATCAACGGGACCAGCGTCTTGCGGTAAGTGGCGCGGAGATTTCCGAGGCTGGCGACGATGTTCTCTGGATCGGCGGCGGGCAGCGCCGCGTGCTCGGTGAGGCGTTGCTTCTCAGCTTGCAGCGCGGTCACATCGTCGAGCCTGCCGCCCTTCGTCGCATCAGCGAGAGCGCGGTCGATGGCGGCGAGGTATTTGCTGTCGAGATCGGCGATGGCTTTGGCCGCAGGGCCATCGGTCACGTCACGCTCGAATGCTTCAGCGAACTGCGCCTTGATCTGCGCGAGGCGCAATGGCTCCGCGAGCACGGCTTTCGCCTCTTTGCATGCGAGCCAGATGATGAGCTGGTCGTGACTGGTTCCATCCGTCACCAAGGGGTTCTGGTCATCTGCGGGGATGGGCGTCATCTTCGCCTCGGTGGTGGTGAAGAGAGCGCGGGCCTCGGCTGTCTTGCCTTGATGGAAGAGGCTCATCGTCTGGAAAAATCCGGCGGTGCCTACGATGTATGCCGGACCGCCCGAGCCGGCGATGGGAGACTCTTTGATGGCGACCGCCAGCGCTTCATCGGCGGCGGGAAATCGGCCGCTGCGGTATTCGGCCATTCCGAGAGCCAGTTGCTGCCAGGGCGCGGTGCGAGTGCCTTTTCCGAGTGCCACGGCTTTCCGGGCAAGCGCGAGAGCGGCGGCCTGCTGGGATGCGTCGGCCATCGGGCTGATGCATGCGAGCTTGGCGACGCGCTCGGCAATCTCAACATTGGTCGTGCCGGCCGCCCGTCTGAGCATCCGCTCACGGGTGGACGCGAGATCGGGGTCGTTGCGATGCCATGCCTGCAAAGCGGCCAACTTCATGGCCATTTGAGTGTCATCAGGTTTGCTGACGGAAGCCTGCACGAGCTGGGCCGTCGCGGCGGACATCGGTCTGGAGCCGCCATCTGCAGGCGCGGCGATCACGTCCTGATCCCATTCGATGAGGTACCCGCCGCGACGATCCTTCTTGCCAGTGCCGTCATTCCTGATGTCGCCCCATCCCGGTCCTGCAGTCTCGGAGTTTGAAAAAAAGAGCGCTGGCTCCTGGTCGCTGTTGGTAGGTTCACCCGCGTTCCATGAGGCGAAGGTGAAGGGCTCACCCGTGATCCAGCGCCAGGTGCCGCGAGTGCCCTCGCTCGTGCCGCCGATCCAGAGGCCCAATCCGCCCTCGAGTCCGGCGATCATCGTGCTCGAGATCCATTCGTTCTCCTCCTTGCTCGTGATCGTGGCGAGGTGTCCACCCTTCATCTCCGCCGCTGCTTTCGCCTGCGTCCACGAGAGCGCCTTGTCAGGCACCATCAGATAGCGATGACCGCCAAACAGCAGCGCGTCGGTCGGCGGGCTGCTGGTGGTGGGCACGTTGCTGGCCGCCAACACAGAGTTGGCCGTGCGGTCACTGTCCCACTCGACGAGAAAACCCTCGATGCGCGGCTGGCTCTGCAATTCTCCGGAGGCAATATGAATCCTACTTGTCCATCCCCAGTTCGCGGCCCATCGGGGACGCCCATAACCGAAATTCATGTAGCTGACGCCTCGCGCCTCCGCGTTCATCTCTGGTTTCTTCAAATTTTCAAATGACCACGGCTCGCCCGTGACCCAGAGCCAAGGCGCATCTCCCGCAATTTTGAATCCGCCGATGTGCAGAAGTTTTTCCACCGGGATCGTGTCCACGAAAGTCTTGCCCGCCCACTCGTCCTCCTCGCGCGTGGTGAGCGTGGCGAGATGTCCGCCCATCGCTGCGGCCAAGTCTTTGGCTTCGCTCCAGCTCGCCACACGACGGATGAGCTTGTAGCGATGACCGCCGAAAGCGACCGCATCCGCAGGCGCGGGCACAGCCGAGGCGAGAGGCGCGAAAAGCTCAGCTGCAGGGATCGGCGTGGTGGTGTCATTCCACTCGATGAGCGCGCACCGTTTCCCGCTCCAGTTGGTGTTCCGCCATTTGAGCGCGCCATCGATATGTTTCAGCGCCAACGATTCGCCTTTGGTTCCGTCGGGAAACGAGGCGTCCCAGTTCGTGTAGCCCCAGGGTTCACCGCCGCTCCAGGAGGCTGTTCCATCCTTCGTGCATTGGCCGCCCATGCGACAGTGCACGCCGCTGCTGATTGAAATGAGGCCGCCGAAAGTTTGCTCGATCCACTTTTGCTCCTCCGCGCTGTTGATGGTGACCAAGTGGCCGCGCGCCGCAGTCGCGCGGTCACGGTCTTCTTCTCTCTCAAACGGCCCCGGCAGAAACTTGTAACGATGCCCGCCAAAGGTCAGCACACCATCGGCCTCCGTTGCAGGCGTCACGGCGGACTCGATCACCTTGATGGGCCCCGTGCTTGATGCCACCTCAGGCGGGACGGCAGCGGGCTTGTGCATTTTTTGAAACAAGAACAACGCCCCGCCACCGAGCAGCACGGCCACGACCAGCGTCACCAGATTTGAACTTCGCTGCGGCACATAGGTGATCACCTGCTGCCCTGGCTTGCGCGAAGGTTGCCCGGCGTGGACGATGGCTGGCTTGCGCGCGCCGCGATGCGGCACCATCTGCTGACGCTGCTGATGCGCGAGGGCCAGTTCTTGCTTCGGGATTGCCGCGCTCGTGTGCCTGTCGTCGTGCTTCACATACGGCACGGTCAGGATCACATCCAGATCGCGGCGCAGCTCCATGGCAGACTGATGCCGCGCATCCGGCTGCACCTGCATCGCGCGCGCGATGATGGCGTCGAAGCGTGGATCGGTCTGCACCATCACGCTCGGCATCGTCCACATGCCGCGCGGGATGTTGCCCGTGAGCATTTGGTACAGCATCACGCCCACCGCATAGATGTCTGCGCGACCGTCGATCTGCGCGCCATCGACGCAGGCTTCGGGCGCGGCAAAGTCCGGCGTGCCCATCGCCATGTGGGTGCGCGTCAGCCCGCCTAGATTTGGATCGCTCGCCGTCGCCAGCCCGAAGTCCGCCACCTTCACCTGGCCTTCCATGTTGATGAGCACGTTGGCCGGCTTGATGTCGCGGTGAATGACGCCGTGCGTGTGCGCGTAGTGCAGCGCATCGCAGACGTGCGCCGTGATCGCCAGCGCATGCTCCGGCGGCAGGCGGCCCTGCGCGATGATCATCTTCGACACATCGGTGCCGTCGATGAACTCCATCACGAAATACAGCAGCCCGGTCTGCGTCGCGCCGAAGTCATGCACATCCACGATGGCGGGGTGGTTCATCCTCGCCATCAGCCGCGCCTCGTTCTTGAAGCGCTCGGTGAAGTTCACATCCGCGTCGTCGAGCAGATCGCCCGGCAGCACCTTGATCGCCACGTCACGATCCAGCGACACCTGCACCGCCTTGTAAACCGCGCCCATTCCACCGCGACCCAGCAGCGCGACAAACGCATACTGCGGCAGCATCGCCTGCATGTCCTCCACGGAAGGCGGCTCCCAATAGCCAGGCGGCTTCGACCCTTCGCGGGGTGTGGGGGGCTGCGGAGTAGGCGTGGGAGTGCTCATACAACAAGCTCATGCGAGATCGGGGCAGGGAACGGATCATCGAATATGTGTATTGCAGATTCACATCAAGAGGCTGGGCGGTCAGTGGAGGGGAAGTCTTCATAAGCCGCGTTGGCGAGCACACGCGCCCGCAGGGCCCGATGCGGTGAAGCAAACCATCACCAGGATAAATTCCCCCTCGCCCCAGCCCTCTCCCTTCGGGCTGCGCAGCCTCTGAGTCACTGAAGGGAAAGGGCTGGGGTGAGGCGCGTCCGCAGACAGAATCCAAAAAAGTTTCTTGATGAATGCCTGTGTGCCGGCACTCCGCTCAACCCCGCGAGATCGCGCGATACAACCAAGCCTTTGCGTAAGTCCAGTCGCGTTTAGCCGTCGGCGCGGAGATGCCGAGCACATCAGCGGCTTCATCAATCGAGAGTCCGACAAAGTACTGCAGCTTCACCAGTTCCGCCTTGCGCGCATCGTGCTCGGCAAGAGCATCGAGCGCTTCGTGGACGGCGAGCAGCTCGTCATCCTGTCGCGTGGGCGCGGCGATCTCGATATCGTCCGCGTCGATGTGCTCCGCATTCGCGCCGTGTTTCTCCGTGAGCTTCCGCCGCGCGCGATCAATGAGGATGCGCCGCATCGCCTCCGCCGCCGCGCCGAAAAAATGCGCGCGGTTTTCAAACGGCTGATCCCCCAGCCGCAGCCACGCCTCATGGACAAGCGCCGTCGGCTGGAGCGTGTGACCCGTCTGCTCGCGCGCCATCTTCGCACGGGCCAGCGCGCGCAACTCCGCATACACCTCTGCGAGCAACGCGGCAGGCGCATCAGGCTCCCCGCGCTGGATGGCACCAAGGATGAGCGTGAGGTCGGGCATGGCGGCGGGAGTTTGTGCGGAAAGGGAATTAAGGCCAATCAAAATCGGAGCGTCGGCTCTGCACGCGGCGGGATTGTGGCTGGATTGTCCGGGAAGAGCGGTAGTGGCAGCGTGGCGACAACCGCACCCCTCAGCGGCGATAACTTCCGGGCGGATGCTCATCCCGCACGCCGCGGGGTCCATACCGGAGGGCGGAGCGGACACCCCGTGCGGCGCGGGGTGTCCCATGGATGGCGCGGGGTCCATACCCTTTGGCGGAGCGGAGACCCCGCCGCGCGCGGGGGCCATACCATTTCGTCCGGGGGCCGCCCCCATTTCGCGG
>JANOBO010000290.1:0-4277 GCA_031411695.1 Verrucomicrobiaceae bacterium
GACCATTTCCGTGACACGGGAAGAAGAGCTTTCTTCGGGAGCAGGACTTTGGCTGGCGGGCCAGACGAAGCACCAAAAGTTCACCGGGCTGAGAGAGCCAGGAACTCCGCAAAGTGTGCGGGCTGCGGGGCGGTGATGCAAGGGCTTTTTCTCTTCGCACGAAAAAACCGCCGCACATTTGCATCGCTCATGACGAGGAACTGCGCTGGAGTGTGCCACACATATGAATGCAGACGTGCAAATCCTGCCGAAGGTCTGGAACATCCCCGAGGTGATCCGCGCGCGCACAGGTCGCGAGGCCGGGACGCAACGCTCGATTTTCGAAGACGGACACCTGCTCGTCGTGCTGCACGAAATGCCGGCGCCGGACGAGACGCGGCGTAAGCCCGCGCTGTTTTGGCGCGAGCCCGTCGGCGAGTGGCAATCGAACCTCGGAGGCAGAGGCCTCGCGACCCTGCAAAAGTTCATGCTCGCCTATGAGTCTAGGCTCGGGCAGATCGAGGAGGCTGAGCGCAAGGCTTCCACTGCGACGGAATATCACGCGGTCCTCGAGCATCTCGCTCCCGTCGTGCGCGCCTCGCGAGGTATGCATCGCGCCATGCAGCAGGCTCGTGAGCGGGTGACGACGGACCGCGAACTGCTGAACCTGCGTGACCAGGCCGCTGCGATCGAACGCACGGCTGAGTTGCTTCTGCAGGACGCGCAGTTCGGCCTCAACTTCACAGTCGCCAAACAGGCCGAATCACAGGCTGCCGCTGCGCAAAAGATGGCAGCCACCGCGCACAAGCTCAATTTGCTCGCCGCCATCTTCCTGCCGTTGACCGCGCTGGCCAGCGTGTTCGGCATGGAGATCCACAGCGGTCTCGCCGACTCACCCTTGCACTTCATCATCATCCTGGCCGCAGGGGTCGTGATGGGATGCGTTCTCGGCGCACTCATCGCGCGGGACAAATGAACGAAGATGCGGGGGCTCTCCGCAGCCATCCTTCGAAGCCTGTGGGCTCTCAAAGATCAACGCCACTCGATCTCTTGCGAGAGCATCGAGTCACCCTCGAAGAGAAACCGGCCGGTGAAGCTCTCGCGCCCCGTGAGCATCCGGTGCAGCCAATGGACGTCATCAGCCCACATCTCGTGGAACGGGATCGCGTCGATGCGCGTCCAGAGCGGAGCGGCTTCGTCGGTTTCAATCACATCGCCCTCGTGAGCAGTCGCGTGGAAGACGGCGACATGCATGGCCATGCCATCGACAAATTGGAACCATAGCTCGCCGCGTTTCTCCGCGCTCACGGCGCGCACGCCGAGTTCCTCGATGGTTTCACGCACCGCGCATTCCAGCTCCGTCTCGCCCGGGTCGAGCTTTCCGCCCGGCCCGTTGATCTTCCCCATGCCGAACCCGCGCTTCTTGCGGATCAGCAGCACCTCATCACCACGCACCACGAACATCAGCGTCGCGCGGATCGTGGGCTGCCAGACGGACCAGTCGATGCTCATCATAAGTCATGCGGACACTCCTGTCCGCATTCGTTTGTGGATGCCGACAGGAGTGCCGGCATTACGCGGCGGCCTCCTCGACGCTGGGGCAGGTGCAGACCAGATGGCGGTCGCCGAAGACGTTGTCGATACGTGACACGGGCGGCCAGTACTTGCCATCGCGCACCCACGGCAGGGGGAAGGCTGCGGTCTCGCGTGAGTAGGCGCGTGACCACTCGCTGGCGACGACGATCTCCGCCGTATGCGGAGCGTGCTTGAGTGGATTGTCATCGGCGCTGATGGAGCCGTTCTCCACTGCCTCGATCTCCGTGTAGATGGCCTGCATCGCTTCGCAAAAACGATCCAGCTCTGCTTTCGACTCGCTCTCCGTCGGCTCGATCATGAGCGTGCCGCCCACCGGCCAGCTCATCGTGGGCGCGTGATAGCCGAAGTCCATCAGACGCTTCGCCACATCCTCCACAGTCACCTTTCTGAGGTGACGAAAGTCGAGGATGCACTCGTGCGCGACGAATCCGCCGAGGCCTTTGTAGAGCGTGGGAAAAAAAGGCGCGAGCCGTTTGGCGACATAGTTTGCGTTCAAGATCGCAAACATCGTCGCATCGGTCAGTTGGCGGCCCATCATCGCAACGTACATCCACGAGATGGTGCAGATGCTCGCGCTGCCCCACGGCGCGGAGGACACAGCGCCGCTTTTGTTTTCGAGTGTGAAGTGGCCGGGAAGGAAGGGCTTCAAGTGCTCCGCGACGCCGATCGGGCCCACGCCAGGACCGCCGCCGCCGTGCGGGATGCAGAAGGTCTTGTGCAGGTTGAGGTGACAAACATCCGCGCCGATCGCGCCCGGCGAGGTGAGGCCGACCTGCGCGTTCATGTTCGCGCCATCCATGTAAACCTGGCCGCCCTGCTCATGAACGAGCGCGCAAATCTCGGCGATGGTTTCTTCAAACACGCCGTGCGTGCTCGGATAGGTGACCATCAGGCACGATACGCGCCCCTCGTTTGCCGCCAGCTTCGCGCGCAAGCTCTCGAGCGAGATGTTGCCGTCGTCATCACAGGCGACTGCGACCACTTTCATTCCGCACATCGCGGCGCTCGCGGGATTGGTGCCATGCGCCGAGGTCGGGATGAGGCATGCGTCGCGTTGCGTGTCGCCGCGCGAGCGGTGGTAGTGGTGGATGGCCAGCAGGCCCGCATACTCGCCCTGCGAGCCCGCGTTTGGCTGAAGCGAAACCGCCGCGAAGCCGGTGCACGTCGCGAGCCATTGCTCCAGCTCGGCGAACATCAGTTGATAGCCGCGCGTTTGATCACGCGGCGCAAACGGATGCAGCCCGCCGACCTCCGGCCACGAGAGCGGCATCATCTCGGCGGCCGCGTTCAGCTTCATCGTGCAGGAGCCGAGCGGAATCATCGAGCGGTTGAGCGCGATGTCCTTGCTCTCGAGCCGATGCAGGTAACGCATCATTTCCGTCTCGCTGTGATACGAGTTGAAGACGGTATGCTGGAGGAATGACGAATGACGAATGGCGAATGACGAATGAGAAGGCTCCGACAAGGCGTGGCCGTCGAACGGCACTCGAGGCGTGGCGAGGCCGAAGACTTCGAGCAGCGCGGATAGTTCCTCGGAGGTGACTCGTTCGTCGAGCGCGATGCCGACGTGTTGGTCGTCGATGCGGCGGAGGTTCAGCTTGTGAACCAACCCAGCGAGCAGAATCGCGTCCGCGCTTTGCACCTCGACGGCGAGCGTGTCGAAGAAGGCGTCGCTGGCGATCTTGAAGCCGGCAGACTTGAGTTTGGACGCGAGCCAAATGGCGGCAGACTGCACACGGCGCGCGATGGTTCTCAATCCCTCGGGCCCGTGATACACCGCGTACATTGATGCCATCACCGCCAGCAGCACCTGCGCGGTGCAGATGTTGCTCGTGGCCTTCTCGCGGCGGATGTGCTGTTCGCGAGTTTGCAACGAGAGTCGGAATGCAGGACGGCCACTCGCATCCTGCGAGATGCCGACAAGCCTCCCCGGCAGACGACGCTTCAACGCATGCTTCACCACCATGAACGCGGCGTGCGGCCCGCCGAAACCGAGCGGCACGCCGAAGCGCTGGCTGTTGCCGACGCAGATGTCCGCGCCGAACTCGCCGGGCGGTTTGATGAGCGTGAGCGCCAGGAGATCAGCGCACACGATGAAGAGAGCGCCGGCTTTGTGAACCTCGGCAGCGACACCACTGAAATCGCGGATGACGCCGAGTGTGTCGGGATAGGCGGCGACGATGGAGGCAAGGTCATTTTGTTGGTCGGCCTCGAGTTGGAGCTTTTCCAAATCCGTGCCGCACACGGTGACACCGAGCGCGTCCATGCGCGTGATGATGACGTCCATCACCTGCGGATGTACTTTGTCAGAAACGATGACGAGCTTCGATCCTGGCTTGTTCGCCAGCGCCAGCGCGCAGGCCTCGGCGGCGGCGGTGGCTTCATCCAGCATCGAAGCATTCGCCACATCGAGCGCCGTGAGGTCGCAGATCATGGTCTGAAAATTGAGCAGCGCCTCGAGCCTGCCCTGTGAGATCTCCGCCTGATACGGCGTGTAGGCGGTGTACCAGCCGGGGTTCTCGAGGATGTTTCGCTGGATGACGGGCGGCGTGAAGGTGTCGTGGTAGCCCATGCCGATGAAGGAGCGCAGCACAGTGTTGGCGCTCATGCGTCTCCGCATCGCGGCCAGCGCTTCTTCTTCGGATAGGGCATCCGGCAGATCAAGCGGCTGCGCACTGCGGATGGATGCGGGGACGATTTGA
>JANOBO010000291.1:0-13077 GCA_031411695.1 Verrucomicrobiaceae bacterium
ACGAACCGTTCTTCTGCACGATGAACCCGTGCGGCTCGATGATCACCCGGCAGATGTGCCCCTTCGCTCCATCAATGTTGATCCCCGTCTTCTTCGTCCCGGCCATTTTGAAGCGGTAGCGGATCACCGATGCGCGACCAAAGCCGAGATGCCTCTTCGTGTTCGCTCCGTATTTTTGCGCCTCGATCTCCAAGCCCTTCAGCGCGCCGTCCACGACCCGCCACTGCCCCTTTGGCTGCGTCCACTTCGGGTCGAGCGTTGCGGCGGAAAAATCCTCGGCGAGCAGCACCTTGCCCACTTCATTCATGAGCGTGGCCGGCGCCTGTGGGTCGGCGGCGGCGCTGACTCGGATGCCAGCAGCCAGGAGAAGCCAGGCGGCAAAAATGGCAAGGCGCAAGCGGATGATGGGGGATTTCATGATCGGAGCCAACTTGTAGTGGAGATTAAAATCTTCGAATTGAGATGGCGCGATGTCTTCTCGCCGGCGCTTTGAGTTACCACGCGGAGGGACTTCATGCTCACATCATCCGCTCCGCACTTGGTGTTGGCAAGACCGCAGGAAGGGGGCAAGAGACGATTCTTGACACAGTATGGTTTTTCATGCGCTGGTCCTTGCCTCCTTGCATTCATTTGTGAAGCTTTTTTAACCTCATCGTGGTGCAATCTGAAAAGGCGGCGCTCCACCGGCTTCCCGATGATGCTGCCGTTTTAATGGGCTCAATGGAGGTCGCGGGTCGCACGCTTCGTCACATGAGATGCAGTCCTTGGTAAGGGATATGTGGCTGCGGAATGGCGATTCTGGACTGCAATTCGTCCCATGTGGGCTGAAGTTCCTGAAACTTCGACTGGCATGGCTCGCATGTGGATTGACCGATGACCACTGTCGATTGATGGAGGGTCTCTCTGGGTTGAAAAACGACGACTGACATGGGGCCAGCCGTCAGATCATAAGAGCCCTCCTTCAGCCCTTACCCGCCTCCAGCCCTGAAGCCTGAAGAGCAAATTGATAGGGCAAGTGAATGAGTGGCAAAGGCATGAAAGAAGCCTCCCCAAAAAGTAGTCCAGCCATTGCGTGGCCGGAGCGGACTTGGTGCAGCTTTCGAGGCTGTGCGTTCGGAGGGACACCAGTCACGGAGTGACTGGACTACTTTCTGCGCTCTCATCCTGAAAGTCGAGCGTGCCCAAGTGCCAGCCACCTTCCGGACCCCATCCACGAGTGCAGGCAATGGCCCGCCACCGGCAGGCCCTGCGCTTGATTGTCAGAGCGCGAGATTTAAGAACCTCAGTTCTTCCTGCAGCAGGATGGACGGGGGGACGGCCTCGGCGAGCCGGTAGGCGAGGGCGGGGTCGCCGTTGGCAATCTTGAGCAGTCCGGCGGTGACGGCGCGCAGGCCGGGGGGGAGGGCATCGATGAGTTCGATGGAATTCAGCTCGGACTGGATGCGCGCCTTGTCCCCGATGCGGTAGGCAGCGAGGGCGCGGAGGACGGCGAGGTACGAGGTGGCCTCGGGCTCGCGGGTGGCGGCTGATTTCGCGGGATCCATGGTGAGCACGCTTTCACAGGCCTTCTCGAATCCTGAGCCTAGGACGAGGCTGAGGTAATCGGCCCGCGCGCGGAACATCCAGCTCTCAGGCCGTGCGGCGGAGATGCGTGAGGAGACGTCGAGCATCTTGCCTCCGTTCTTGGTCAGCAATGCCATCTCGTAAACCTTGGTGAGCATGGCTATGCGGACGCGCGCGTTTTTTGCGCCAATGGTTTCATAGCCTTCGGCCGCCTGATCCCACAGGCCGAGGTTCTCGGCGAGCTGCGCGGTGCGCATGGTGATTTGTTGCTCGCCCGACTTTGCGGCGGCGCGGTAGGCGTTGTCGATCTGGTGTTTGGTCTCCACCAAGTTCGGGTCAAGCTTGCTGTAACAGGCGGCAAGGTAGGCGTGCGCGTTTGCCTGGCTGATGGCGGGGGCGGGGCTGCCCTGGATCAGTGCTTTCAGCTCCGTCCATTTCCCCGTCGCCATCAAAGCATCGGCGTAAGGCGGGAAGGCATCGGCGGACTTCACGACGAGCGATTTCGGCACGAGGCCGAAGATGCGGTCGGCCTGTTTTTGCTCAGCCAGCCAGCGGAGGACGTGGACCATGTCATCGATGCCTTTGCCTTTGACCTTGTCACACTCGTCGTCCAGCACCTGCTGGCGCCGGGTGGGGAAGAGGCGGATGTAGGCGGAGAGCACCATCAAGCGATGGCGGTCGGCCGACTTCGGGTGCGCCTTCACGGTCTTGAGCAGCTCGTCGGCCTCCCCTGCGGTGAGTTCCCGGCTCGTGGCCAGAAAGCCGATGGCCTGGAGCGCGGTATCATCGTTTGCACGGGCGAGCTTCCAGATGGTCTCCTGAGCGAGCTTGCGCGTCTCATTGAAAGGCTGGTCGAGATCGAGCATGGCGAGGTGCAGGATGCACTCGGGGTCTGAAGGATCCGCCAGCAAGGCCTGGCGCAGCGTGGCCATGGCCAGTTGCTTCTGTCCTTCGTCTTCGAAGATCTTGGCGAGCAGTTCCATGCCGGCGCGGCTCTGCTTGCTGGCGGTCGGCAGGCTGTCGTAGATGGCGCGCGCGCGTGGCGTGTCGCCATTTAAGATGAGCACGTCGCCGAGGCGGATGGAGTCTTCTGGATTGGCGTGCGGTGAGTCGTGGATCTTTTGCAGAAAGAAGCGCGCCATCTCGGGGTCGCCATTCGTCTTGCGCAGGAACTCGGCGGTGGTGCGGAGCACATGAGGATCTTCGGGCGATGTGCGCACGGCGTCACCGAGCTTGCGGGCGGCGGACTCCCATTTCTCCTCCTTCATGTGATCGAGCGCCTGGTCGGAAAGGTGGCGGCCCCAGACGCCTGTGGCGCCGCGGTAAACCGTGCGGCCTCCGAAGACGAGGGCGACGACGCCGACGAGGAGAAAGATGACGCCGAGGTTCAGCCACGTGGCGCGCGGCTTCACCGTGGTGGGTGCGACCGCATCACCGGTGTCCGGTGCGGACGGCGGGGTTGGGTACTTCATCATGGCGGTGACGGAAGGGCGGAGGTTAGGTTCAGAAATCGAGCACGCAGCGGAATCCCACATCGCTCCGCGCCAGGTTCTTCAGCATGTGCGTACGTGCGGAGGAAAGCAGCAAAGCTTTTTCTCCCGACAGCCACGAGCCGCCGCGGATGACGCGCTCCTCGGGCGAGCCCGGCCACGGATCGGCGCACCATTCGGCGGCATTGCCACCGAGGTCGAAGAGGCCGGCGCTGTTTGCTGAGTAGGAGCCGACGGGCGCGGTGTAGGAAAAGGAGTCCTGATACGGCGGGGCCTTCTCGCTGTCGATGTTCACGCTCGCCGGTGGTGGCGGCCAGGCGTCGTTCCCCCAGGGGAAATGCGTTTTGTTGCCGAGGTGACGTGCCGCAGGGTCCGCGCCGGTCTCCTTCGGCATGCCGGTCATCGTGCTCCACTCCTCGTCCGTCGGCAGCCGATAGCGTGCGGTGGGCGGCAGCAGCCCGGCCACCCGGTCTCTCTTCGTGAGCCAGTCACAAAAGTCCGACGCCTGCACCCAGGACACGCCGACCACCGCGTGGCTGTCCGCGGTGAGGAACGACGGCCTTTTCTCCCAAACCCCGTCCGTCGCCTTCACGAACGTGGCGAAGTCCAGCAAACGCACCTCATGCGTGCCGGCCAGGATTTCCGTGGAGGAAAGCGGTGCGAACTCCATCCCCAGCGAGTTCGTGAAGGCCTTGCCTTTCTCCGCAGGTGTCAGCTTGATGTCCGTCTTCACGCCGGCGGTGCCCTGACGCAGCCTCGCGCGCATGGCCTCGAGTTCCTTTGGGTCCACCGCGTTCTTCGCCATATCGACCTCGCGCTGCTTGGTGGCCTCGAGTTTCTTCGTCTCCACCGCGGCCATCATCGTCGCGGTGCGCAGGCGGTCTTCGAAGACGCAGCGGAAGCCGATGGTGGGCGCGCGCAATTCCGCCGGCACCTCGTAGCGATACGCGGACGTCAGGCACTCGGCGCGGAAGTAGGCCCACGATCCGCCGCGAAGGCCGCCGACCGGCAGCGCCTGCACCTTGCGGTCCCACACCCACTCCCACACATTGCCCGCGAGGTCGTAAACGCCCTCCGCAGTCGGCGGATACGTCGCCACTGGCGCCGTGTAGTCGAAGCCGTCCTTATATCCCGGGATCTCATTGGCCGCAAAGTTGGCCACGTTCGGCGGTGGCGGCCACCTCAGGCCCCACGGGTAGGTGCGCTCATCCTGCACCTTCTCATCCAGTGTCGCGTCCGACTTTCTCGCGCGGGTTAAATCGATCGCCGCGTCCCACTCCTCATTGCTGGGCAGCCGATAGCTCTGGTTCGAGCTTAGCGTGCCGGCCGCGCGCCCCTTGTTCGTGAGCCAATTGCAGAAGGCGATCGCGTCCTGGAGATTGATGCCCACGGCCGGATGGTCCGGCCCTTGGTTGAAATGCGGCTTGTAGGACCATGCATAGGACGCGTCCTTCACGAACGCCTCATAGTCCGACACCCGCGTCTCGTATTGCGCAAACATCACCATCGTGCCCGCCACCGGCACGAACTTCACGCCGAGGCTGCTGGTGTGTGTGGCCGGCAACGCCGCCCTCGGAGTCTCCTGCGCGCGGGCTTCCGTGCCGTGGCAAAAAATCCCCGCGCAGATGGCGAGCGCGCCGAGCCATGGAGACGCCGAGTCAGACAGAGTTGGGGTCATTCGAGTGTGCATGAAAAACTTCGGCAAAGCAGGCGCTGAGAGAGGCTGGCAAAGGAGAGAAAATCCAGTTCCGGCGCTGACGCAGACGTTGTGGAATGGCAATGTTGACGCCAGCCGCTGACAAAAGCAAGCCTGCGATGTTGAAGTCTCCGTCATGCGTCGCCATGATCTCGCGCATGTTCCCCATCGCTCGTCTCTCCACGCTGCTGGCGCTCGGCGCGCTGGCGCTTCCGCACCTGCTCAGCGCGCGATCGGGGAAACCGTTCGGCATCCGCATCGTCGATGAGCAGACCGGACGCGGGGTGCCCCTCATCGAGCTGCGCACGGTGAACGACATCCGCTGCGTCACCGATAACGCGGGCTGGGCCGCCTTCCTCGAGCCCGGATTGATGGACCGCGAGGTATTCTTTTATCTCAGCGGCCCCGGATACGAGATGGAGAAGGACGGCTTCGGCTACACCGGTGTGCGCCCCACCCCGCGCCACGGTGAGACCGTCATCTATAAAGTCAGGCGCACAAACATCGCCACACGCCTCGGCCGCACCACCGGACAGGGCATTTACCGGGATTCCGCACTGCTCGGCCTGCCGTGTCCCGTGCCGAATCTCATGGCCGAGGTCATGGGGCAAGATTCCGTGCAGGCTGTGCCGTATCGCGGAAAAATCTTCTGGCTCTTCGGCGACACCAACAATCCGCAGTACCCGCTCGGCAATTACCAGACCACCTGCGCCACCTCCCCGCTCGACGCGAAACCCGAGGACGGCATCGTCTTCGATTACTTCATGGATGCGCAGAGGCCCGGCCGCCTCCGCCGCATGATGCCCCATGCCGAAAAGGGCGCCGTGTGGCTCTTCGGCCTCTTCAACGTCGCGGACGAAAACGGCAACGAAACACTCCTAGCCCACTACGGCAGGCACGAAGGCCTCAGCCCTCCGCTCGACCACGGCGTGTGCCGCTTTAACGACACCACCGGCGTCTTTGAAAAAATCAGTGATCTCGACAAGGCCGAATCTTGGCGGCACCCGCGCGGCAACGCTGTCCGCGTCACCGGAGCCAGCAGCGATTGGTTTTACTTCGCCCACCCCTTCCTCCACACCCGCGTGAAGGCGACGCTGCGCGACATCACCTCACCCGCCAGCTACGAAGCCCTCATATTCGACGAGGCCACAGACGACTGGCGCTGGCAGAAAGGCCAACCGCCCACCACGCAGGGGGATGAATTGAAGCTCCTGCTCACCGGCAAGATGAAGCCCGCCCAGGCGCGCTATCACCTGAAGGACATCGCCACGGACAAGGCGGTCGCCTTCCACGGCGGCAGCATCCAGTGGAATGCATGGCGGCAGCGTTGGGTGTTCATCGGCCTTCAGTATGGAAACAAGGAGGCGCCCTCACACCTCGGCGAGGTCTGGTACGCCGAGTCCCCCAAGCCGGACGGCCCGTGGCGGAAGGGCATCAAGATCGCCACCCATCCGCGATACTCCTTTTACAATCCCGTGCATCACCCCTTTCTCGATGGAGACGGCGGCCGCGTCATCCACTTCCAAGGCACCTACTCCCTCGAGTTCTCCGGCAATCCCCTCGCCCCCGCCCGCTACGACTACAACCAGCTCATGTACCGCCTCGACCTCGATGATGAGGGGTTGAAGGCGGTGTGGTGACGTGTGATTCAATGCATTGGGCGGTTCTTCTTCAGGAACACACGGCATAGCGACTTCGCCTTCGAGCGGAAGACGATGAATTCCACGCCGGAGAAACGGGGATGCACCTTCTCGCAAAAGAGAACGTGCAGTCGATCCTCAAACTCCATTTCCGCGAGCCGGCAATCCTCCGAAAGCGGATCGAGCGCGAACTCACACCGGTCGAACAAGACCGCGAGATCCTTTATATCGTCGCGGGAAACAAGCCCGTCGGCAGAGTCTGGTTCTGGCATTCGATCTCCTGCATCACACTGCGGTAGCGTTTCTCGCAGGCCAGCTTGTAGTCGAGCGTCAGGTCGAACAAGGCAGGCGTGCCGCCATTGGGGAATTTGTCCTTCAGCCCCGTGAGTGTGCGCAACGCACGGGTGCAAAACGCAGCCATGTGCTCCCAGACATCGGCCACCTCGCTCAATTCGTCCGCGCGTTTGCTGACGGAAACGGCCACGGAGTAGGTGTGGGTGATGAACCCCTCCAGCAAGCGCACCTGCT
This sequence comes from Verrucomicrobiaceae bacterium, assembly GCA_031411695.1. Classification (GTDB taxonomy): domain Bacteria; phylum Verrucomicrobiota; class Verrucomicrobiia; order Verrucomicrobiales; family Verrucomicrobiaceae; genus JAIBCL01. Next base: position 6,918 of record JANOBO010000291.1, read on the forward strand.
TGGTGAAGGCTTCGCAGGCTCCGGGGCTGTCCACATCGGCGAAGGAGTCGCCAACCTGCTGCAACCGTTCAAGCTGCGGCGTGCCCATGCGGAGGATGTCATCAAAGCTCAAGCAGACTGCCATGGGCGATGGTAACCGTCGGGGTCGGGACGGCAACCTGGAACTTGCGGCTCGGGCTTCGTGCACCGCGCATGACCACGCCGCTCTCCATCCGATCCGGGTGTGAGAAATGCGGCGCGCGGTCGTTCTGTAGCACCATGTCCTGCTGCCACATTCTCCGCGCTTTCGTCCTCGCCCTTCTCCTCTCGCCGACGCTCCGCGCGGAACTCACGCAGGACCAGCGCAAGATCCCGCTGGAGGCGGATGCACCGGACACGAGCCACGCAAAGATCATCCTGCTGGCTGGCAGCCCGAGCAACAAACCGGGGCAGCACGAGTACTTTGCGGGTTGCGCGCTGATGATGGACTGGCTGCGCACGGTGCCGGGTGTATGGCCGGTGCTCGTGGCGGATGGGTGGCCGAAGGATGAAGCGATCTTTGACGGCGCGAAGTGCGTGGTGTCCTTCATGGATGGCGCGGAGAAGATGGCCTTCCTGGAGCCCGCGCGCTGGGAGCGCATGAGGAGTCTGGCCGCCGCAGGCGCGGGACTCGTCGTGCTGCATCAAGGCGTGGACTGCCCCCAGGCGCAGGCGATGGAGTTCCAGCAATGGTTTGGCGCGGTGTTTCAAAAAGACATCGGCTGCCGCGGCCATTGGGATGTGAGCTTCGATAGCATCCCCGTGCATGCGGTGACAGAAGCCATGCAGCCCTTTGCCCTGGCCAAGGATGGATGGCTGTACAACCTGCGCTTTGCGACTGCTGGCGTGACGCCGCTGTTGGCCGCGACGATGCCGGATAAATCACGGTCCACCCCAGATGCAAAGGCGCACATGGGCCGCGCGGAAACGGTGGCGTGGGCGTTTGAACGCGCTGCCGGAGGCCGCAGCTTTGGCTTCACCGGTTGTGATCTGCACAAGAACTGGGACGTGGAAGGGCAGCGGAAGCTGGTGGTGCACGGCGTCCTCTGGGCGGCCGGGGTGAAGGTGCCCGATGGCGGTGTGCGCACCGCGTGCACGGAGGAGGATCTCGGGCGCAATCTCGACCGGAAGATTTTTCTGCCCAAAGCGAAGTAGGGCGCGCGGGGCGCGTATCGACGCGAGGGGCTAGCGTCAATCCCCTGCTTGATGCCGATGGCGCATGGCTGTGCGTGGTGGATGTCATCCTCATTGAAGGCCTGTCCTGGGCCTCTTGTTATCTGCCGGGGACGGTGCCAATTGCGGAGCTGGAGACGAGGGTGCGCGCCATCCAGCGCCCGAATCACCGGCTTCTCCTCGTCACCGACGCCAGGGCGTGCGCAGGCATCTTCGCCTAAGGCTGGCGTGGCCTGTGGAGCTGGTGTGAGGCGAGGGCGCTCTGCAACAAGCCTGCCGTGCGGCCGTACTTCGTCTCATGAAACCGTTTCTCATTTGCCTTTTCGCCGCCGGATCGCTGCACGCCGGAACTGACGCTCCCGATGGCTGGACGGTATGGTCGCCGCGGGATGAGGCACAGCCGCAGGCCGTCTTCAACGCGCAAGGCGGCCACGATGGAAAAGGCGCGCTGGTCATGGAGTCCCAGGCCGGAGAGCAGTGGATGGGCTGCTGGCAGAAGACCTTCCCCGTGAAGGGCGGTGCGCACTACAAGTTCGCGGCGTGGCGGAACTACCGCGATGTCGCAGTGCCGCGCCGCAGTGTGTATGCGCGCGTGATCTGGCAGGATGCCAAGGGCGGGTGGGTCACATGGGAGCAGCCGGCGAAGTCCGGCTACAACAAGGGAGTGGTGCCGCGCGCCGAGCCGGAGTATCCGCGCGACCTCGGTGGGACCGCGGGAGAATGGGGCCGCGTGGAAGATGTGCTGCGCGCCCCGGCAGGTGCGCAACAGGCGAAAGTGGAGCTTTTCTTCCAGTGGGCGGGCAATGCACGCGTCGAGTGGAGTGAGGTGTCACTTTCAGAGACGCCGGCCCCTGCCCCGCGCAAGGCCCGGCTGGCCACGGTCCATTTCCTGCCGAAGGAGGGCAAGGAGCCTCTCGAGAAACCGAAGCTCTTCGCGCCGCTGATCGCCGAAGCTGCGGCGAAGAAAGCTGACCTCGTGGTGCTGCCGGAGACGCTGACCTTTTACGGCACCGGCAAGGAGATGCAGCAGTGCGCCGAGCCCGTGCCTGGGCCTTCGACGCGATACTTCGGCACGCTGGCCAAACAGCACGACCTCTACATCGTGGCCGGCCTCGTCGAGCGGGACGGCAAGACGATCTACAACACTTCCGCCCTCATCGGCCCCGACGGCGGCATGATCGGCAAGTACCGAAAGGTGTGCCTGCCCCGGAGCGAGATCACGGCGGGCGTGACGCCAGGCCACGAGTATCCCGTGTTCGACACACGCTTTGGGAAGGTCGGCATGATGATCTGCTACGACGGCTTTTTTCCCGAGGTCGCGCGCCAGCTCACGCTGAACGGCGCGGAGGTCATCGCGTGGCCAGTCTGGGGGTGCAATCCTCTTCTCGCCAAAGCACGCTCGTGCGAGAATCATGTCTATGTCGTCAGCAGCACCTACACGGACTGGCGGCAGACCGACTGGATGATCTCAGGCGTCTTTGATCACTACGGCGACGTGATCGCGAAGGCGGAGGACTTCGGCTCCATCGCCCTGGCGGAGGTGGATCTCAATGATCACGCACACTGGAACAGCCTCGGCGATTTCAAGGCGCAGATCGAGAGCCACAGGCCTGTGTTCAAAGGGAACTGATCCGCGTGACCGCGCGGTCAGAGGATGAACGTGCTCAGTGCAAAGTGCTCAATGTCAGAAACACGAGAGTGCGGTGACGACTGAGGACTGAGCACTTGGGAGATGACAAGGCGAAACCAAGTTTGACGCGCTTTCTCCAGGGGTATGAGAAAGCGGGCTAGCTTCCCGTGCCCGTCAACGTGATGTCGAACGGGTTCTCATTCGAATCATTGTTCGAGATATGCAGCGCGGCACTTCGTGCGCCGGCCGCGAGCGGTGAGAACCGCACGGTGAAGGTGGTTTGGCCAGTCGGCCCCGTCACCGGCGCTGTGGGATTCGTGGTGACCTGAAATTCACTCGCGTTGGCACCATCAAGGGTCGTCGTCAGGCCGGTGAGATCCGCGCCGCCTGTGTTCGTGATGGTGAAGACCAGATCTTGGGACAATCCGACCGTGACCGCTCCAAAATCCTGGCTGCCGCCATCGGCGATGTCGAATCCTTGGCCGACTGCGATTTCCGGCACAGCCGAGGTCGTGGTGCCTGTCGTGGTGCCGGTGCCAGTCGTGGTCCCCGTGGTGCCCCCGGTCGTCGAGGCGGAGGAGTCCACATAGCCCTTTTGCTGAAGCTCCAGCACCAGGGATGCCGCTGCCTGCTCCTTCGTCTGATCCAGTTTGTTTGCCGCCTTCGTGTGGCCCTCGTCGAAGTTCAGCGTCATCGAGGACACATTCGCAAATCCAATGGTGCCATCCGATACGGTGGCCGAGGACATTGCCGCGTTGGTCGTCGTGCCGGTGCCTGTGCTCGTGGTCGCATCAGTCGTTGTCGTCGTCGTGGTCGTCGTGCCGGTGCTGGTACCCGTCGTGGTGTCGGTGGTGGTGGACGATGAGCTTGTCGTGTTCTCCGCGCTGCTCGCGGCGATGGCCGTGCCCTTCAGCTTCTTCGCCACCTTGATCTTGTAAGTGGCGTCCGAGGTCACGATCTCCACCGTGCCGTTCACATCGCCAAAGGCCACATAGCTGGCGACCGATGTCGTCCCGTCCCCGCCGGTCGCGCTCACCACCGAGCGACGCTTCTCATCCTCATCCAGCCCGTGGAAAAAATTACCGGTGCCCGCCGAGCTGGTCAGTGTTTTCGTCCCGTTCTCGCGTGCCGTCAGGATGAATGTGCCCGTCCCACCCAATGCCGGCGCTACAAAGTAGCCGCCGTCAAAGAACTCAAGGTTGAAGCCGTCCTCGTGCTTGAAGTCCACCGAGTACACCACGACCTGACCGTGTGCCGAGGGCGCGAGAGATAGGGCGAGGGCGACCAAGCACAGGGCTGAGAATACAGAAAGGCAACGCTTCATGGTCGCGAGAATACCGGCTGCGCCACGAGTTGTCGAGCCGGATGATCTTTGCAAATCTGCTGGTGGCACCCCAAGAGAACCGGTGGAAAACCGTACGCTTGCGCAAACAATTTGGCGATCATTCGTGTCACGTCGTGTTCATCCGTCGTCGTCACTCCACCCTTGAGCCTTACTGCCTCCGCGCCATACGTCCGTCATGCCGGAGCTGCCTGAAGTGGAGACAACCCTGCGCGGTGTCGCGCCTCATTTGGTCGGGCGCAAGATCGTGGAGATCACCGTGCGTGACAAACGACTGCGCTGGCCGGTGCCGGATGCAGTTCACGATCTCGTGGGGCTGAAGATCGACTCCGCATGTCGGCGCGCGAAGTATCTGCTCTTCTCCACGCGCGGCGGCACGCTGTTGCTGCACCTCGGCATGTCCGGCAGCCTGCGCATCGTCGATCCCGACACGGCATGGCGGAAGCATGATCACGTCGCCATCCTGCTGGGCTCGGGAAAGCAATTGCGCTTTCATGATCCGCGTCGGTTCGGTTGCCTGCTGCTGGTGGAGGATCCCGAGAAGCATCCGCTGCTGGCGGACCTGGGTCCCGAGCCGCTCCTCGATTCGTTCGATGCAGCGCATCTGTTTGCCGAGGCGCGCGGCAAGAGCGTCGCGGTGAAGGTGTTCATCATGAACTCAAAGATCGTCGTCGGCGTCGGCAACATCTATGCCAGCGAGGCGCTCTTCATAGCCGGCATCCGGCCGACCCAAGCCGCAGGCAAAGTCACGCGGGCTAAGTACGCGAGACTGGTGGATGCGATCAAGCGCGTGCTGTTCGACTCCATCGAGGCGGGCGGCACCACGCTGCGCGATTTCCTCAATGAGAAAGGTGAGCCCGGCTACTTCGCGCAAAGCCTTCGCGTCTATGACCGCGAGGGCGCGCCATGCGTGCGCTGCACAGGAGTCGTGAAGCGCATCGTGCTCGGGCAGCGGTCCACTTTTTTCTGTCCGAAGTGCCAGCGCTGAGAGTGATGCCCGCCGCAGGTGATGCGGCCGCGGCTGCCCGATGGAGGATGGCCTTCCAGGCTGTTGACGGGCCGGAGGCCCACCCTCCGGGCGCGGGCGGTTTTGACGGTTATATTTTCCTCGCGGGCGGCGTTGGTTTGACTGCGATTATCATCATGCGTTTTCATTCGTTCATCGTGTCGGCCGTTGGGTTGGTGTTTCTGGCAGCATCCGCTGGCGGTGCTGTGCCGACCTTTGAGAAGGACATCCGGCCGATTCTGAAGACGAACTGTTTTCATTGTCACGGTGAGGACGGTGAGACAAAGGGCGGGCTGGATGTGCGCCTAGCGCGGTTCATCTTGAAAGGTGGGGAGCACGGCGCGGCCATCGTGCCGGGAGACGCGGGGGCGAGCCGGCTGCTGGACCGGATCAAGAAAGGTGAGATGCCGAAGGGGAAAGCACGCCTGAAGGACTCGCAAATCGCGATGATCGAGCAATGGATCGCGGCGGGTGCGAAGACGGCTCGCGTGGAGCCGGAGACACTGGGCCCTGAGTTTGCCTTCACCGATGAGGAGCGCGCGTGGTGGGCCTTTCAGCCGATCAAGAGAATGAGTGTTCCGGGTTCGCAGGTCCTGGTTCCTGTTTCGCAAACGAACAAGGAAGCTGGAGGTCCCGCTCCGGTGCAACCGGGAACCGGGAACCCGAAACCGGGAACCGCAAACGCCATCGACGCTTTCATCGGTGAGAAGCTGGTGCAGAACGGCCTGACGTTTTCCGACGAGGCATCTCCCGCCACATACATCCGTCGCGCGACGTTTGATCTCACCGGTCTGCCGCCGACACCGGAAGAGGTGGAGGCATTTGAAACGCAATGCGCGACCGAGGCTGGGACGCGGAGACTTGGAGAAACGGAGAAATCCTCGATCTCATCGTCTCCCAGTCTCCCCATCTCGGCGTCTCTCATCGACCGCCTGCTCGCATCCCCAGCCTACGGGGAGCGCTGGGGCCGGCATTGGCTGGACGTCGCGGG
>JANOBO010000292.1:0-24955 GCA_031411695.1 Verrucomicrobiaceae bacterium
CTCATGGAGGCTGACGACCAGCAGGGCATGGCCCATTTCCTCGAGCACATGGCCTTCAACGGCACGAAGGGCTACCCGGAATCTGAGGACATGGTCGAATACTTCCAGCATCTCGGCATGTCGTTCGGAGGCGACACAAACGCGCACACATCCTTCCGCGAGACCGTCTACCAGCTCGAGATCCCAAAGGTGGAGGAAAAGTTTTTCTCCGATGCCATCAAGCTTTTCCGCGATTATCTCGACGGCATGCTGCTCCAGGACAAGGAGATCGACAAGGAGCGTGGCATCATCCTGAGCGAGAAGCTGAGCCGCGATTCGGTCGAGTACCGCACGATGCTGGAGGGCTTCAAGTTCGCCATGCCGGACGCGCTGATTTCGCGCCGGCTGCCCATCGGCCAGGAGAGCACCATCAAGTCCATGAAGCGCACCCGCTTTGCAGACTTCTATGAGACTTTTTACACGCCTGAACGCGCCGTGGTCGTCGTCGTGGGCGACATCAAGGACACATCGTTCGTGGAGAAATTGATACGGGCCAGCTTCTCCAGCGCCAAGGCGCGCCGGGACACATCGGCCGACCCCGACATGGGCAAGGTCACCGCTGGCCGCGGCCTCATCGCCATGCTGCATCACGAGAAGGACGCCCCGGCGACGGACATTTCCATCGAGCTTCAGCATCCTTCGAAGCAGGTGCCTGACACCGCCGCGCGCCGCCGTGAGCTCATGGTGCGTGATCTGGCGGACCTCATGATCAACACACGCTTCTCCAAACTGGCAAAGGCGGAAAACTCTCCCATCATGACGGGCGAATCGTACTCGTATGAGTACCTCGACTTCGTGGAGATCGTGGGCGTGCAGACGCAGTGCAAGCCGGAGAACTGGAAGGCCGCGCTGACTTTGATTGAGCAGGAATTGCGCCGCGGGCTGGAGCACGGTTTCACTGCCTCCGAGTTCGAGGAGGCCAAGGCTTCGCTGCTGAAGCAGAGCAAGCTGCGCGCCGAGCAGGCCAGCACCCGGCAGTCCAAGGCGCTGTCCACACAGATCGTGAGCATGCTCGCCGCGAAGCGCGTCTTCACACACCCTGCCGATGATCTCAAACGCGTCGAGGCCGCGCTCGCCGCGCTGAAGAAGGAAGAGTGCCTCGAGGCTTTTCGGAAAAGCTGGAACTCCAAGGACATCTGCATTTTTGTCGGCGGAAACCTTCAGCTCACCGGCGACGCGGGCCCGCAGATCCTTGCGGCCTACAAAGAGAGCAATGCAAAGCCCGTGGCCGCGCCAAAGAACGAGGGGGATCTCAAGTTCGCGTACAGCGACTTTGGACCGGCCGGGAAAGTAGCCAAGCGGGATGAGGTGAAGGATCTCCAGATCACGCAGATCACGTTTGAGAACAACTTGCGCGTGAACTTGAAGAGCACGCCCTTCCAGAAGAACTCGATCAGCGTTCTCGTGAACTTCGGCGGCGGGAAGCTCGCGGCGCCGAAGGACAAGGCCGGACTCATCCCCTTCGCGCAGTCAAACTTCCAGGCGGGCGGGCTCGTGAAGCACAGCGTGGACGACATCCGCCGCCTTTTTGCCAGCAAGTCCGTGGGCGCGGAGTTTGCGGTGGGCGACGAGGCTTTCCTCATGGCCGGCAGGACGACGCCGGCGGATCTCGATGTGCAACTCCAGCTTCTCGCCGCCTATTTCACCGCGCCAGGGTACCGGCCGGAGGCTGAGCGGCAGTTCCGCAAAAACATCGAGGCCATGTACACCAGCATCGAGCACACCGCGGAAGGCGTCATGACCGACAAGGTTTCCGAGTTCATCCACTCGGGCGATCCTAGATTTGGTTTTCCGGACCGGAACGACCTCGAGAGCATCACGACCGACGATTTGAAGGCATGGCTCACGCCCGCGCTCACGGAGGATTTCATGGAGGTCAGCGTGGTGGGTGACATTGACGTGGAGAAAACCATCGCGTCCGTCGCCAGGACATTCGGCGCGCTCCCGAAGCGCTCCGCCACGAAGCCCGCCTACGCCGAGGCGCGTTCCGTCGCATTCCCGGCGGAGAAGAAAAAAGATTTCCATTTCACCACGGAGATCCCGAAGGCCATCGCCACCATCTACTGGCCGACGGATGACATGAGCGACATCAAGCGCACGCGGCGTCTCATTCTGCTCGGCGCCGTGCTGGATGACCGCCTGCGCATCAAGGTGCGTGAGGAACTCGGCGAGACCTACAGCCCCGCGTGCTACCACGTGGCGAATGACACCTTCAAAGGCTACGGCTACATGACTGCCATGATCGAATGCCAGCCTGGGCAGGCGGCGAGCATCGGGCAGCTCGTCATCAAGATCGCCGATGAACTCGCCACGAAGCCCATCACGGACGACGAGTTTGAGCGCGCGAAGAAACCCCAGCTCGAGCAGCTCACCCAGATGCGGCGCGACAATCGCTACTGGGGCCAGAACGTCCTTCGCAACAGCCAGGAGCATCCGGAGCGCATCGAGTGGTCGCGCAGTCTGCTGCAGGATTTCAGCGACATCGGAAGGAAAGACCTCGAAGCCCTCGCAAAAACCTACCTGAGTGCCAGCCGCGCCGTCACCGTGAACGTGATTCCGGACGAGGCGAAGAAGGCTGGCGAGTAGCTCGTCCGTTTTGAATTCCGGACTTCGACGAGGAGATTTCTCCGGCACATCACGAGGCGCGTTCACTGGCAGAGGGCCAGGGCTCCCAGCCGCGCGCGATTCTCTGCAATCCTGAGCACACCGCGTCGTTCTCACGCGCATGAAAACACCGCACGTCCTCCTTGCCGCGCTCTTCTTTTGCCTCGCATCCGGTTCTGCCGCCGACGCGGGGAAGCCAAACGTCCTCTTCATCGCCATCGATGATCTGCGTGACTGGGTAGGCTATCTCCATCACAATGGCCAGAGCAAGACGCCGAACATCGACAGACTGGCGAAAATGGGCATGGCCTTCACGCGCAGCTATTGCGCGGCGCCCGTGTGCAATCCCTCGCGCGCGGCGCTGATGACCGGCATGAGGCCGTCCACGACCGGCATCTACAACAACAACAACGACTGGCGCACCGTCGTCTCCGAGCACAAGCCGCTCACCACGCAGTTCCGCAAGGCCGGCTACTCCGTCTTCGGTGCGGGCAAGATCTACCACGGCTCCTACGAGCGGCCCAGCGAGTGGGATGACTACCTGAAAAACGAAGGCGGTGGCAAGGCCGAGAAGGCACTGGCGAAGAACGCCAAGAACGACGGCGTCGGCGGCATCAAGTTCGCGCCGCTCGATTGCGCCGACTCCGACCTGCCCGACTACAAGATCACCGATTACGGCATCGAGCAGCTCGGCAAGAAACAAGACAAGCCTTTCTTCCTCGCGGTCGGCCTGCACAAGCCGCACATGCCTTGGAACGTGCCGCAGAAATGGTACGACATGTTCCCCGCCGACAAGATCGAGCTTCCGCCTTATCAGAAAGATGATCTGGCCGACGTGCCGCCAGCCGGAGTGAAAATGGCGCGGCCAGAGGGCGATCACAAAAGCATCGTCGATGCGGGCAGGTGGAAGGAAGCAATCCAAGGCTACCTCGCCGCCATCGCCTACACGGACATGAACATCGGCCGCCTCCTGGACGCGTACGACAAGTCCCCGGCAAAGGACAACACGATCATCGTCTTCTGGTGTGATCATGGCTGGCATCTCGGGGAGAAGGATCACTGGCGGAAATTTGCGCTGTGGGAGAATGCCACGCGCGCGCCGCTGCTCTGGGTCGTGCCCGGCATGACCACGCCCGGGACGATCTGTGAACGCACGGTGGACTTCATGACCATCTACCCGACCCTCATGGACTTGTGCGGGATTCCGACTCCGGCGCATGTCGAAGGGAAGAGCATCAAGGCGCTCCTCCAGAATCCGACGGCCCCGTGGGACCAGATCGGCATGACGACCTATCAGTTCAACAACCACGCGGTGCGCAATGAAGGCTGGCGCTACATCCGCTACGCCAATGGTGACGAGGAGCTCTATAATGAGGCGTCTGATCCTGAGGAATGGAAGAACCTCGCCGCGGATCCGCAGTATGCCGGCACCAAGGCCGAACTGGCAAAAAGCCTGCCTGCCACGAACCACAAGGACATCGGCGGCGGCGGTGGCGCGGAGGAAGGCACGGGCGGCGATGCGAAGAAGGAAAAGAAGAAGATGAAGAAGGGCCGGGCGAACGAGGCGAAGTGACCTCCTTCTCATCAAGAGACCGCGTGACCTCAGGTCCGGTGGCTTTGGAAGCCCAGGGAAAATGGCACGGTCGGCGAACCCGGTGCCATCGATAGTCGTGGGTGCAAGACACTTGCGCGCGCGGGTGCCCGGCTCAAAATCTTCCGCCGCTGCATGATCGCGGCGGTATCGAACTAGGACCGCCGACATCATGGGCGGTCCAAAAATCATCATGGCAGAAACCCTTTCAGAACCCTTGAGTCCAGCCGCCACGGACGAACAGCGGCCCGCGCGCCCGGCCGTGTTCATGACTGCCGCCCGCTGGCTTCTCAGGCTGGGGAAGGAAGGGGAGAACTACAGGCTCACGCGCTTCGTCATCCTTCGCTCTTTGGGCCTCGTCTATCTGGTCGCTTTTCTCGTCGCGGCAAACCAGATCATTCCGCTGATCGGTCACGATGGATTGCTTCCTGCGGATTCGTTTCTCGATCAGCTTGAGGCGCGCTTTGGATCGAAGGCAGACGGCTTCTGGCAGTTGCCGTCAGTGTTCTGGTTCAATCGCAGTGACGCATTCATCCAGGGCGTGATGTGGGCTGGAGCGGCTCTGTCGTTCATCGTCCTGTCCGGCTATGCCAACGCCTTGATGCTTTTTGTGCTCTGGGCGCTTTACCTTTCGCTCATCCACATCGGCCAGCTTTGGTACTCCTACGGCTGGGAGACGCAGCTTCTGGAGACTGGCTTCCTCGCGATGTTTCTCTGTCCGTTGATCGATCCGCGCCCGTTTCCCGCGCGTGCACCGCATGTGCTCATCATCTGGCTGTTCCGCTGGATGATCTTTCGCATCATGCTCGGCGCAGGCCTCATCAAGATCCGTGGCGATGAATGCTGGCGTGATCTCACCGCGCTCTACTATCACTACGAGACGCAGCCCGTGCCGAACCCGCTCAGCCGCGTGCTGCACTTCATGCCGCCGTGGTTTCACAAGGGTGGCGTGGTCTTCAATCACTTCGTCGAACTCATCGTTCCATGGTTCGGATTCGGCCCGCGCTTCGCGCGCCACATCGCCGGCGTGTTGATGGTGGGTTTCATGGGCGTCCTCATTTTCAGCGGGAACCTGTCGTTTCTGAACTGGCTCACGATCATCCCGGCGTTGGCGTGTTTTGACGACACGTTCTGGCGGCGCGTGCTCCCGCAGTTCATCGTGTCGCGTGCCAATGCTTCCGACGGCCCGCACGTCTCGCGGTTTCATTTGCGCGGCGCAGTCGCCGTGATCCTTACGCTCGGGGTCGGCTATCTGAGCCTGAAGGGACCGGTGCCGAATCTGCTCTCGCCTCAGCAGGCGATGAACACTTCATTCGACCGGTTTCATTTGGTGAACACCTACGGCGCGTTTGGCACCGTCGGCCGCGAGAGATTCGAGATCATCTTCGAGGGAACCAGCGATGCTTTGTCCGACGAGCTGGCGGACTGGAAGCCGTATGAGTTCAGGGTCAAGCCAGGCGATCTCTCTCGCAGACCCGCCGTGATCACGCCGTATCATCACCGGCTCGACTGGCAAATCTGGTTCGCCGCCATGGCCACGCCGAATGAGTATCCCTGGACGGTTCACTTCGTCTGGAAGCTCCTGCACAATGATCCGGGAACACTCGGCCTGCTCGCGAACAATCCTTTCCCCGACGCGCAGCCGCGTTTCATCCGGGCCGTTCTTTACCGCTACAAGTTCGCTCCGCTGGGAAACAAGGAGGGCCGTTGGTGGCAGCGTGAGCGGATGCCGGGCATGTGGCTGCGTGCCATCTCGAAGGACGACAAGAACCTGCGGGCCGTGATGCAATCTGCCGGCTGGCTGCGCGGCTGAGTTTGTTTGTCCAGCGAGGGAGAATCAGTTTGCGTCCGCTCCACCTGCGCTCTAAAATCGGCCCCACTTCCGGCAAGCGGAAACTTGGTGAGATGGCTGAGTGGTCGAAAGCACATCTTTGCTAAAGATGCGTAGCCTTACCGCTACCGAGGGTTCGAATCCCTCTCTCACCGCCACTTTCTCACACGGCTCCCAGACACTGGGAGCCGTCGTTGCTTGAGGGCTACTTCTTCGACTTCGTCGCGATGGCCTTGTAGTAGCTCTCGATGGCAGCGCGATACTCGGGCGCGGCTTCCTGACGGGTGGCTTCGGTCAAATCCTTCGCCATGCGCGAGGGCAGATGGCCCCAGTCTCCGTTGACGAGAATCGCGTCGGCACCGAGCACGCCGTCCACGAGCTTCGTGTCGAAGTTCCCGCCCTCCTTGCTCTGCTGCGAGGGTTGATTCGGCTGCTTCTTGTCGGCGTTTTGCTCGGATGGTTTCTGCTGGCCCGGCACCTGGCCTTGATTGCGCGAGTCGGCCATCGATTGCTGCTGGTTCTTCTGCGCGTCGGACAGGCTCTGCTGCGCGGACTGCTGGCTTTGCTGGGACTGCTGCTGTTGCTGCTGCTGGTCTCCCGGCGACGCGGACTGCATCGGGTGCAGAGTCTGGTCGAGCTGGTCCAGCGCCTGCGCAAGGATCGAGCCCTGCGCCTGCTCGAGCGCCGTCTTCGTCGCAGGCGCTGGCGCGCTGGCGGCAGTTTGCTCCGCAGCTTTCGCCGCCTGCGCCGCGCTGGCCTGTGCCTGCTGCGCGAGCTCCTGCGTGGCCTTGCTCGGATCGCTCTTCGTTGCGGCGGCCGTCTGCTGAAGTTCATTGCTCGCCTTCGCCACCTGCTCCGCGCCTTCCTTTTGGCCGAGACGCTGCTCGTGTCTGGCCACGCGCGCCAGATCATGTGCGGCAAACTCGGCGGCCAGGCTCAGGCTCGCGGGCTGATTGGCCTTCGCGTTGATTTGTTCCTCCGCCGTCTGCGCCGCGGCCTTGCTGATTTCAGCGAGCGACTTTTGCATCGCAGGATTTTTCGGCAGCTCTTTCTCAAGCTCCTTCAACACGGCCTCCGGGTTCTCCTTCGCCTCCTGCGCGAGTCTCGCGAGTTCCTTCGCGCGGTCGTAAGCCTCGTCCAGCGGCTCCTCGACTTGAAGATCCTGTTCCATCTGTGCGGCAGCGGCCAGTTCTTGTGGCGAGAGCGCCTCGCCCTGCTCGGTCTTGGCCATGTTTTCTGCAAGCTGGTCGAGCGCCTCGGCGGTCTGCTGCTGTGCGTCCGCAGCTTTTTGCAGCGACTGTGCCTGGGGCTGGCTCTGGGTGGCCTGCGCCGCCTGTTTCAAATTTTGCGCGATCTGCGGCGACTTCTGCCGCATCTGCTCGAGCGCGACATCAGCGGTGCGTGACATCTGGCGCTGCTGTTCCTGCGCGAGGTTGGCTTGGTTCGCCTCCTGTCGCAGCGCGGCCTGCAGGCTCTCCATTTTCTTTGCGTCGTCGGCCGCCTTCGGTTGGAGCTCCTGCGCCTTGTCTGCCACCTGCTCGACCGGCTTGTTTTCCTTCGCATCATTGGCGGCGGCCTGTGTCTGCTCCTGCGTCTTCTTCAAATCCTGCGCCACGTGTTTCATCATCTCACTCACCTGCGGCGTGAGCTGCGCGAGGGATTCGCGGGCGGACTCGGCCTGCGGCGCGAGCTGCTGCGCGACCTGCGCGGCCTTTTGCAGCGCTTCATTCGTCGGCTGCCGGTTGATCGGCGCGCGTGGTTGGTTCGGCGGCTGCGTGGCGGCCTGTTTCGCCTGGTCCTTCAGGTTCTCGGCGGCGTTGCGTGAGGCATCGGCGGCTTGCTGGGCTGAGGTGGCGAGTTCATTGGGCGCGTTGGCCTTGCGCAGGGCGGTTGGCAGATCGCGCAGCTGCTCCGCCGCCGCGCGCGCCTCGGCTGCGGCAGTCGCGGGATCTTTTTTCGCAAGCATGTCTTCCGGGGCGGCGGCTTCGGAGAGGGATTTCACCGCGTTTTGCGCGAGCGCGTCAGCGTCAAGCGTACGCGCGGCTGCGGCCAGCTTCGTGGCCTCATCTCGCGCCTTCTCGAGTTCGGCCGGCTTTTCGGCGATGTTGCGCGCGAGCTTTTCGGCGGCGCGGCTGGCGCGATTCGTGTCGAGCGCGGCCTGATCGTTCGTCAGCGGATTCTGCTCGCGCAGTTCGGCCTGATCCTGGAGCTGACGCGCTGCCTCCGCCAAATTCTTTTCCGCGCGCTGCTCGGGCGTCCGGCCGTCTTTGCTGGGCTTGTCTTTTTTCTTCGGATTCTTGGCCGTCTCCGCCGCGTCGTGCAGCGCGGCCTTTCCTTCCTCGAGTGCGACGAGCGCGGGGTTCTCTGCCTTCTGCATGCGCTCCCGCATCTGCGCCGCGCGGTTCGCCGCATCCTCGGCAATGGCGCGCGCGGCGTCCGCCGTGCGGCCGAGACGTTGCCGCAGATTGTCCGCAGCTCCGTAGAGATGCTCGGGGCTCTTGTTCTGATCTGTTTTATCCAGGGACTGGCTCAAGTCGTTGGTGGCTTCGGTGACTTGGTTGCGCAGTTGCTCCAAGTTTTTCTTCTGCCCGCCATCGACCTGTGCCTCCAGCGCAGCGACATCTTTTCGCACGCTCTCAGCCGCCGCGATCGCGCCGCGCTGCTGCTCCTGCCACTTCGGTCTTGCTGAGGCATCGCGGTTCGACTGCAATGCGGTTTCAGTGAGCAGATTCTCCTGCCGGTGAAGCTGCTGCGCGGCCTGTGCGGCGACCTTTGCGGTTTCCTCGGTGGCGAAGGTCTTCGCGGCGGACGCCATCGTGTCCGCATGACTGGACGCATCATTCGCCGCGTGCTTGAGCGCCTCGGGATTCTCCACCGGCTCCTTCATCTGCTTTTCCATTTCAGGGATGGCCTCCTGCCGGAGCTGGGCCAGACGTTCTCCAAGCAGCAGGGTCTCCTGCGCGTCGAGCGGGTTCGGCGCCTGCTGCGCGGCCTTTTTCAATTCCTGCCACAGATCGTCAGCCTGCTCCTTCACCTGCCGGAGCTGCTCCTCCGCGCGGGCGAGCGCGTTGTCGGCTTGGTTCGGCTCCTTGTTTTTCTTTTCGAGCCGCGCGTTCTTCTGCACCTGCTCCATGGCCTTGCGCATGTCGCGCGTCTTCTCGGAGAGATCCTGCGTCTGCTGTGCCAGCCTGCGCTGCTCCGCCGCCCACTCGCGTTGCTTCGGATCGATGGTCTGCTCCAGCACGATCACGCGCAGCGGCTGCGACTCGGCCTTCTGGCCTTTGAGATCGATGGCCACCAGTTTCAAGATCACCGTGTCCCCGACCTTCACACCAAGCGGCGCCAGGGAAAACAAATGCTGCACGGTGGTCTCCTTGCCGGGCTTCGTGGCCAGTTCCGTTTCCTTCCAATCCGTCCCGTTCACAGCGTGCGCCAGCTTCACCGACGCGAGTCCGATGTCGTCGGCGGCAAGACCCGACAGGCGCACGGCCTCGTCGGGCAAAAGCTCCACCTGCTCCTTCGGCTCGGTGATCTGTGCGGTCGGCGGCAGATCCGGAATCGCGGTGACGCGCCAAGGTGATGACTCATCATTGTTGAATCCGGTTTCCGCTGACACGAGCGCGATCTGCCAGGAGTCGATGCCTTCCTTGATCGCCAGCTCCGTCGTGATCTCGGATTGCGAGACAGACTTCGCCGGCACCGGCGCAGGGTGATTCGTCTGGTCGGGATTCAAGATGACATCAGCCTTTGAGACCGGCTGGTTTGTTCTCAGCACGAGCTTCACCAGCGAGCCGGCCAGCGCCTCGATGTCGCCGTGGTCTTCCTTGATGGGCTGCTCCTTCAAACCTGTGTAAGCGGGCGGCACGAGAGTCTTTGCGAACTCGATCACACGCGGCCGCGGGCGCGCGGTGAGCGTGTGCCACGCGGTCAGCGCATCCGCCGCGCGCAGACGGTAGCGCACATCGCTCTGGCCGACGGGAATGCGGCCCTCGTAGCGGTTGCCCACCACGTTGGAAAGCTCGATGCGGCGCGTCTTTGCCGATGGCTCCGCTGTCTCCACGATGACCTTGTCGGGATGCGGCCCCACGATGTCCACCGCGAGATCGACTTCGGACGCAAATGGCGCCTTTGCCGATGACGGGGCGGGACGCACGATGTGAATCTTCACGCTGGACGGGCGCTCAAAGTTTGCGAACGGCAGCGCGGCCCGCGCGAGGAAACCCGGAAGATGCAGCGCCGGAATCAGGGACAACAATGCCGCAAGCACGATGGCGCCGAAAAGCAAAAACCACCACGGCCTCAGAGAACGCGCCGGGAGCGCGCGCGCCCAATCAACGCGGCCCACCGCCGCCGCGACTTGGTCCTGTAGTTTGGCGCGGAACTCCGGTGAATCCGGCACGAGATCGGTGTCGCCGGTCTGTGAAAGCTCGACCGCAGCGAGCAGGTTTTCGCGCAGCGACGGATCAGCCGCCTCGAGCAGCTTCGCCGCGCCGATCTCGCTGCGTGCGTCCGTCAGATGGCGCAGCGCCACACGCCACGCGATGACCGCGCACGCCAGATACGCCGCGATGCTGGTCCAGGGCCGGATCACATCCGGGAGAAACCACGCGCGATCCAACAGCGCCAGCAGCAGCAGCAGGCCGACGGAGAGACCCGCGATGCAAAGCGCCGCGCGAAGCCAGAGGAGAGAGGCGCGGCGTGAGCGGAAGTGTTGGATGGCCTCGAGTGTGGCAGGGCGTAGGGCGAGATTCATTCAGTGGGGCAGGGCTGTGGCTAGAACGCGGCCATGAACTCTCTTCTTGTGGGCGGCTTCGCAAGCGGGATGATGCGCCAAGTTCACGCCCGTATGATTGTTGATTTGTTTGCGCACATCGTCCGCGAGATCGTCTGGCAGATGGCCGAGTGGTTCGGCGTGGAGGTGATGGGCCGCCTCGGCGCGGGAACTGCGCGGCTGATCTCTTTGGGTAAATGGGATGTGGATGAGGAAAGCTGGGCGGCGCTGATCATTGGCTGGTTTGTGTTTGTCGCGGGCATCGTGGCATGGGTGTGGTGGGGAAGGGATGGCAGGCCGCTCTGATCCAGCGCAGGTCCCCAGTGTTCCGCTGCACAGTTGGAGTGGGTGATGGAGCCCTGTGTGGCCAAATCGCCCCGCAGCAAGGTGATTCATGAATGTGCGGTTTGTTTCCGCCTGCAAAAACCTTAGTGCCTTGTGCCTTCATGTGGGATACTCCATCAACTATGACTGCCATGCACCACCTTGATGTTCCGGCTGACCTTCTTCAAAGTGCATGCATGACCATGGACGACGTCAGGCTAGAACTGGCCGTCCTCTTTTACCAGGGTGGCCGCATCTCTCTCGGACGAGCGGCGGCCTTCGCGGGCGTGCCATTGGGACGTTTCCTTGATGTCCTCGCTGCCCATCACATCAGCCCTCATGTCGGTCCGGATGAATCCCTCCAGGACGCCGCCATGCTCGCTACACTCCGCGCTGTCAAATGATGGTCGTGGCAGACTCCACTCCTTTAATTGCCCTGGCAAGAGTAGGGCGCTTGGAGTTGCTGTGCGATGTGTTTGGACGTGTGATCATTCCCGACGCGGTCTGGCGGGAAACCGTGGAGGATAGTCGTGGGCGCACAGGCGCTTCGGAAATCAGCGCCGCCGCTTGGATCGAGCGCAGAGCATTGGGGGCGGCAGCGCCTCTCGCCGAACACCTGCGCCAGACTCTTGGTGACGGTGAATCAGAAGCCATCGCGCTTGCCCAGGAACTCCACGCCGATGTGCTCCTGATGGATGAAAAACTCGGCCGCGCAGCGGCGCGAGGTCTCGGACTCAGAGTTACCGGGCTGATCGGCGTTCTCATTGAGGCCAAAAAATCCGGCATCCTGCCAGACGCGGTTCCACTCGCCCGAGCTATCCGCGCCGCCGGCGTGTGGATTGGTGACGACCTTATCGACCTGCTGCGTCAATCTTGAAGCTTACCGCATGAGAAACCTTCGTGCCTTTGTCCCTTCGTGTGAGACATTGCCGCTCATCCATGCCGCAACTCGCCTGCATGCCCGCAGACAACCTAGCCTTCGCCTGGGGCTGCCCAGAGACGGCGGCGACCCTGCAAGAGAAACCGGCAGCCGCGGCATCGCCCGACTGGCTGCGCACCGCTGCGTGGCTCATGTGGGAGGCCCGCGTCGTTCGGTCTGGCAGTTCCTCTCGCACTGCTAGGTGGCCGAAAACTTTCCACAGCTTAGTCCCATGATGGGGCGTCGCCGTCCGCTGTGGCAATACCTTCTCAAAACCGCGCATGATCTGGGAAGAATGAATGAGTCACCCACATGGATGATCCGCGCGCTCGAGCCTGCAGCCCGCCCGGCATTCCAGAACGGCCTCCGCCTCGGATTGCGGATTAGGCGCTGCCCGAGGCTTAGGCTGTGCCTGGAAGAAACTTCGTGCGTTTGGGTCGTGCCGAAATCATGAATCTTACGCTTATCCAGCTCGTCACCGAGCATGCAACCCTTGTGCTGGGAAAGCTCGGCTCTTGGGTGCCTTGGCTAGTGTCGTTTGGTAAATGGGATGTGGATGAGGAAAGCTGGGCGGCGCTGATCATTGGTTGGTTTGTTCTCGTCGTCTGCATCGTGGGGGTCGCGTGTTGGAGATGGGGTGCGCCGCCGTTTTAATCGTCGCCACTCGTCGCTCGTGAAACTGCGTGCGTTGTGGAGCGTTCTGACTTCCATTCACTCATGCGCATGAACACTGGTGCCAGTTGGTTCGCTCGTTTTGCCTCGATTCCGCTGGGCTTGTCCGCCGTCGCGACGGCTGGCGCGCAGGAGCTGGATCTGGAGCGCATCTTCGATGAGAAGAACCTGATTCCCGTCGCCCAGATGATCGAGACGGGAGAGTACGAGGTGGCCGGACGCTTCTGCGAGGCGGCGATCAAGAACGACCAACCCTCGCCGGAGTGGCGCATGCTGCGGCTGCGCGCGCTGATGGCCACGGGGCAGGGCGATGCCGCGCTGGAGGAGAGCGCGCGGTTCATTACGAACGCCCCAGATCATCTGCCGCTGCTGATGCTGCGGCACGAAGTGGCGCGGCGGTTGGGGAGGAAGGACGTCGCAAAGGACGCGCTGGCAAAGTTCAACGATGCGGCGAAGAAAAAGCCCGTGAAGGATCGCACGGCGGTCGAGCTGGTCGCGCTCGGCCAGGCGGCGCTGGCGTTTCGCGCGGATGCGCAAAAGGTGCTGGCCAATTACTTCGAGCCTGCGAAGCGCAAGGACGCGAAGGCGGAAGGACCGTATGTCGCCGCAGGAGAGCTGGCGTTGGAGAAGGAGGACTTCGCGCGTGCGGCGGATGAGTTTCGGAAGGGACTCAAGGAACACGGCGAGACGACCGCGCTGCGCTTCGGCTTGGCGCGCGCGTTTGCATCGAGCGACCGCGAGAAGGCGGACGAAAACCTGAAGCGCGTGATGGAGATCAATCCAAAACACGAGGGCGCGCTGCTCGCGCGGGCCGAGCAGCTCATGGGCGCGGAGAAGTTTGTGGAGGCGGAAGGCGCGATCCAGTCGGTGATCGATGTGAATGAAACATCGCCCGAAGCGTGGGCGCTGCGGTCGGCCATCGCATCAATCCTCGTGAAGGACGCGGAAGCGACGGCTGCGCGCGCGAACGCGCTGAAGCTGTGGGCCGAGAATCCGGCGGTGGACCAGGTCATCGGGCGCTGCCTGTCGCGTGCGTACCGTTTTGCCGAGGCTGCGCAGCATCTGCGCGCGGCTCTGAAATGCGATCCGGATTTTCTTCCGGCCAAGGTGCAGCTCTGCCATGTGCTGATGCGCTTGGGAAGTGAGGACGAGGCGTGGAAGCTGGCCGGGGAGATCCGCGCAAACGATGGCTACAACCTTCAGGCGCATAACATCGGACTGCTGGAAAAGGAGGTGGCGAAGTTTGTGACGAAGAGCTTCGACGATTTCGTGATCAAGCTGCCCGCCCGCGACTGGGATGTGTATGGCGAGCGTGCGCTGACGCTGCTCCGTGAGGCGAAGGGCGTGCTGTGCGGGCGCTACGGCCTGACGCTGGACCGACCGGTGCTGGTGGAGTTTTTCCCTTCGCAGCAGGACTTCGCGATCCGCACGTTCGGTAACCTCGGAGGGCAGGGAATCCTAGGCGCGTGTTTCGGCTCGGTGGTGACGATGAACAGCCCTGGCGGACTCGCGCACGGGAAGAACAACTGGGAGTCCACGCTGTGGCATGAGTTCTGTCATGTTGTGACGCTGACGGTGACCAAGAACCGGATGCCGCGCTGGCTGAGCGAGGGCATCTCGGTTTATGAAGAGGGCGTGCGCGATCCCGCGTGGGGCATGGCGATGGATGCAAAGCACCGCAAAATGATTCTGGACGACGACGCGCTCACGCCGATGAGCCAGATGAGTTCCGCATTCCTGAATCCCAAGAGCAGCGACCATCTCATGTTCGCCTATTTTGAGGCGGGCCAGGCGGTGAAGTTTTTGCTCGACCGATTCGGAGAAGGAAAGTTCCAGGGCATCCTCCGCGATCTCGCCGCAGGGAAGAGAATCAACGACGCCATCACGGACAACACGCTGTCCGTCTCCAGCATCGAGAAGGACTTTGCGATCCACATGACCGCACAGGCAGCGGCGTTCGGCGCGAAGCTCGATTGGAAAAAGCCCGCGCTGGAGGAAGTGAACCCGCTCGATGCCGAGTCCTTTGCCGCGTTTCTCAAGAAGAACCCCACCAACCGATGGGCGCTGATGAAGAGCGCGGATGACTTGATGGAAGCGAAGAACTGGCAGGAGGCTGCCGCAATCGGGGACAAGCTCATCGCCCTCATGCCCGAGGACACATCGAGCGAGAGCGGCTACCTCATCAAGGTGAAGGCGCTGAGGCAGATGAACCAGGCTGACCAGGAGGTGGAGCTGCTGCGCTTGTTCGCCGCGCGCTCGGCTGATGCGATGTCTGTCTTCCTGCGCTTGATGGAGCTGGATGCGAAAGCTGGCCGCTGGCCGGATGTGCTGGTGAATGCCGCGCGTGCCACCGCGTTGAATCCGTTTTTGAAAACGCCGCAGCAATCCATCGCACGAGCGCTGGAGGCCACTGGCAGCGCGGAGGCGGCCATCGCTGCGTACAACCGCCTGCTCGTGCTGGAGCCGGACAATCCTGCCGATGTGAAATTTCGTCTGGCGCGACTGCTGCGTGGAAAAGATGACGCCACCGCGAAGCGCCACCTCATCGACGCCCTCGTGCTCGCGCCGCGTTTTCGCGACGCACACCAACTGCTGCTCGAAATGCAGCCGTAGGCGAGCCCGTCCCGGCTCGCGACACGTCGCCGCACCCCAAGCACCCGAAGCTGATTAAACGCTGGTGCCCCGCAGTCGGGCAAGCTTCGAGCGGCGAGGACGGCGACGTTTTCGCGCGGAGCGGTGTGGTGCGAGCCGGGGACGGAATCGCCTACGGCCACCAGCGAGGGCCCACATCCGCGCGGGTTGTGATCTTGGCTGGCTTTGCGGTTTTTACTTCTCCTTCGCTGATGCCGGGCGTGGCGGGAATGCCGGGCGACTTTGCGCGGATGATGTTCTTTTCCCATTGGATGCCCGCGAGGTCACAGCGCGCGTCGATGGCGGTGGACTTGGGCGCGTCGATGATGTTTCCGGTGATCTGCGTTGCGATGGGCGGCAGCGCTGCCTTGGCCGCGCCCTTTACGCCGATGACGATGGGCGTGGCGCAATCGATGATGGTGTTGCCCTCGATCACCGCGCCCTTCACCTGGAAGTAGCCATTGGCCGGAGAGCCTGGAATGCCGAGCATGAAGCAGAGCGCCGCGCGTTCCTCATCGCCGCGCAGGCCTTCGAGCCAGTTGTTCGTCACGCGATGTCCTTCGCCGATGATGCGGATGCCGCCGCTCCCCTTGGCTTCCTGGCCGAGGAAAACATTGTCGCGCACCGTGCAGTCGTTTCCATGCCGGAGCGTGATCGTGCCTGACACGGCCAGGAAGGTGTTCCGCTGGTAAACATTGCCGCAGGATTTGTTTGAGATGCACTCGGCTTCTCCGTTGCAGCGCTCGAAGACGTTGTCCTCCACGGTGCACGCGGCGCTCTGCATCGAGGTCTCGCTGTCTCCCACGCGGATCGTCTCGCCACCGTTTTTTCCGAGACGCTCGCGCGGCCCGAAATAATTGTGATCGATCTGATGACGGCCGTTTCCGGCGGCATCCTCGCCGAGCCACACGACCACTGTGGTGCCGGCGGTCGTCTTTCCTTGGATGAGACAATGGTCGATCCGGTTGCGCACGCCGTAGATGGAGATGAATCGCGCGCTTTCCGACGCGCCAGTTGCCGGCAGGTCGTTCGTCACCGCGCATTGCGTCACGCGGCAGTCACTGGCGAGGGTGTCCGACCGGGTGCGAAGCTCGATCACCTCCTCCCCTGTCGGATTCTTGAAATGGAGACCATCGATGGTGATGTGCGCTCCAGAGATGCTGATCTGTGACGCGCCGCTGAGGAAGGTGGCGCCAGCAGTCGCCGTCCGGACCACGACGGGCTTTGCCGCGGTGCCGACCGCGTTGATTTTGAGCGTGGCATCTTTCCACTCACCTGCGGCGAGCACGAGCGTGTCACCGGGCTGCACGGCTTTTGCGGCGGCGGCGAATTGCGGGGCGTCCGCGACAGGAATGTCGCGCGCGTGCAGCGGCAGGCAGGCGAGCAAGGTCTCGAGGACGACGGCGGTGATGGCGAGGCGGGAGATCATGCGGATGCAAATAACAGGGACCTGCGCGCGAGTCTCGCATCGAAATCGCGCTTCCTCTGGGTCCACCCGGTAAAGCCGCGCGTCATTGCGTGCGGGAACGGAAAAACACTTGCGCATCAAACCGCACGCAGTTATTTAGCCGCTCGATTTTGCGGGCGGTTCGATCGCCGCGAGAAATTCCTGAGTAGCTCAGCGGTAGAGCGGGTGGCTGTTAACCACTAGGTCGCTGGTTCGATCCCAGCCTCAGGAGCCAAAGCCCAGACGACGCCGGGCGCGCATTTCCAGCGGAGATTGCATCGTCGGTGAGCACGGGGGACGCGGCCTTTACTACCGGGTCGAAGGCAGCAGCGACCTCCAGAGCTGGACCGCCATCACCCCGGACACCCAGTGCCCCGACACCACCATCAGCCTCACCGACCCCGCCACCCCCGCCGGCCCCCGCTTCTACCGCGTGATCTTCAACGCCGAGTCCTCGTAGCAGGCGGCGTGAAGGCGGAGCGTCGCGCCGCCGGTGAAGCGGGCAAAAGCTTTCCCCACAGGCTATATCCCAGAGCGCACCACCGCGAATAGTTCAATTGTTGTCATCGCGGCTTCGCGCGATGATAACCATGTTCGTTCGCCTTGGGGTTGTCGTGTGGATGGTTCATTTCTGGAGCTGCTCAATAGCAAACGGAAGAATGTGCTGGAGGCGAGGTGATGCTGATCGCTGCAAGGGTAGAAGCAATGGCAATGCACGCCGATCTCCAAAGTATCCGAGAGCACTCACCGCTGAAATACGAACTTGCTCATTGGAATCATTGAGGCACCGGCTCAGGGCATCGAAGACTTGAGCATCTCCCTCGAATGAGGAGAGAGAACCGCAAGCCGACTGGCGAACATCTGGCGAAGTGTCGGACGAGAGGCGAATCAACACGTCTGAAGTGATGTGTTGGTGGACCAAGCCCAAGAGCCAAGCTGCATCGCTACGGTCTTCATCGGTCTCCGACACGGCCAACTCCAGCAAACGAGTTCGGGCATCTAGGGGAGCCGACTCTATCAACTCGAAAATGTAAGCCTGAAGACTGTCATTGTCGTGCCCCTCACGTCGTCCGAGATGCATGGCATGAAGCAATCGAGGGAAACACGCCATACCCTCAAGACGAATGACGGCGGGTGCCGTGGCCTCACGAAGGAAGAAGTCATCTGGCCGGGCAAGCCACTCGTGAAGGGTGGGCAACCAATCCTCTGTAGCTTCGGTCTCCAGAATCGAAATGGCTTCAACCGCACGATCGACGCTATCAACGTCCTGAAGCCGCTCATAAATGTCGTCGAGGCGCGTCATGGGTTAGGCGAACAGTACAGATGGTTCACATTTGTGTGTGTTTCGCCACTTGCTTTATGGCCGACAAAAATGTGGGTTTTGCGCGGGATCTGACTGGCATGGGGGTGGTTTTACACGCCCATGCCGTGCTCGGACAACGAAAATGTGTGCTGTTTCCGGCATAGGAAGGTAAAAAGCATGTGAGAATTACAACCTGGCATCTGATTCCAAAGGGTGAACGCGGCGCTACTGACCGGGGCGATTTGGTCCTTCACTGAGTTGATGATTTTGGGCGCGTAGCGCGGGGAATAGCTGCGGCGGTGCCGATTCCAGACTGCCGAGAGGTGCCTTCAATCGTGGATTTCGGTCTTGGAGAAGGGTTCATTGGACTGAGTTTTCCGCCGTTTTCGCCGAAAATGACGGTCCGCACTGTAAATCGCTGATAATGAGCACTTTTCCCTGCGGGTCGGTGCCGCCAACCCGTGGAGCGGTGGCGTCGCTCCGTGGAGCGGTGGCGCAAACCCGTGGAGCGGTGGTGCAAACCCGTGGAGCGGTGGCGCTAACCCGCGGAGCGGTGGCGTCGCTCTGCTGAGCGGTGGCGTCGCTCTGCGGAGCGGTGGCGTCGCTCCACGGGGCGGTGCCGCCAACCCGTGGAGCCGTGCCGCGGCTCTGCGGAGCGGCGGCGCCAATCTGCGGAGCGGTGGCACCGCGCTGCGGAGCGAAATGACGGCTGGGCGTGATGCCCGGCCTTGGCTGGAAAAGTGGGCGCGCTGAGACTTCCGGCAGCGGGCTCATGCCGGTTGCTACAGAGGTGTGGGAGCGGGGCGGGATTCGTAGCGGCCGAGGTGGCTTCGGGGGGCGGCGTGCTTCGATCCGTTGCGCGGCGAGACGGGTACGCAGTAGGCGAGGGTGTCCTCGCCTCGAGACATCTCGATACCACCGCCGGTGCTGGAGCTTTCCAGAGCCTGGTGGGACTTCGCGGGCTTGGCGCGCGGGCGGGGTGTTGTGAGCCGGGACGGGCACGCCTACGGGCGTGCGTCCTCGGTTCGCATCGCCTTGCCGCCTGCTCCGGTGCCGGCGGCAGGGTCCATGGTCGGCTGATGGGCGATGGGCGAGACGCCTTGATCCAGCGCGGCGATTGGCAAGCCATTCTTAGCGGCCTTAAAACGCCGCCAAAGATGATGACCGAGCAGCGTGCCGCCAACAGGCCAGCACGTGAGCCGCCGAATCTACGGCGCGGTCTCAATGCAGGCGACGGCCATGGCGGCCATGCCTTCGCTGCGGCCGATGAAGCCGAGCTTCTCGTTGGTGGTGGCCTTGATGCCGACCTGCGCGGGGGTGATGCGGAGAGCGGCGGCGATGTGCGTTTTCATCGCCGCTGCATGGGGCAGGACCTTCGGCGCTTCGGCGATGAGGGAGGCATCGATGTTCCCGATGCGCGCGCCGTGTGCCGCCGCAATCTCGGCGCATCTCTCGAGGATCTTGAGGCTGCTGATGCCTTTGATGGTGGGATCGCCGGGCGGGAAATAGTGGCCGATGTCGGGCTCGCCGAGCGCGCCGAGGACGGCGTCGGCGATGGCGTGGCAGAGGACATCGGCATCGGAGTGCCCCTGCAGCCCGTGGGTGTGCGGGATGGTGACGCCGCCGAGCACGAGAGGCCGGCCGTCTTCAAAAGGATGCACATCATAGCCAATGCCAACGCGAGTCATGCGCGCATCGTGGCGTGTCAACGTGGGCGCATCAAGCGCGGCGGTGTGGATTTCACAGCGACGAGGCGCGCGTCACCTTGATCTGGAGAGCGTGCGCGGTGAGGCGCTGTGGTCACATGGATAAAATCTTGTCCATGCGGCTCGTCAGCATTTTCAATCCGCCGGGATTGATGCCGCCGCGCTGCTCGGAGATGGCCCAGCCTTCGTAGCCAGCCCCATCGAGCGCCTTCATGATGGCGGGCCAGTTGTTGTCGCCCTCGGTGAGATCGACATCGAAGCCTTTCCACACGCCTTCATCCTTCATCTTCTTCGTGCTGTATTCCTTCACGTGAATGCGGTTGATGCGCTTGCCGAGGACCTTGATCCACTGCTCGGGCCAGCCATAGCGCAGCACATTGCCGATGTCGAAATGCCAGCCCACGACGTTTGAGGGCTCGCCGATTTCATCGAGGTAGCGCACGGCTTCGAGCGGGGAGAGGAGGAAATTGTTCCAGACATTTTCGATGGAGATGGCGACGCCGAGTTCCTTGGCGAGCGGCACGGCCTTCTTGAGCTGGGTGATGGAGCGCGTCCATGCGTCGTCGTAGTCGGTGGTCTCGTTGCAGACGCCGGGCACGACGAGGATGGAGGTGGCGCCGTAGGCCTTGGCGTCGCGGAGAGTCTGTAGCACGCCTTGCAATCCTTCCTCGCGCACCTTTTCGTCAGGATGCGTGAGGGTTTGCTTCCAATGCGTGTGGCAGCAGACGCTGGCGGCCTTCAATCCGGTGGCACCGTAGGCATCGATCACCTCCTGCTGGTTCATGCCGCCGTTGGCTTCGATGCCATCGTAGCCCGCCTCCTTGGCTGCGGTGAACTTCTCCAGCGTGGTGCCTTTGATGCCGAGCGTGCCGAGCATGATGGCCTTCTGGATGTTCCGCGGCTTCGGTGTGGCGCCCGCGCAGGCGGAGACGGCTAGGCTCGAGACGGCGGTGGCTGTGGCGGAGGCGAGGAAGGAGCGGCGGTTGGTCATGATGGTGGGGGAAGTGAGTGATGAGTTACGCGTCATGCGGCGAGCATCTTGTCGAGGCGTTTGGAGATTTCCATCAGCCGCTCCATGGGATCGATGTCTTTTGGCCGATACGCTGGCTCCACGATGGCCCAGCCGTCGAACGCCACATCACGCAGCGCCTTCAGGATCGCGGGCCAGTTGTTGTCCCCTTCCAGATAGTCCACCTCGAAGCCTTTGCGCTTCCCCTCCTCCATCATCTTCTTGCGGCTGTATTCCTTGATGTGCACGCAAGCGATGCGCCTGCCGATGATCGCGATCCACTGCTCCGGCCAGCCGAGGAACATCATGTTTCCGATGTCGAAATGCATCGCCACCTTGTCGCTGCCGAACTGGTCGATGAACTGCACGCACTCCATGGGCCCCTGCAAAAAATTGTTCCAGACATTCTCGATGGCCATCTTCACGCCGGTCTCCTCCGCCACGGCCACACATGCCTTGATGCTCTCGGTGCACCGATCCCAGTTCTGCCGGTAGGTCGTGGTCTCGTCCACCGTGCCCGGCACGATGAGGATCGACCGCGCGCCGTAGCGCTTTGCATTGCGCAGCGCAGTGTGTATCTCCGCCACCGCTTTCGCGCGGACAGGCGCCAGCGCGCTGGCAAAGAGACGGCTGGAGCCGCCGCAGCTCATCGATGCGATGTGCAATCCCGTTTCATCCCGCGCCTTCATCACGTCTTCGGGGATCTCCGCGTTCGAGGGTTCCACGCCCTCGAAGCCCGCGCGCTTCAGCATGCGGAACTTTTCGAGCAGAGGCAGCGTACGGTCTGGAAACGTGGCGAGCATGAAGCCCTTGCGCAGCCTGCCACTCACCGTCTGCGCCGGCGCGAGGCCGCTGACTCCGAGCGAGGTCAACGATGCGAGAAACGATCTGCGGGATGCATTCATGCCCCGAGCGTAAACGAATGCGCGGGTGAGATGCAATGCCGCGCTCTGAATTCGCACGGATCCTTTTTCCGCATCCACTCACGCCGCATCCAGGCCGATGCGGCGCGCCAGACTGATTCACGACGGTGTTGTGTGCGCTACTTGCCCGCCTTGCTCTTTTTCTTCCCGCCTTTGCCGGGCGTGTTTTGCGCGGGCGGCTCGGGCTCGCCTTCGAAGGCCTTGTTGCCATGTGCGAAGCGCGGCGGCGGGATGGTCTCGTGGACCTCCGCCTGCAGTCGGATGAGTTCGGCCTTCAGTTCGGTGACGGTGGCGGCGTAGGCGGGATCGGCGAAAAAGTTCTTCGTCTCGAGAGGATCCTTCGTGCGGTCGAGCAGCTCCCAGTCGTCAACGTCCGGCGTGTAGTAATGGATGAGCTTGTATTGATCGGTGATGACGCCGTAATGCGGGCGCACGCGATGCGGCACGGGGAACTCATAATAGTGGTAGTAGAGGCTCGTGCGCCAGTCTGCGGGCGGCGTGCCTTTGAAAAGCGGCAGCAGGCTCTTGCCATGCGCATCTGCAATGGGCGGCTGCGCGGCGACATCGAGGAAGGTGCTGGCGAAGTCGATCAACGAGACAATCTTGCTGGAACTGGAGCCGGGCGGGATGACGCCGGGCAGGCGCGCGAGAAGCGGCGTGCGGAGCGACTCCTCAAAGATCCACCGTTTGTCGAACCAGCCGTGCTCGCCAAGGAAGAAGCCCTGGTCACTGGAGAGCATGACGAGCGTGTTGTCAGCGAGACCTTCGCGGTCGAGGAAATCGAGCACGCGGGTGACGTTTTCATCGACGGCCTTCACGCACGCGAGGTAGTCGTGCATGTAACGCTGGTAGCGCCATTTGATGAGATCGCGCCCGACGGGCGGCGCGGCGCGGTACTTCTCATTGCGCGGGCGGTAGTAGTCGTCCCAATATTTGCGCTGCTCGTCATTGAGCTGGCCGGGCGTGTCGAGCTTCAGGTCGCGGTCGGTCATCGTTTTCTCGATGCTCATGTCCTGGTCGCTCACGGCCTTGCTGCGGCCTGAGTACGTGTCGAAGAGCGTGGCGGGCTCGTCATAGACGCGATCGTTGTCAAAGCCGAGCAGGCGCGCGGGCGGCTCCCACTCGCGGTGCGGTGCCTTGTGCTGGCACATGAGCAGGAATGGCTTGGTCTTGTCCCGCTGCTTGAGCCAGTCGAGGGAGAGGTCGCCGATGATGTCGGTGACGTAGCCGGTGTGCTTGACGTTCGTGCCGTTGTCGATGGTGGCGGGGTTGTAATAGACGCCCTGGCCGGGCAGGACGTTCCAATAATCAAAGCCGACGGGATCCGTCATGAGATGCCACTTGCCGATGATGGCGGTGGCGTAGCCGGCCTTTTGAAGCCGGCGGGGAAAGGTGGTCTGCGTGCTGTCGAACTTGCTGTTGCTGTTGTTGTAGAAGCCGTTCGCGTGGGAGTACTTGCCGGTGAGCACCGTGGCACGGCTTGGGCCGCAGATGGAATTCGTGACCAGACAGCGGTCAAAACGCATGCCTTCCTTCGCGATGCGGTCCATGCCCGGCGTGTCGAGCAGCTTACGCGCATCGCCATACGCGCTGATGGCCTGGCAGGTGAGATCATCGGCGAAGATGAAGACGATGTTTGGCGGCCCCTTCACCGCGCCATGGGCGGCCGGCGATAAAAGTGTGAGCGCGAGCAGGGCGGGCGAGAGGATTTTCCGAAGCATCATAAGGACACGAAAACGTGCGCACGCCCGGCTGCCTTCCACAAAGATGCGCCCGACCTCATCTCCGATTCTGCCCTCTGCGAAGTCCCGCCTCACACTGGCCCGTCGCTGATCACACTCTCCGGCACGCGCGCGATGATGCGTCCGTCGGGGTCGCGAACGAGGATCTTGCCGTGAATGATCTCCGGCGGATCACCGATGCCGCGCGCATAGTCCTCAGCCAAGTCTTTGCCGCAGCCGAGTGCCTGACGGATGCGGGTGGCGAGGGTTTGGATGTCGGTATCGATCATGGCCGCACACATAAACGGATTTGAGCGGCAAGTCGCGTCAAGAATTTGCGATTTGAAAATTTCCCCCGGCTCCTGCGGCGCGCGGAGTGGCTGCGATGCGAACACGCGGGGCAGGCTGCCGATGATAAGCCTTGCTATTGGGACAGGACGCGACGATGAGGACGGCGTTCGAGCTAGACCCCTGACGAATTAAAGGCATGGCAGTTCATCAGGTGGATCTTTGTATTCAGTGGTGATTTTTAAACCCGACTCCCGGGACCAGTCTGCAAGGAGAGACCGGAATCAGCAAGAAATCACAAAATATGAATACCAAGATGTATGTGGGTAACCTCACATTTGAAGCCACTGAAGCGGAGATCCGCGATCTTTTCAGCGAGCACGGCCCCGTCAACGAAGTGGCTGTGGTCATGGACCGCGAGACGAACCGCCCACGCGGTTTTGCCTTCGTCACAATGAACACGAAGGAAGGCATGGACAACGCGATCCGTGAACTCGATGGCAAGCCATGGAATGGCCGCCCTCTGACGGTGAACGAAGCCCGCCCACGTGAAGAACGCCCTGCCTACGGTGGTGGCGGCGGTGGTGGTGGCGGCGGTCGCGGCGGCCGTAGTGGCAAAGGCGGCGGCGGTGGTGGTGGTGGCGGCGGCGGTGGCCGCTGGTAGCCCAGCCGCCGGCGAAAAGCCGGCTGATCCAAACGCATTCTGGAAGGCTCCCTGAAAAAGGAGCCTTCCTTTTTTGTGCTGAGTCTTATCCGTCCGTGCACCTCTCTATCTCTCCGCGCCGCATCGGATGCCTCGCAGTATCGTCGGCCCGTGAAACATCCGCGCACGGCGCATCGTCTGCACACGTCTCATGAATCGCGCGCTCGCCCTGCTGACTGTTTTCATTGCCGCATCTGCCGTCGCGGCGGAGAAGCCGAACATCATTTACATCCTGGCCGACGACCTCGGCTACGGCGATCTGGGCTCCTACGGCCAGAAGAAGCTGGCCACGCCCGCGCTGGACAAGATGGCGGCGGAGGGCATGCGCTTCACCCGCCACTACGCCGGCAGCACGGTGTGCGCGCCCTCGCGCTGTGTCCTGATGTCCGGCCTTCACTCGGGGCACGGCCGCGTGCGCGGAAACGATCCGTGGATCATCCCTGATAGCGATGTCACCGTGCCCGGCCTGCTGA
>JANOBO010000293.1:0-16936 GCA_031411695.1 Verrucomicrobiaceae bacterium
TGCCGACACGAAGCTCGAAGTGCTCGACGCGAAAGGCCAGCCGGTGCCGCGCGTGATGCTGCAGGCCGTGCGCGACAGCTACAACAACTTCCGCAGCGTCGATGCCAGCAACCCGGACATCCGTCTGCAAAACTGGGAGGAGATGGAGCTGAACGAACTCGTCTATTTCAATGGAGACGTGATGAAGATCTTCCGCATGCCGCGCGGTCCGGATGCCGGCTGCTTCTTCTACACCTCGAATGGAAAGCGGCGCGCCTACTTCGACGCGACGGCCAATTCGCACTCGCTTGATGAGCCGTGTTACGTGGTCGAGCCGCGCCCCATTAGCAGCCAGATCGTGCCGAACGGCCTGCCCGTCTTCACCCTGAATCATGCGAACGACGATAGCGGAGACCGCAAGCTGGGCAGCGACTCGCGTCTCACATTCACCGCGCCAGCCGATGGCCGCTACGTCGTGAAGGTCACCGACACCCGTGGCTGGAGCGGCGCGCGTTTCGTCTATGCTCTGACCATCCGCGAGCCGAAGCCTGATTTCAGTGTGAAGCTGTCAGGAGCCAATCCGACCGTCATGCCTGGAGCCTCAGTCGGTTTTTCCTTCCGCGCGGATCGCGCCGATGATTTTGCCGATGCGATTGAGATCGGCATCACCGGGCTGCCGCAGGGTTACTCCGCGTCATCGCCGCTGTTGATCGAGGCCGGGCACGATTTGATCAGCGGTTCCTTGCACGCCGCGCCTGACGCAAAGTCCGACGCCGACTGGAGCAGGCTGAAGATCACCGCGCGGAGCGGGAAGCTCACGCACGACGGCGGCACTTTTGGCAAGGTCACGCTAGGCGCGGCACCGAAGTTCGTCATCGTGATGGAGCCCGACAACGGCGGCAAGCCCGCCATGCGCGAGCTGAAGGACGAGATCAGGCCTCTCGAGATCACGCTGGTGCCCGGCCAGACCGTGAAGGCATGGATCCGCGCGGTGCGCCTGAAAGACGATGGCATTCTCAGTCTCGATGTGCATGGCCTGCCGCATGGCGTCATCGTCGATGACATCGGCCTGAATGGCGTGCAGATCCGCGAGAAGGAGAACGAGCGCCCCATCTTCTTCCGCGCCGCCAACTGGGTCCAGAATCAGGACACCCTCATCCACGCCGCGCTGAGTTCCGCGCGCAACGAACACGACAGCGCCGGCTTGCAGACGAGCTTTCCCGTCTTGATGAAGATCCGGAAGACGGCGGGCGTGGCGGCGCGCTAAGTGTGTCGGCGGTCACTTCTTCCACCAGTCCGCCGGCTTCTCCCATGGCGCGGCGGGTTCTTCCGGCTCGGCGGAGGACTGGCGCGATGCGGGCGGAACAAACTCGCGCAATTGCATTTGACTGGCGCCGCGTCGCGCTTCGAATTTGATGCCGCGCCGCCAGATGAACCACATCCAGACGACGAAGCAGCCGATGGTGAAGAACAAGGTGGCGATGGTGAAGAGGACGAACGCGTCGGAGGCGGGTGAGATGTTCGTCACGCGCTCCGTGCGATGCGCGAGATCAAAGACGGGAATGGCGGTCGCATTCATGATGAGCTTCTCCTCCCGCGGCGGCGGATCACTCTTCGAACACCAGACGCATCGGGATCATGGTCGAGAAATGAAAACCGTGGCGTTGGAAGAAATCCTGGGACTCCGCGCTGATCTTGTCGGTCAGCAGGGTGATGCGCTTGAAGCCGCGCTCCTTGGCAAATTCAATCGCGTGCTCGAGCAACATGCCGCCGTAACCCTGCCTGCGATGCTGCGGATGCACGATGACGTCCTCCATGAGCACGACGAGTCCGCCTTCGGCGGTGCTGATGGTGAAGAGCAGGTTCACCATGCCGATGGCCTTGTGGTCCGTGCGCAAGACGAAGATGCGTCCGCGATTCGGCTGCTCGAGGATCAGGCGCAGACCGTGCTCTTGCTTCTGGCGGTCAGGCGCAAAGTCGGCCTCCTCCTTGAACAGCGCCATGAGCAGTTCGACAAGCTGCGGCAGATCCTCGAGCGTGGCCGGCTCGATGCGTGCCTGAGTGTCTGTGACGTTTCCTGTCATCCCGGCGGATGATAGCGGGATTGGCGCTGGGTGAAAACGAAATTCCCGCAAAGCTGGCGGCCGCGCGGGACGCATCTCACGCGATTCCCCGTGTCTTTGCACCGAGGCAGCGGTCAGGTCACAGTTTGGCCAGAATGGCGTTGAACGTCGCGCTCGGCCTCATCGCTGCAGATGTCTTTGCCTCGTCCGGCTGATAGTAGCCGCCGATATAGTTCGGTCTGCCCTGCACTTCGATGAGTTCAGCCACGATCTTGGCCTCGTTCGATGTGAGTTCCGCCGCGACGGGTGTGAAGGCGGCCTTCAATTCGGCGTCGGCGTTTTGCGCGGCGAGGGCCTGCGCCCAATAGAGGGCGAGGTAGAAATGGCTGCCGCGGTTGTCGATGCCCGCGCCGACTTTTCGCGCGGGTGACTTGTCGGTCTCGAGGAACTTGCCGTTGGCCTCGTCGAGCGTCTCGGCCAGCACCTTCGCCTTCGAGTTTCCCAAGGTCTCGCTGAGATGCTCGAAGGAGGCGGCCAGCGCGAAGAACTCGCCGAGGCTGTCCCAGCGGAGAAAATTTTCCTCGACGAATTGCTGGACGTGTTTCGGAGCGGAACCGCCGGCACCGGTCTCAAACAAGCCGCCACCGTTCATGAGCGGGACAATGGAGAGCATCTTCGCCGAAGTGCCGACCTCGAGAATTGGAAAGAGGTCGGTGAGATAGTCCCTCAGCACATTGCCGGTGACGGAGATGGTGTCCTTGCCCGCGACGAGGCGCTCGAGGGTGAACTGCGTGGCGGCGGCAGGCGGAAGGATGCGGATGTCGAGCCCGGTGAGGTCGTGTCCTTTGAGGCAGGCGTTCACCTTGGCGATGATCTGCGCGTCGTGCGCGCGGGTTTCATCGAGCCAAAAAACGGCGGGCGTGTTGCTGAGCCGGGCGCGCTTCACCGCGAGCTTTACCCAATCCTGCACGGGCGCGTCCTTGGTCTGGCAGGCGCGCCAGATGTCGCCGGGTTCGACGCTGTGCTCGAGCAAGGCCGTGCCTCTGTCATCGACGACGCGGACTGTGCCTGCGGCGCCAATCTCGAAGGTCTTGTTGTGCGAGCCGTATTCCTCGGCGGCCTGCGCCATGAGGCCAACGTTCGGCACGCTGCCGATGGTCTTCGGGTCAAGCGCGCCATTTTTGCGGCAGAAATCGAAGACGGTCTGATAAACAGACGCGTAGCTGCGGTCGGGAATGAGCGCGAGCGTGTCGCCGAGATTCCCCTTCGAGTCGTAAACCTTGCCGCCGGCGCGGATGAGGGCGGGCACGGAGGCATCGACGATCACATCGCTGGGGACGTGAAGATTGGTGATACCCTTGTCGGAATTCACATATGAGAGGCCGGGACCTGCGGTGTAGGCGGCCTGAATGGCGGCTTCGAGCTCGGCCTTCTGATCTGAGGGCAGTGTCTGGATCTTGGCGACGAGATCGCCAAGGCCGTTGTTGAAATCGACACCGAGCTGCTGAAGCACCGCGCTGTGCTTGCCGATGAGGTCCTTGAAGAACACCTTCACCGCATGGCCGAAGAGAATGGGGTCGGAGACCTTCATCATGGTGGCCTTCAGGTGGAGCGAAAGCAGCACCCCGTCGTGCTTGGCGCGGGCGATCTGCTTCTCGAAAAATGCAACGAGCGCGGCCTTGCGCATCACGGTTGCATCCAGGATCTCGCCCGCTTGGAGCGCTGTGCTGTCCTTCAGCACCTGCACCGAGCCGTCAGCTTTCACGAGTTCGATGCGCACTTGGGTAGCGGCGGGCACGGTGACGGACTTTTCATTTCCGAAGAAGTCGCCGTCCTCGAGCGAAGCGACCTGCGTCTTGCAATCGGGCGACCACGGCGCGTTCACATGTGGATGCTTCCTCGCATATTCCTTCACCGCCTTCGGTGCGCGGCGGTCGGAGTTTCCTTCGCGGAGCACCGGATTCACGGCGGAGCCGAGCACCTTCGAGTAGCGCGCGCGTGCATCCTTCTCAGCGTCAGTGACGGGAGCCTCGGGGAAATCCGGCAGCGCGTAGCCCTTCGCCTGAAGTTCGGCGATGGCGGTCTTGAGCTGCGGGACGGAGGCGCTGATGTTTGGCAGCTTGATGATGTTTGCCTCGGGTTTCAGTGTGAGCGCGCCGAGTTCAGCAAGGTTGTCACTCACACGCTGATCCGCCTGAAGCTGGTCTGCAAAAGCGGAGAGAATGCGGGCCGCGACGGAGATGTCCTTCGTCACCACGTCGATGCCCGAATGCTTCGTGAAAGCCTGGATGATCGGCAGCAGGGAATAAGTCGCGAGAGCGGGCGCCTCGTCGGTTTTCGTGTAGATGATGATGGGCTTTGCGGACATGTCGGACGGGGTTGAAAAAGGAGCGGAGAGCTAAACGCTGCAATGCGGCCGCGCAACGATCAAGGCGGACCCTTCGCGTGAAGAAAATGAAAAGCGAGGTTACTCCCGTAGCTCACCGATCCGCTCCATCGATTCCTCGGCGAGCTTTTGGTAAAGCTGCTTGCCGGTTTCCGTGTAGCTGCCGAGGTCCACGATCCATGGCCGGCCAAAGGTGACGGTGACTCTGGAAGGCTGCGGCAGCGAGCGATGGCGGGGGAGGGCAGCATACGCACCGAAGACTCGCGCGGGTATCACGGGCACGCCGGCCTTGGCGATGACGAAGCCCACGCCATTTTCCGGCTTCTGAAACAAGCCGTCCTCGGAGCGGTTGCCCTCCGGGAAGATGATGACTTTTTCTCCTGCGCGAAGCTGGCGGAGGACTGCCTTGAGGCTGCCGGGTCCGGGCGCGTCCTGATCAACGGGTATGGCCTGCCAGCTTCTGAAGATCGCGCCTGCGACGGGGTTGTCGAACAAGGTCTTCTTCGCGAGAAAATGAATCGGCTCATCGATGGCGTTGCCGACGAGGGGCGGATCCATGAAGCTGACGTGATTGCTGACGATGAGCGCCGGGCCCGGAACCTGGATGTTCTCGCGGCCGATGACCTGGTAGCCGAAGAAGCCATGTGCGATCTCCGAAAAGAGGCGGTATCCGAGCCAGTAGGAAAGCGTCATGGCGGTGGGTTCACCCCGCAGAACTTCCGGCGAGCCCACGGCTTCGCAGCACGGACAAGACATGCTCGACGACCTCATCGAGCGTCATGCGCGAGCTGTCGATGACCACGGCATCCGCCGCAGTGACGAGCGGCGAGTTCTTGCGCGTGGTGTCCAGGCGGTCGCGCTCCCCGACGCGGTCGGTGTGACCTTGGGCCTGACGGCGTGCGGAGCGGACTTCCTCCGACGCATCGATGTAAAACTTAAACGCCGCGTCAGGGAACACGACTGAGCCGATGTCGCGCCCCTCCATCACCAGCGGTCCGCGGGATGCGAGCGCGCGCTGGCCGGATACGAGCCGCTCGCGAACAGCGGGCACGGCGGCGACGAGGGAGACGGCGCGGTTCACGGCATCGCTGGTGAGTTCCGCGCTGGCGACATGGCCGTCGATGCGGATGGAAGTGCCGGACTCGGTGGTTTCAAACTCCAACGGCAGCGAGGCAGCGAGCATTGCGACCGCGGGCGCATCGGAGGCATCGATGCCCCGGTTCAAGATCGCCCAAGTGATGGCGCGGTACATGTTTCCTGTGTTCACGCATGTCCAGCCGAGACGTTCGGCCACGCGCCGTGCCACGCTGCTCTTGCCGGAGGCGGCGGGTCCATCGATCGCGATGACGTGTGGGACGACTGCCGCGCTCACAGGCTTTTCAGCGTCGTCTTTTTTGATGGACAGCCGCTCACCGACTTTGCGCGGCACGCGCGAAAGGACAGGAATGGCGGCGACTTCCGACTCACCGCCGATGAAACGGTTCAGCGCGCTTTCGAATCCCGGGTAGGAAGTAGCGATGCATTCAGCACCTTCGATGAGGGTCTGGCCTTCGGCGAACATGCCCGCAATGGCGAAGGCCATGGCGATGCGGTGGTCACCGTAGGTCTCGATGGTGGCGCCGTGAAGTTTTGCGCCGCCTTCGATTTCCATGCCGTCATCGAACTCCTGCACGGTCACGCCCATTGCGCGGAGGTTTTTCGCCACGGCGGCGATTCGGTCGGTCTCCTTCACGCGCAGCTCTTGCGCGTCGCTGATCAGGGTGTTGCCGCGCGCGAGAGCGGCCGCGACCGCGAGTATGGGCAGCTCATCGATGACGTTGGAGATGTCCGCGCCGCCGATGTGAGTGCCGTGAAGCTCGCCGCCCTTCACGGTGATGTTGCCGAATGGCTCGCCATCATCCTTTTCATCTGACTGTGTCACCTGGGCACCCATCCGAAGCAGGACGGTGATGATGCCGGTGCGCGTGGGATTGAGCCCGACATTGCGGATCGTGATCTGCGCCTCTGGCGTGGCGGCGGCGGCGACCATCCAAAACGCGGCGCTGGAAATGTCGCCCGGGACGGACATGTCATTGGGCTGGGGCTCCTGGTTTCCATAGACGGTGACCTCATCGCCCTTGCGGTACCATTTTACCCCGAAGTGCGTCATGAGGCTTTCCGTGTGGTTTCGTGTTGGCACGGATTCGATGACGGTCGTCTTGCCAGTGGCGAGCATGCCCGCCAGGAGCACCGCGCTTTTTACCTGAGCGCTGGCCATGGGCAGGGTGTAATTGATCGGCTGCAGCGCGCCGCCGGTGATGCGCAACGGGGCGCACACGCTCATGCCATGCCCCTCGATCACGGCGCCCATTTGCGTGAGCGGATCGGCCACGCGTTTCATCGGGCGGCGGGAGAGCGATTCATCGCCGCGTAGCTCCGAGGTGAAAGGCTGCGCGGAGAGGATGCCGGACAGCAGGCGCATGGTGGTACCGGAGTTTCCGCAGTCGATGAAGCTGGCGGGGGCCTTCAGTTTCCGGCCCGATCCGGTGATGGCGAGCTTTACGAGGCCCACGCCTTCGACCTCCTCGAGCGGCTCCATCGTCGCGCCCAGCGCCACCATGGCCTTCACGGTGCAGAGGCAGTCTTCCGAGGGAAGGAAGCCGTCAATGATGGTGGTGCCTTTGGCGAGACCGGCAAACATGGCCGAGCGGTGGCTGATGCTTTTGTCTCCTGGCACCGTGATCTCGGCGGGGATGGTCTTGAGTTTTTTGACTTTAATCGTTGCCATATGCTGATGGGCCGGCCGTGAGGCGATCCCGATGGATCTTTGCCTCGGCCAGGAAGAGGCGGAGCTTTTCTTCGTCCAGTCCCTCGACGATTTCAAGAAGCTCTCGCACCGTGTCCGTCGCTTCCCGCAATGCGGTGAGCACCTCGGACCGGTTTTCCGAAAGGATGCCTGCCCACATCGCCGGATCACCGGCCGCGACGCGCGTCGTGTCGCGGAATCCGCCGGCGGCGCAGTCGAGCGCGGCCGGGTCCAGGCGCAGCGCGGCGAGCGTGGTGATGGCCGCCATCATGTGCGGCAGATGGCTGATGCGCGCCACTTTCCGGTCATGCTCCTGCGGGCTCATCTCGAGCAAGCGGCATCCGAGGCGGGACCAAAACTGCCTCAATCGATCCAGCGCGACTGGATCCGTGTGCGGCGTTGGCGTGAGGATGCATGCCGCGCCTTCAAACAAATCCGCGCGCGCAGCGTCGAGCCCGGTTTTCTCAGAACCGGCCATGGGATGGCTGCCGATGAACAATGAGGGTGTGTTGGCAAAGATCGGCTCCAATGCGTTGACCACGCTGCCCTTCACACTGCCGACGTCCGTCACGACGCAGCCGGGAGATGGATCACACAGAGCGATGCGTCGGGCGAGATTCGGCATGGCGCCAATCGGAGTGGCCAGCACGATCAGATCCGCGCCTCCCGCCGCATCGGAGATTGAAGTGGTGACTCTGGAAGCGATGCCGCGCGCACGAATGTCGGCCACCGCTTCTTCGCGCCTGGCCCAAATGCGCACTTCCGCGCCCGGGGTTAGCTTTTGAACCGCCAATGCGAGCGACCCGCCGAGAAGGCCGGGGCCGAAAATCGCGACGGTCGTTGGACTTGCTGGGCGGCTCATATGGCAAGGAAAGGGCGGAGTTCAGCCAGTTCACACGAGCCGGCGAACCGCCTGAAACTCACGATGCCAGCGGCTTGGAATGCAGATCCCAAGCGCGCGCCGCTCACGGCACGCGGAAGATTTTTCCCGTGTAGGGGCACCGCACCTTGGTGCTTGGGCCGATGTCCCGCACGTCCACGAATCCAGCAGATTTGTCGTATGGGCTGTACACAAAACCTTTCTTGCCTGGCACCGGCACACCATACGGCAGCTCGGATGCCGCTGGGGCTGCGGGCGGAGGCACGCTGTCTTTGGGCTTGTCAGCGGTGGAGGGCGGTGGAGGGGCGTCAGGCGGAGGCGGGGTGGCACCACTCGGAGGCTGGATGGCTGCTGGATCCGTGGTGGTGGTCACGGTCGTCTCCTCGACCACTGTGGTCTGCATCTCGGATGGCTGGGTCACCTCTTGTTCGAGGTAACGCGTCTCGCGCGCTGACCGGTCGCCGGATGCCGGTCTGTCAAGATTGACCCCGGTGCCGCGGTTGATGGGCCGAGGGGGTGTGTAAACACAACTGGCCAGCGAGAGGGCCACGGCAACGATTGGGAGATTGAGGCGGGTGTTCATGAGTGGATGGCTAAGAGTTCACGCGCATGGGCATGAGGACGTAGAGGAAGTTTGTCCCTGTGCGGAGGACGCCAGGGCTGATGTCGTCGATGAGATGCAGGCTCACCTCGTCCGCGACCAGATTGCGCAGTGGCGCCATGAGGAACTCAGGATTGAAGGCGATGGTGATCGTTGGCCCTTTGTAGTTGATTGCCAGTGACTCACGCGCCTCGCCGATTTCGGGAGACGATGCGACGATCTCGACCTGACCGGGCGAGAATTGCAGCTTCACCGAGTTCGACTTCTCACTGGCGAGGAGAGACACGCGCGAGACGGCCTTGAGCAGGGTTTCACGTTCGAGCGCGATGCGTTCCTTCGCCTCACCGGGAATTACCTGACGATAGTTCGGATAGTTGCCTTCGATCAGCTTGCTGACGAGAAAGCTGCCCTCGAGGTCGAAGCCCACCTGCGATCCCGTGACTTTGATGGCCACCTCGCCTTTGTCCCCAAGAAGACGCGACAGTTCGTTCACCGCCTTCGTCGGCACGATGAACTCAATCTCGTGGCTCTGGGGAAATTCCATCTCTTGCTCGACCATGGCCAGACGCCTGCCGTCAGTGGCCACCAGGGTGAGCGTGTTGTTCTTGAAGGAAAAGAGGATTCCGTTGAGCACGTAGCGCGTCTCGTCAGTGGAGATCGCATAGCTGGTCTTGCGCAGGCAGTCTTTCAGCACCGCCTGGTCGATCCTGAACTCGCGCGCGTCGTCAAACTTTGGCAACGGCGGGAATTCCTCACTGCTCAAGCCGTTGACCTTGAAGAAGCTCGGGCCGCTCCGAATGGAGGCGATGTTCTTTTCATCGACAGCGAACTCGATCTCATCTGCTGGAAGCTCACGGATGATCGTTGCGAGACGGCGGGCCGGCAGCGTGGTCGCGCCCGCATCCTCCACATCCGCCCGCACGGAGCCGCTTACGCCGACATCGAGGTCGGTCGTCGTCAATTCAAGCACACCGTCACGCGCGCGAAGCAGGACATTGGACAGGATGGCCAAGGTCGTGCGTGTGCTGACCACATGCAGCACTTGTTGAATGGCATCCAGGAAGGCTTCCTTGCTGATCGTGAACTTCATATAAATTCGATGGACAGCCTTCTTATCAGAAGCGGCTGGAACGGCAAGGATATTGAGCAGAAAAGCATTGGCTGTCTAACACAAATGCATCCTGCGAGACACCCCGGCGCGTGGAGCACCGTCATCCTTCCACGACCTTCGCGATGAGGCTCTCAACCGTCTTGCGGAAATCATCCGCCGCCATCATCCGTCGGGAGATGACCTTGCACGCGTGGATGACCGTGCCGTGATCCCGCCCGCCAAATTCGTCCCCGATCTGCGTGAGGGGAAGCTTTGTCATGTGCCGCGTGAGATACATCGCCACCTGCCGCGCGAGGGCGATGTTGCTCGGACGCCGCGGACCGGTGAGGTCGCCCACACGCAGGTCGTAGTGCGTGGCGACCACGCGCTGGATCGCATCGACGGAAACGGTCTTCGTTGGCTCCATGTCCACCACATCATGGAGCAGCGCCTCCAGCGCCGACTCGTTTGCCGGCGCGCTGCCCTCGAGTGAAACATGAGCCGCCACGCGTGAGAGCGCGCCCTCCAGCTTCCGCACGTTCTGCCGCACGCGCTGCGCGATGAACTCCAGAATCCACGGCTCCATGACGGGTGCGTCCTCCAAGTCGCCAAGCTTCCGCTGAAGGATCGCGGCGCGGGTTTCAAAATCCGGATTCTGAATCTGCGTCGTCAGCCCCCATTCAAAACGCGAGACGAGCCGGTGCTCGAGGCTCTTCATCTCCGCCGGCGCGCAGTCGCTGGCCAGCACGATCTGCTTCGAGTTGTTAAACAGCTCGTTGAACGTGTGGAAGAACTCCTCCTGCGTGCTGTCTTTGCCCACGAAGAAATGCACGTCGTCGATGAGCAGCACATCCACCTTGCGGTACTTTCTGCGGAACAATGGCAGCGACTGGCCGCGGATGGCCTCAACGAACTCATTGGTGAACTGCTCGGAGGTCACATAGCGCACCACGGCCTTCTTTTTGCTCAGCAGGATCTCGCGGCCGATGGCCTGCATCAGATGCGTCTTGCCCAGTCCGGTGCCGCCGTAGAAAAACAGCGGGTTGTAAATCCGGCCCGGCTTCTCCGCCACGGCCTTTGCCACGGCTGCGGAGTACTGGCTGTTCGCGCCAACGACGAAGTTGTCGAAGCAGTATTTCGGATTCAGCCCCGCCTCGGCCAGCGTGCGCGGTATGCGGACCGGATCCACCGTGGCGCTGATGACCTCCGATGCGGCGGGCGCGCGGCCGATCTGCCTGCCACCGCGCACTGACATGTCCACCAGCGGAAGCACCACCGCAGGCGTCTTTCCATTCGCCGCCGCCGTGGAAGACTGCACATGAAACTCGATTTGTCTCGGCCCGCCTGCCGCCACTTCCACCACCTCGGAGAGTGGCGCCGCGTAATTGCTCTCGATCCACAAATGATGAATGGGATTCGGAACGGTGAGGATGACCTTGCCGTGATCTGTCAGCTCGACGCCGACATTGGAGAACCAGCGTTCGAAATTTTCCGGGCCGATCTTGATCGGCAGCAACATGCACACGCGGTCCCAGAAAATGTCCGGCGAGGAAGATCCCTTTGCGCAGGCGCCATCGCCTGCTTGGAAGTCTTCGTCTGAGGTTGTGTCGAGAGCTTCTACTTCATGAGTGGCTGGCATTTGAGTTTCTCCGGGAGAGTGTTGAGAGTGACTGAGAGGTTGAAAATCAGCCGTTCGAATATCCGCGAAATACTTTTTGAACGGGCATCCTGTTTATGTCGATTCCGCCACACTCGACAAGACAATCTTGAACTAAATTTTAAAATCTTATGAAAGGGAGCGCGTCGGTGCGCGAAAGTTTTTATCAACGCTCCGTTGAATCACGAACAATGCTGTGAACTGCCTGCGAACACCGTGTGCATAGCATGCGAAAAGGAAGATTAACTTTCTTCTGGCACGCTTTGCCTCCACGAGTCACCGTCGCAATTTTTCAACACCCACACGACATCTCGTTGCATGACCGACATGAAAACCTTCTCCACCCTGGCAGATCTCCTGCGTGCACGGCTCGCGGTCATCGCGGATCACGAATTGCGCGAGCGCGATCCCTCCGCGCATCTCGACAAGCTGCGCGACGCCTCGCTGGCCTTGGAGCGCGAGTATGAACTCCGCA
Source organism: Verrucomicrobiaceae bacterium (assembly GCA_031411695.1). GTDB lineage: Bacteria > Verrucomicrobiota > Verrucomicrobiia > Verrucomicrobiales > Verrucomicrobiaceae > JAIBCL01. The sequence goes on from JANOBO010000293.1 coordinate 11,917, forward strand.
AGCCTTCCATGCCTGCGCGGCTGAACCATTTCATGCAGCAGTCGAGCTATCAGAAGGCGCTAGCGTTCCTCGACGCCGCGGATCGCCCGACTACGGATGGCGCTGCGGATTAATCAGCGGCCTCTTCGTCCGCGGTTTCTTTGCGAGGTTTCGGTCCACGCTTGAAACGAAGCTGCTGCACACGGCGCTGATCCGTCTTTGTCGCGGTGACCTCGTAGTCTTCAATCTGTGTTTTCTCACCAACGCGCGGCAGATGGCCGATCAAGTGCGTGACGTAGCCGCCGATGGTGGTGACTTCCTCGCTCTCGATCTCGATGCCGGCCATGTCCGCGAGCTCATACAGGTTGAGCGTCCCTTCCACGGTGAACTCGTCCTCATTGATGCGGGTGAGCTCGGGCTTGTCGGCGTCAAACTCATCCTGGATATCGCCCACGATTTCCTCGATCACGTTGTCCAGCGTGACCACGCCGACGGCGCCGCCGAACTCATCGACAGCCAGCGCGAGATGCGCGTGCTTTTCGAGAAACACACGCAGCAGCTTGTCGATAGGCATCATCTCTGGCACGGGTGCGATCTCGCGTCTGATTTTTCTCAGGTCGGGATCAGCATCCTTCATGAGCCTGAGCAGATCCTTGATGTGAATCAATCCGATGGTCTGGTCGAGGTGCCCTTCCACGAGCGGAAACCGGGTGTGTTTCGATTCGATGGCCACCTTTAGATTGGCCTCGAACGAGTCGGCAACGTCGAGCGACACAACCTGATTCCGAGGCGTCATGATGTCGCGCGCGCAGAGGTCATTGAGGGCCAGCGCGTTTAGCAAAATGTCCTTCTCAGTCTCGGTCACCTCCTTGGACTTCTGGCTCTCGGCCACGATGTGGCGCAATTCCTCTTCTGAGTGCGCCATCTCGCCTTCGGAAACCGGATTCACACGCAGGACGACCCGCAGCAGCCAGTTGGCCGTGCCGTTGAGAACGACAATGGCAGGCTTGAACACGATGTAGAAAAAATGCAACGGACCACTGACGAGCAGCGTGGTGGCCAAGGCCTTGCGGATGGCCAGCGATTTGGGCGTGAGCTCGCCCAGCACGACGTGCAGGAACGTCACAAAGCTGAAGCCGATCACGATCGATGTCGTTCGGATCAACGCTTCGCTCTCGATGCCTGCGCGGAAGAGAAGGGGTTGCACCACCCGCGACACATACGGCTCGCCCACCATGCCGAGGCCAATGCTGGCCAGAGTGATGCCGAGTTGCGTGGCTGCGAGATAGCCGTCGAGATTCTGAACTTGGTGCCTGGCGGTCTTGGCGCCACGTGTCCCCGCATCCACCTCCGCCTCCAGCTGGCTGGAGCGCACCTTCACGATGGCAAACTCTGCGGCGACGAAGAAAGCGTTTAGCAAAACGAAGAACATCACCACGGCCGACTGCCATAAGAGACCGGTCGGTGTGAAGGTCCACTCCCGGCTCAACTCGGCGTCGGCGGTGAACGCGAAAAGGGGCTGGAGGATTGTGAAAAGGTCAGTCATGTGAAGCGCGGCCAGCGCGGAGGCTGCTGCCTCACAGTTTTTCATACGCGCCGTCGCAGCGCTTTTCCAGAATGGTGAACCCCGCTGCTTTTGCGTCTGAGACGGACAGCGGCTTGGTGACCTTTGGCGTGTTGAACTTGGCCAGCAGCTTCTTCACAGGCTTCCGGCAAAGGGGACATTGCGTCAATGCGGCCCGCGCCATCGGACGGCGAAGGTCGAATCCTTTCCGGCAGGATGGGCAGCCTTCCTCGGGCTTCTCCGCGATGTAGGAATACGTGGGCATGACACCATTCAGTAGCACACTCCCACCAGCCTCCGCAACCAGACCACCGAGGGTCTTCGGCTCACCAGCTCGACTTCGTCACGCCGGGGATCAGCCCGTTTGAGGCGTGCTCACGGAAGGTCATGCGGGACATTTGAAAGCGGCGGATGAAAGCGCGGCGGCGGCCTGTCACGCGGCAACGATTGGTCAGCCGGGTGGGGCTGGCATCACGAGGCAGCAGGGAAAGCCCCACGAAGTCACCTTTGGCCTTCAGCTCTTCACGGAGCTTAGCGTATTTCGCGACGGTTTTCGCTTTGCGTTTGTTTCGTTCGAGCCAGCAGGTTTTTGCCATAAGGGGCGGGTATAGTGGCTGGTGGTCCCGGTTGTGCAAGAATTTTTTTTCGTTGGAGGTGCCCCGTTTATGAGCTACAAAGCCCGCACCATGGGCGCCGGATTCATCCTTGCAGTTTTATTTCTCCTCTCAGGAGTCGTTGCGTTTGCATACTTGCAAAAAGGTTAGGCACCTTCCGCCCAAAGCTGCCCTCTGATGGTGCGCTGGTTGGACAGATTGCCCTGTTATGCGGCCGGCGCGCTGGCCGGCGCGTGCGGAGCCGTGTTTGTGGGCCTGGCGCTCACGCGAGATGGAATGCCCTTTCTTCTCTGGCCGGGGCTCATCAGCGTAGCGTTGGGAATGCTGCTTGCGCTCGGTGGGTTTCTCGATGCGTCGGGTCTTCAGCGCGCCTTGCGCACGGGTAGCATCGTACTTCTCAACACGACGCTGCTTCTCCTCATCGCCGAGGCCGCGTGCAGGATCGGCGGCGTGAATCTGGCTGCGCTCTCGGGCGAGCGGGAGCGCTTTGAGAAATATCCCGTCTGCTTCCGAATGCCCACGCGGCCGCTGGAGGAAGTGTTCTTCACCAGGCCCGGCCCGCAGAGCTGGACGGGGCGTGTCTTGAACACACTCCTCGATAACGTCAAGAGCACCGACCAAGCGTATGCCGATGAGCCGCAGATCACCGTCCGCTACGACAAGGACGGATTTCGCAATCCCGCAGGCCTCGCGGACTGGGACATCGCCGTCGCCGGGGATTCGTTCACGGAATCCGGCTACCTGCCCGACGAGCAGATGTTCACCTCCGTGCTCGCCGCGCAAAGCGGCAGGCGGGTGAAGCATCTCGGCGTGAGCTACACGGGAAACTTCTCGCACGCGGCCTATCTCGCGCGCTTCGGGAAGGCTGCATCCACCCGCCAGTCGGTGCTGGCTTTCTTCGAAGGAAACGACGTCGGCGACGATGCGCGCGAGCATGCCGATCTCCAGACATTCCGCTCTGCGGGCACGCGGCCATATCGCGAGATCGGCCGCGAGACCTCGCTCTTTCGCAGCCTGTATGGTCTCGTGAAGAACCTGCACCACGTCACCCTCAAGCCGCGCGGCTACGCCAATGCCACCTGGATTCACGGCGATAAAAAGACGCCGGTGTCCGCCTATTACGCGCCGCCATCATCCCGCTCCCTCACCCCAGCCCAGCGGGCCGCACTGGACGCCGCGCTCGACGAGTGGGCGCGCGTGAATCGTGACCTCCGCCTCGAGCCCTGGCTGCTCTACCTGCCGTGCGAGCGCCGCGTGCTGCACGGCGCGCTCGAGTTTGGCCCCGCTGCGATGTCCGATGTGGTGAGCTGGACTCCGACAGATCTTCCCGCGCACATCGCCGCCCTTTGCAGCGCGCGCGGCATTCGCTTCATTGACTCCACTCCCGCCTTGATGGATTCCTGCCGCCAAGGCGTGCCCACCCACAACACCATCTACGATACCCACCTGAACCGCGAAGGCAGCCGCATCGTCGGCGAGCTGCTGGCCCGGTCCCTCACACCTCCCCCATGACCGACCACACGCCAGACCGCACGCCGGCGCAGCTCCGCCATCATTACGAAGTCGAGCGCGAGCTTGCCGGCAGGCTGCGGAAATCCACGCGCGAGCAGCGCGTCACGCTCTTCGGCGAATTGTATGGCGAGCTTTTCCGCCGCGTGCCGGATCATCCGCGTGTCACGCGTCTCGAGTCACCCGCGCAAAAGCGGAGAAACATCGCCGCGCAGATGCGGCTGCTCGGCGCCTGGCTCACGCCGGACACCACACTGGTCGAGTTCGCGCCGGGCAATTGCTGGCTGTCCTTTGAGGCCACCAAGACGGCCGGCCGCGTCTTCGCCGTGGACATCTCGGACCAGCGGGATGCCAGCGTGCCGCCTCCGCCGAACTTCCAGCACGTCTGCTACGACGGCACCCACCTGGACCTCCCCGCCGCCTGCGCCGACGTGGCCTACAGCTACCAATTTCTCGAGCACCTCCACCCCGACGACGTGGCGCCGCATTTCCAAATGGTGAACCGCCTTCTGAAGCCCGGCGGCGTCTATGTCTTCGACACACCGCACCGCTACTCAGGTCCGCACGATATCTCCCGCGGCTTTTCAGACACCCTCGACTGCTTTCACTTTCAGGAGTGGACGCACCGCGAGATGCGCCGCCTTCTCGCCGCGCATGGCTTCAGTCCCGCGTGGGTTTTTCGTTTCGGCAAAACCCAGCGCGGCCTGGCAAACTCCGCCACCGATCTCGCAGCTGTGCGCGCTGCCGTTCCCTCATAAGCTGCGTCGCGCCCTCTTCGGCAGGCTGTTTCCATCCGTCGCCATGATCGCGGTGAAGCAGGCAAGCTGATGCCGCGCCCACCGCGAGGTTTCAAACCGGGCATCGCCCTCCTCCCGCGCTCCCTCACGGCTTCATCACATACGCAAAGAAGTCCCGCACATCAGCGTCGCTGAGGCCGAGCAGGAGGGCTTCGGGCATGATCGAGACGGGGGAGGCGTCGAGCTTTTCGATGTCACTCTGCTTCACCGCCGTGACGGTGCCGGCGATGTCCTTGATCGTGATGCCTTGCGCATCCTGGCCGGCCATCAGTCCGGTCAGGAGCTGGCCGTTCTTGAGCTTCACGATGTAGGCACCGAAGCCTTCGCGGATCTCGATGCTGGGCGTCAGCGTGGCGTGCAACCAGAAGTCGATGCTGCCGCGGTCATACGGCGTGAGGTCGGGCGCGATGTCCTTGCCCTCGCCGAAGAGCTTGTGGCAAAGGCCGCAGCGCGTGGTGAAATGCACCTTCCCCTTCGCCTCGTCCCCGCCGCCCGCCTTGATCACTTCCTTGAGGCGCGCGAACTCCTTCAGCTTGTCCTCCGTCGGCGCGACCATC
>JANOBO010000294.1:0-1717 GCA_031411695.1 Verrucomicrobiaceae bacterium
TGTCGGCGCGAAGGCGGCCTTCCACATTGGAGACGATGTGCATCACGTGCGAGTAGCGCTCCACGATCATCAGCTCCGTGACCTTCACCGAACCGTACTCGGAAACGCGGCCGACGTCGTTACGCGCCAGATCCACCAGCATGATGTGCTCGGCCCGCTCCTTCGGATCGTCTAGCAGTTCGGTCGCGAGAGCCGCATCCTCCTCGGGCGTCTTGCCCCTCCAGCGCGTGCCCGCGATCGGCCGGATCTCGATGCGGCCATCGAGGCACTTCACATGCACCTCGGGTGAGCTGCCGACGAGTGAGAAGCCTTGCGGAAACTGAAGGCAGAACATGTATGGCGATGGATTCACATGCCGGAGCGCGCGGTACAAATCCAGCGGCGTCCCCGCGTAGTCGGTCTCAAACCGCTGCGACGGCACAAACTGAAACACATCCCCGGCGGCAATGTATTCCTTCCCTGCCCGCACCATCTCCTCGTACTCCTGCTGAGTCGTGTTTCCGCTCGGCGGGACATCTGCGGTGGCCACGGGCGGGAACGCGCTCAATGGCCGCACGGCGAGGGGCTGCGAGAGTTTCTCGATGACGGATTCGATCTGCGCCTGCCCCCATGCATAGGCGCTCTCGAGCGAGTCGTGCTCGCTGGTGAAGACATTTGCCACGACCGAAAGCTTGCGGTGCTTGTGATCAAAGATCAGCACGGTGTCCGTCAGCATGAAGACCATGTCCGGCAGCCCGAGCTGATCTTCCGGCGGTGCGGGCAGCGTGGGCTCGAAGAACCGCACCATGTCGTAGGCCAGATAGCCGACCGCGCCGCCGTGGAAGACAGGGATCTTCCCCGGCTCCGCTGGCTGGTACGGCTTCATCAGCTTCTCCAGCTCGGCGAGAGGGTCGGTCGTGGTGGTGAACTTCCGCGTCGTACCACGCTCCTCGACCTCGATCTCGGTGCCGTTCGCGGTGAAGATCAAACGCGGCGCGCTCCCGAGAAGCGAGAACCGCCCCGAGTGCTGCGTGAGTTCCGCCGACTCAAGCAGGAAGCCGCAGCGGCCGTCGTGGATCTTCTGGAAGGCCGAGAGCGGCGTCTCGTAATCCGCCGCAAGTTCCGCAGTGACCGGCACGAGATTTCCCTTCGCCGCGAGGGCGCAGAACGATTCAAAGTCGGGTTTGAGAAACTGGGAAATCACGAGGGCGGCAAAAGGAGCACTGCTTTCCGAAGACGGCAAACGCTTCATGGTTCGCGAGCCTATAGGACGCTGACACGAAGTTCCAGCCACGGAGTGACTGGACTACTCTGCTGCATCAAACTTCCACTGTGCCGAGTAATCCTGCGCCAGCGGCAGATGGAGCAGTGATGCGCGCAGCAGCTCGATCGGGATCGGACCCAGCTTCAGCAGTGAGTCGTGAAACTGCATCTCGGTCATCTTGCCGGCGCCGACGGCTTCTTTTTGCAACGCCAGAAGCTGAAGGCCTCCCAGCATGTAGCCGCACTGATAGAGCGGTGAGTAGTTCCCTCTGATGAAGCGCCGCACCTCGCTCGTCGCGCCAAACTTCTCGTGGCCCACCCGGTCGGTGAGGAACCGCACCATCTCATCCGCCTTCATCTGGCCGAGGTGAAACTTCAGCGTCACGATGATCCGCGCGCAGCGGTGCATGCGCCAGAAAAGCGCGCCGATTTTTTCCTCCGGCGTGTTGTGGTAGCCGAGATCCCACAGGCGCAT
>JANOBO010000295.1:0-10407 GCA_031411695.1 Verrucomicrobiaceae bacterium
GGCACCGTTCAGCCCGCGCATTGGGCCTTCAAGCGCTACGGCCAGAGCGGTCTTCCGATCAGCGACATGCTGCCCCACATGGGCGATGTGGCGGATGAACTGTGCGTCATCCGCTCGATGACGGCGAAGTTCAGCGAGCATGCGCAGGGGAATCTCTTCATGCACACGGGCTTCCCGTTCCTCGGCTATCCGAGCGCGGGCGCGTGGACGAGCTACGGCCTCGGCTCCGAATCGCACGATCTCCCGAGCTACGTGGTCCTCCAGGCCGGCGGCGCGACGGTGCCGCACGGCGGCGTGGGAAATTTTGGAAACGGGTTTCTTCCCGCGCAGCACCAAGCCTCAGTCATCAAGGCGGATGAGGGTGAGGCGCTGCAGAACATCCAGCCGCGTGAGCCCGGATCCCTCCAGCGCCAGCGGCTCGATTTCATCGGCGCGATGGACCGGAGGTTCACAGCTTCGATGGATGCGAACCTCCAGGTCGAGGCCGCGATCAAGAACTACGAGATGGCCTGGCGCATGCAGTCCGCCGTGCCGGAGATTTGCGACATCAATGGCGAGTCAGAGGCGACGAAGAAGCTCTATGGCATGGACGGCCCCGAATCGCCCCGCACGGCGTATGGACGCCAGTGTCTGCTCGCGCGCAGGCTGGTGGAGGGCGGAGTGCGTTTTGTGGAGCTGAGCTGTGTGGCGCAAAACATCGGCGGCGGACAGGCGGCGAATCCCTGGGACCAACACGGTGCCATCAAGAGCGGGCACGGCAAGATGGGCCATCAGGTGGACCAGCCAATCGCCGGCCTGATCAAGGACTTGAAGTCACGCGGTCTGCTAGACAGCACGCTGGTGATCTGGGCGGGCGAGTTTGGCCGCACGCCGTTTGCCCAGGGCAGCGACGGGCGGGATCACAACCCCTTCGGCTTCAGCATCTGGATGGCCGGCGGCGGCGTGAAGGGCGGTATGACGCATGGCGCGACGGATGATTTCGGCTATCACGCGACGGAGAACAAACAAACGGTCTTTGATCTCTGGGCCACGGTGCTCCGGCTCCTCGGCCTGGATCACGAGCAGCTCACCTATCGGTTCAGCGGCCGCGATATCCGGCTGACTGATGTGCATGGGAATGTGATGACTGACATCATTGCCTGATCACGGCCCGCGCGGCTCGATGCGGCGCGTGACCGACTGGCTTTGCAAAGCCCGCGTGAATGAAAGCGCGATGACCTCCTGGTCGAGCTTCGGGCTGCACGAGAAAACATCGACCGCCGCAAAGCCGTGCTCCGGCCAGGTGTGAATGGCGACGTGTGACTCGGCGATGACGATCACGCCGCTCACGCCATGCGGACTGAAGCCGTGGAAAATGTCAGTGACGATGGTGCCGCCGGCTGAGCGCACCGCCTCAAGCGCGAGCGGTCGCAGCGTGTCTGCGCAGGCAAGCACGTCTGGATTGCAGCCGTGGTAGTCCAGCAGCGTGTGTGTGGCCAGTGCGTTCGAGGAGTCGGGAGGGTCGTTCATGCGCCGATCAATCCTAGCCGCCGATTGCATCGGGGTCACGTCGGCAAATCGAAGGTGACTGCAAATACGGCGGCACGGCAGTCTGAGGCCCGTAAGGCCGACACAAAACTAGCCGTGGGTGCCAACCCACGGACCCATGGCGGCGCAGCCATCAATGATTCGCGAGCCGCGTCAGCGGCGACACATTTCGCGAACGTACGCCGATGGTGTCACCTCTGACGCGGTTCCAACGAACCAATCCGCATTGGCCTCGCGTGACCGTGGGTTGTCACCCACGGCTATTGTTGTGTCGCCCCGCTGAGGCATGTAACCGGATGCGGGCATCCACACTCAGCACGTTTGCCTTTCACGATAGAAAACGAATCACGCCATCAGCAGCGTGGGCACCGCGTGTGAATGCCTCCTCGAAGAGCGAGATGCCGCTCATGTCGGAGTGGGCAAAGAATACCGGCGGCTGATGAGCCTGCATCGCGGCGCGCGTTGGTCCCCACATAAAACCAGGCGTCGGCCGGATCATGCCGTGACCCCAGAGCCACACGTCGATGTTTTGCACATGCGCGGCGAGATCGGGGTGTGGTGCCGCCAGTGCATTGAAGATGCGGCGGCACCACTGATCGTGCGTTTGCGGCAGCATCCACTCACGGAGCTGCGCTGGCGGCGAGTCGCACAGCGCCTCATAATGGGTGATGACTGTCTCGCGCGGCGCAGGATGCAAACTCTGATGCGTGGCGTTCACATAACCGAGGGACCGGCCGCCATAGACGACGCTGTCCCATGCGGGCAGCTCACCGGGACTCGGCGGCAGCTCGTCGAGCGTGAGATTGGCCACCACCCACGGCGAATAAACGGGGGCCTCCTGCAACGGCTGCAGCGATGACACGATGCGCTGCAAGATGAAACGCGGCATGGCGCAAACGACCGCGCGGCAATTGTAGCGCGTGCTTTCGCCGGTGCGTGTGTCGAGCGCATCGACCTGCACACCCGACGATTCAGTCGTGACTCGAGTGACGAGCGTCTCTGTGCGAATCCGGCCCGTGGCGCTCTGCGCGAGTCGGTTCGCCAGCCAGGCGTTTCCCTCGGGCCAGGTGAGCACCGTGTCGTGGTCGGCATTGGCCGCATCGGGTCGGCGCGAGGCGAAGTAGTGAATGCCAGCCCACGCCGAGATTTCGTCGATGCTGCCGCCGAAATCGTCGCGGCAACTGTAGTCAACCTGCCAGCGCAAAGGCGCGCAGGTCCAGTTTTTGGATTTCATCCACTCGCTCATCCTGAGATGGTCGAGCGCGAGAATGGCGGGATCGCGCGTGCTGCGATCGACGGGCAAAGTAAACGCGGGCTTGCCGTCATTGCCGCGTAGTTCGCTCATGCGGTGCATCTCTTCGTGAAACTCGCGAAACTGGCGCTGCTCATCGATGGTGAGACCAGCGATAGGCGCGATGCCCTCTTCCCACTGGCCGTGAATGAAGAGCCGCTCATGCGGATCGGCGCACAGGGTAAACTCATCATAGACCGGCCGGCCCGCCGCATCGTGACCGGTGATCAGGCCGAACTCCTCGAACAACTCACGCACCTCGTGACAGTCGGGTCCGGGCAGCGGAACATAGTGCGCGCCCCATGGATAAGCGGAGATCGCGTTGCTGCCGCCTAGCGAATTCCCACCGGTTTGCGCTTCGAGATCAAGCAGCAGGAAGTCGGTGATTTGTTTTTTGGAGAGCTGATGCGCCGCGGCAAGTCCGGCGATGCCACCGCCGAGGATGAGCACATCGGCCTTCACCGTGCGCGATGGCGATGGAAAAGTTGTTCCGCCGCGCAATTGATGCCCGATGCGATGTGCCCCACCGACGATGCCGCCAGGGATCTTTTGCGCGCCGCAAGAGCCGAGCAGCAGCGCAGGCGTGGTGGCTGTGGCCTGGAGAAAGCGGCGGCGGTTCATCAGTGCAGATACTCCGCCCATTCCTCGTCGAAGTAGCGCACGAGGGCCTGGTTGTTCAGCCGGTTGATGTCCGTCTCGACTCGCGCCATGTCGGGCGGAAAGCGGAACATTTGATCGATCACCTCCGCGTTCACGAAGCGGAGTCCATCGGGCAGCTCGGGTTTCGTGGCCGGCGTTTGCTTGAAGGCGAGGATGAATCCCCACTCGCCAAAGCTCGGCACCAGCGCGTGATACGGCCTCGTCTCGAACCCACAAGACCGCAGCGTGGCGTCCACGCACCAGAAGGATTTGCGCGCGACATAGGGTGATGTGCTCTGCACGACGAGCGCGGCAGACGGCGACATGGTCCTGGCAAGCCGCTGGTAGAACGACGTGCTGTAAAGTTTGCCGAGCGAGAAGTTAGACGGATCGGGAAAGTCGATGATAACGAAGTCAAAAGGCTCGCGCGGCGTCGCGAGCCAGGTGAACGCATCCGCATTCTCGACCTGAACTCGGGGCGATGTGAGAGCGCCTCCATTTTGAGTGCGCAGCATCTCCTGATCGGAAAACAACCGCGTCATTTCAGGGTCGAGATCGACGAGCGTGATGCTCTCGACGTGCGGATAGCGGAGCGCCTCGCGCGCGGCCAGACCATCGCCGCCGCCGAGGATCAAGACTCGGCGCGCATCGCGGAGACGGGAGAGGCCGGGATGCACCAGCGCCTCGTGGTAGCGGTATTCGTCCCGACTGCTGAACTGGAGATTGCTGTTGAGGTAGAGCCGCAGATCGTCGCGATTGCGGGTGATGACGATGCGCTGATACGGCGTCGATTTGGAATAGATCACCGGATCGGAAAAGGCGGCGTATTCACCCCAGCGCGTGACGGCATCGCCCTGTGCCATTCCGAGGATGAGGAAGGCGGTGGTCGCACAGCCGGTGAACCAGAGTCCGCGCGCATTTTTCAGCTCGTCCTTCAGCACGACGAGCGCGAGGATGCCGACGCCCGCGTTGATGAGGCCGAATAGAAACGCAGAGCGCACGAGGCCGAGATGCGGCACCAGCACGAGCGGAAAGAGCAGAGACGCGAGCAGCGCGCCGACGTAATCGAAGCTGAAGACATTTGAGACGAGATCCTTGAACGCGAACCGTCCCTCCAGGATGCGGAGCAGGATCGGAATCTCCATGCCGACCAGGGTGCCGATGACGAACACGATGCCGTAGAGCGGAATGCGAAACGACACCGCCCACCCGAACACGAGAAACAACACTGCCGCCGAGCAGCCGCCGATGAGCGCGATGAGAAACTCCACGCGGATGAAAAAGGCGATGAGGTTTCCGTTGATGAAGCGCGAGAGCCATGAGCCGACGCCCATGGCGAAGAGATAGACGCCGATGATGGTGGAGAACTGCGTGACTGAATCTCCCAGCAAATAGGAGGCGAGCGTGCCGGCGATCAGCTCATACACCAGCCCGCAAGTGGCGATGGCGAAGACCGAGAGCAGCAGCAGCCAGGGACGTGCACGCGCGTGCCGCTGCGGAGCTGGACTGTCATCCGGCATCTAGTGGATCGCCGCCGCGATGATGATGCAGATGCCGAGCGCCGCCGCACCGACGACGATGGCGAGCGCGAGGTTTTTCTCTTCGACGAGCTGCTTCCAAAGGTCGTAGGGTGTGAGTTTGTCCACGACGACGAAGCCGATGACGAAGATGAAAATGCCGAGCAGGGCGTAGATGAGCGAGCTGAGGATTATCGCGAAGTCCATGGTTATGTGTTGGGTAGAGTTGCGGAATGGTTACTTGTGGCCAAAGGAAAATCCTCCGCCTGATGAGTGGACGGCCGGGCGGTAGCGGTAGGCGGTGCTGTTGAGAGCGGAGCGGTTGGCGGCGGATTGGAAAAAGGACCAGCCGCGCATGTTGGCCGTGGCGAGATAGCCAAAGGCCAGGATGCTCAGAGCGGTGTAAATGGGATGTTTCATGGTGCGTGGGCGCTATTCGTCGTCGTCGGAGCTGAGGGTGTAAGGATTGAACTCGCTCTCCATCCAGCGGCGTTTTTCAAAGCTGGCGCTCCGCAGCAGGACCCAGAGCGGCCAGAGGCAGATGGCGATGAGTCCCATCCAGAAATTAGACCAGAACAAACCGCCGCGCGTGATGCTGAGGCTCAAGGGCGCCTTTGCCAGCGTGGATGAGGCGTCGGCCTCGAGCCGGAGGTAGTACTCGCCCGACGGAACTGCGGGCAGCGTGGCTTCCTGCTCGTTGCCGCCCGGGGCCGTGGTGTACTGGGTCAGCGGCAGTGCCAGCGGGATGGTCTGCTGCGTGGTGGAGTTCACGAGGCTGCCGTTGAGACCGAGATAGGTATCGGTCAGCAGATTACCCTGCGCCTTGACATGCAACGGCGCGGAGCCGCCATCGAGCTTGAAGGGTTCAGTGAGCAACGTCTTGTCGCTGGCGGTGGAGTCGTAGATCAGATTGGTGTCGAACACCTTTCTCCGCGCATCGAAACCGAGGAAGAGGAACTGCAAGATGAGGTAGGCCGCCAGCAGCATGAAGAAACTGCCGCGCACCTCCCGCCACTTTTGCTGGTGTGGATTGGGCTGGTTGAGATAGACACCCGACGCGCGCGGCAGCTTGCTCGCATCGCGGATGAAGGCGGCCTGCACCTCCACGGCCTCGACATACTCGCCACCGGACCAGGTGATCTCCTTGAGCTGCGTGTTCTCCTCGCGCGAGAGAATGCGTGGCGGACTGACGAAGTCGCTGAGCAGCGCGCGCTCGCCATTGCGCACGCGCCAGTAGAACTCGCCCAGCACGCCCGTGGTGACGGCCTCCTCGCGTGCGAAGAGCTTGAAGGTCTCGCCATTCCACCGCTCGTTTGTGTGATGGCCCGGCAGGATTCTGACGAGCGTCCAGTGGCCGTTGAACGTGACGAGAAAACGAAAGCCCAGCCACGGATTGAAGAGCAGGAACTCATCCCACGAGCTCCACTTGTCCTTCCGCCGCATGAAACCAACCACCTCCCAAGTCTCCCCTTTCAAGACGCCGCGCGTGCCGATGGGAAGCAGCGGCCTCATTTTGAGCGTCTCTTTGGCCACATGACCGATGGCTAGCAAGTTCGGTGTGCTGGCGTCGAGAATGCTGGCGCACGAGCCGCACACGGCGGCCATTGTGAGTCCCTCGGCGCGCAGCTTCACGGGCGCGCCGCAACTCGGGCAGTTCATTGCCGCGCTTTGATTGCGGGTGATCTCGGCGTCGTGATCCCAGCCGGGGATTTTGCGCAGCTCGGAGAAATTCAAATCGGCGAACTCAGCGTAAGCTCCGCTGAAAAACGCCGTGCCATCCTGCGTGACTTCAATGGAGCCGAACTGCCCCTTGTCGCCCGTCAGGTCGATCCCCGTGCGCTCCCAGCCCGGCGGCGAGACGTGCGGCAGTTCTCCTTCCGCCGAGATGCACTTCGCGGTCTTCATGTCGGAGACGCGCCAGTTCTCTCCCGCAATCTTCAAGCGCGCGCCCTGCTGGATGTGCGGGTTCAACTTCGCCAGCTCCGGCGCGCTCTGCTCAAAGCTAACCAAGTAAGACCCCATCGCCTCCGCGATCCAGCCGATCTTGCCCTGGCCAAAGTCCGCGCACCATTCCGTCCAGCTTCCGTCTCCCCAGTGCATTCGCAGCCGGCCGATGAGCGCGAAACTGCGGCCATCGTAATAGCCGCGCGTGCCGATCTGCAGTGGCGAAAGATCTGGCGGCAGCTCCGCCATCTGGCCGAAAGTCTCCAGATTGAAATCGCGCCGCACCACCATCGAGTGACAGTGCGCGCAGACGGCAAAGATGCTGATGCTCGACTGAAACGGCACCGGGGCGCCGCATTGCGGACAGTCATAGCGGCGGATGTCGTGACTGGTGGATGGAGCGGGAGAGTTGGAACCCACAGCGCGCATTGAAGCGGAGTCTGGCGCGACTGGCAAGTTTTGGCCGCCTCAAAGTAGTCCAGTCACTCCGTGACTGGTGTCATCGGTTCCAGTCACGGAGTGACTGGGCTATTTTCAGCTTCAAGCGGCGTGACCGGGTCGATGAAGCACCAGCACAGCATCGAGATGAGGTAGGTGCCGGCGGCGACGTAGATCGGGACGTTCCAATTGTTGCCGGACCACGTCAGCAGATACGGCACGACCACGGGGCCGAGCGCGCCGCCGAGATTGCCCATCATGTTCATGCTGCCGGAGAGGGAGCCAGCCGCTTTTCCGCCGACATCCATGCACGCGCCCCAGGCACCGGGCATGGAGAGGTCGTTGAAGAAACCGGAGAGGCCCATCGCGATCATGGCCAGAGTCGGACTCTGGATGAAGGTGGAGGCGACGAGCAACGCGGCGGCGCCGATCATGCCGCAAACGCCGACGATGCGTCGCGCGCGACCGAGGCCGCCGGAGCGCCGGGTGATTTTCTTGGCGATCCAGCCGCCGAGAAAGCAGCCGATGCCGCCGAGGAAGAGCGGCAGGCCGCCGAGCAGCGCGCTCTTGGCACCATCGAGATGCAGCGCCTCAGTCATGTAGGTGGGCAGCCAGGTGATGTAAAAGTACCAGACGTAGCTGATGCAGAAGTAGTAAAGCCAGAGCAGCAGCACGGTCGGGCTGGTGAGGAATTTGCGCCATGGGATGGCAGCGTGGCTGTCGAGGTTTTTCTCCGCGCCTTCGAGGAGCGCAAACTCGGCTGGATTCATCGCAGGGTGATCGCGTGGATTGTCGCGGAACCACAGGTAGAAGACGATGGCCCAGACGATGCCGAGGCAGCCGAAGATCATGAAGGCGTGCCGCCAGGAAACAAACTGCAGCACCCAGAGCACGAGCAACGGCGTGAACGCGCCACCCCAGCGCGCGGAGAGCCAGGTGATGCCCTGCGCGAGACCGCGCTCCTTTTGCGGCAGCCAGATGGTGAACATCTTGGTGATGTTCGGAAACGCACCCGCCTCACCCGCGCCGAAGAGAAAACGACAGACCATCATCGACGCGAGATTCCAGGCGTAGCCAGTCGCGGCGGTGAAGACCGACCAGAAGGCGACGACGCGCATGAGCACGCGGCGCGGTCCCAGTTTGTCGCCGAGCCAGCCACCGGGAATCTCAAAGAGCGCGTAAGCCAATGTGAAGGCTGAGAAGACCCAGCCCATCTGCTGCTTGGTGAAACCGAGATCCTGCTGGATGAGCGGCGCGGCCTTGGAGATGCAGACGCGGTCGATGTAAGTGATGACCGCCAGCGTGACGGCGAAGACGATGACCCAGTGCCGGGAACGAGTGGGAGGCGTGGAGAGTGAAATCATGGCCGGATGGCGTGTGAGTTCAGCGTTTCGGGCCGGGGAATGCAAGCTTCATCGTGCGCCGCATTTCAAGGCTTGCACGCCGGGGAGAGCCTCCGCTAGTGTGGCAGGATGAAACTACCTTTCCTGATCGTCGTGGGCCTCGCGGCCTGTCTTTTCCTTGAGTCCGGCGCGCGCGCCGATGAAGCCAGCCACCGCGCGGCGGTGGAGAAACTTTTCACCACCATGAACATGGAGAAGACCCACGCGGGTTCTCTCGAAAACATCCTTCAGCAGCAGTCCCGCGCGAATCCTGCGATGCTGCAGCTTCAGGGAACGATGCGTGACTTTCTCAACAAACACATGGGGTGGAGCGCGCTGAAGGATGACATGATCAAGATTTATCAGGAAGGCTTTTCGGAGTCGGAGGTCGGAGAACTGAACAAGTTTTACGAGAGCCCCGTGGGCAAAAAGTCGGTAGAGCAGCTGCCGACGCTCATGGCGAAGGGAATGGCCGTCGCGCAGGAGCGCATGAAGGAACACCTGCCTGAGCTTCAGGCAGCGCTGAAGGAAGCGGCGGAGAAGCAAAGCAAGGGCGCGCCCATCGCGCCACCGCCCTCCAAGTAAAGGCTGATGAAACGGTGCCTGCTCGCGTGCTGGCTGGCGGTCGGCGCTGTGTCCGCCGCGCCGTCGCCGCCGAATATCGTGGTCATCCTCGCTGATGATCTCGGCCACGGCGATGTGGGCTGCTTTGGCTCGACGACATGCCGGACGCCGAACCTGGACCGCATGGCGGCTGAGGGGGCGAGGTTCACGAGCTTCCATGTGGTGCAGGCCGTGTGCAGCGCCTCGCGCGCGGCGCTGATGACAGGCTGCTACTCGAACCGCGTGGGCATGGCAGGCGCGCTGAATCATACGAGTCGCGAAGGCATCAACGCTGAAGAATGGCTGCTGCCGGAGATGTGCAAAGAACGAGGCTACGCGACGGCAGCCTTTGGAAAATGGCATCTCGGCACGCGAGCGCCGTTTCATCCGATGCGGAATGGTTTCGATGAGTTCTTCGGCATCCCGTACTCGAACGACAACAGCAAGTATCACCCGAGCCTAGCCTCCGAGATGCCGCCGCTGCCGCTCTACGAAGGTGAGAAGGTGATCGAGACTGATCCCGATCAGAGCCAGCTCACACGACGGATCACAGAGCACGCGGTGTCGTTCATCGGGCGAAACAAGACGCGGCCCTTCTTCCTATATGTACCGCACGTCATGCCGCATGTGCCGATCTTTGCGTCGGAGAAGTTCAAGGGGAAGTCGGACGGAGGATTGTATGGCGATGTGATCGCGGAGCTGGATGCTTCGGTCGGCGAAATTATGTCGGCGATCAAGACGGGTGGCATTGACGACCGCACGCTGGTGATTCTCTTTTCCGACAATGGCCCCTTCCTTTCGTATGGAACGCACGCTGGCTCGGCACGTCCATTGCGTGAAGGGAAACTGACCACATTCGACGGAGGAGTGCGCGTGCCGTGCATCATGCGCTGGCCTGGGAGAATAGCGGCGGCCCGTGTGTGCGATGAGCCGGTGATGGCCATCGATCTGCTGCCGTCGATCACGGAGCTGATCGGAGGAAAACCGTCAGCCAGGAAGATCGACGGACGCAGCATCGTGCCTTTGATGCTTGGCGAAGCTGGAGCGCGCTCACCCCATGAAGCGC
>JANOBO010000296.1:0-3581 GCA_031411695.1 Verrucomicrobiaceae bacterium
TTCTTCGTGGTCTCGTAGCTGATGAGCTTTGTGTCATGGAACACCGTGCTCGCGCGGTCAGGCATGCCGGCGTCGATCATGGCCGACCACGCCTTCCGCTGCTCGTCATGCACGTCGATGCAGGTCACGCGGATGAGAAACCGGATGGCGTTGAACATCGGGCCCGTCCACTCCGGATGATACACAAACTCCCGCGCCACCTCAAAAGGGCGCTCTCCACCGTCGCTCATCAGCGGAGTGTTTTGCGGCGAATAGAAATCCTTCCGCACTGGCAGCCTGCGCAGCGCGGACCGCGTCGGCCCGCCGGGCACGCCCGTGCGATAGGCCCAAAGCTTCTGGCCGGCGTCTCCCAGCACGAACTCCATGAACTCCATCGCCAGCTCAGGCTCCGGCGCGCCGCGCAGCATCCCGATGGAATCCACGCCCACCGAAGTGCCGCCGACCGGCATGACGAAACCGACGCGTGAGGTGCCATCACGCAGCCGCACATCTTCCTCGGCGGACCGGCCATAGAAGTCGATGCACATTCCGGCGGCCGCGTCCCCGCGTGCGACCTCAAGCGGGACCTTCGTCGAGGAGTCGGTGAAGTAGCGTGCGTTTGCGGTGATGCGCTGGATGAGCTTGAAGCCCGACTCCCAGCCGCGCCTGACACCTTCCCTCTCCGTCTCTGCCTCGCTGCGCATCCTTCCTGGATTTTTTATCAAGGAGTCGATCTCCCTCTGCATGTGTTGCTGGATGATCATCTCGAATGCCTTCGTGACGGAGCCGCTCTTCGTCGGATCAGCCAGCGCCACCTGACCCACCAGCCGAGGGTCGGCAAGATCGTCCCACGTCGCCGGCTCCTTCTCGATGCCGAGCCGGCGCAGCACATCGCGATTGAAAACGATGCCGAAACTAGACAGGCAGGTGCCGGCCCATCGGTCTTCCTTGTCGCGAAACGGCTCGCCGCCGAGTTCTTCTGGAATCGAGCCGTCTGCAAACCATTGGGGATTCCTTGTCTTCAGTTCCGCAAGGCCGGCAGTCTTGGTCGCACCGCGCGCCACGAGGACGCCGGCCTCCGCCTGAAGCACGAAGTCGTAAGCGCCACCGCCGAACAGCAGATCGACTCCGATGCCCACGTCTGATGAGAGAAATGCCTCGCGCGCCTCCTGCGCCGGAGTCCGCCGCGCCTTCGGATCAGCCGGCAGAGGGACGCGGTTGCTGTGGTAGGCGGCGGCGATGTCCGCTGACCAGGGTTGCCCCAGCTTACGCACCCAGTGGTGCTGAAATGCCGCGGAGTACTCTGACTTCAGGAACATGGCGATGTCCGACGTGCCGCCCGGAACGCGCCAGTCGATGAACAAGATCTCCCCAGTCTTTTTTTTCCAATGCATCGCAAACGCGCGCCCGAACTCATCGCGAATCCGGTCGTGATGCGGCGTCATGATCACGATGCGCCGGTCGTATCGCGCTGGCGCGGTGCTCTGCGCGGGACGCAGGAGAAACGGCGCGGTGAGGGTGAGCAGCATCGCCACCGCCACCAGCAGTTCCTTTCTCCAACGCATCACAAACGGGCGCGCCGCCGCAAGGGTCGCCGCCATGCCTTCCACCACTGACTTTCGCGATGGCAGCACACGCGTCATTTGCGGATCATCACCAGATCATGGGTGCTGCACATCGCGCGCACATCGTGGCTGCTGGAGGGCAGACGGATGTCCCACGGATTCATCTCGCAGACCTTCATCACGATTTCAGAACCGACGCGCAGCTCGTACTGCACGGTCGGCCCGAGATAGGTGGTGTTGATGATGTTGCCGGGGAAACGGTTCGGGGAGTCGCGCACATCGCCGAAGGTCATCGCCTCCGGCCGCACGGACAGCACGACGGGCTGGCCCTGCACCGGCCGCCATTCATCGTTGTTCGGCCGCGCGCGGAGGATCCCGAAAGGCGCCTGCACATCGAAAAGCCCGGCGCGGCTCGACTCGCGGATCACACGGCCATCGATCAAATTTGTCTCGCCGATGAACTCGGCCACCATGCGCGTCGCCGGATTTTTATAGATCTCCTCCGGCGAGCCCACCTGCACGAGGCGCCCCGCGTCCATGATGGCCATGCGGTCAGCCATCGACAGCGCCTCATCGCGATCATGCGTGACGTAGATCCCGGTGAGGCTGAACTCCTTGCAGATGCGCCGGATCTCCGAGCGCATCTCCAGCCGCAGCTTCGCATCGAGATTCGACAGCGGCTCATCGAGCAGCAAACAACGCGGGCGGATGACCAGGGCGCGCGCCAGCGCCACGCGCTGCTGCTGGCCGCCGGAGAGCTGCTGGATGCGCCGCGCGCCCATCCCCTCGAGCTTCACTGCGGCCAGCACCTCGGACACGCGTTGCTCGATCTCCTGCTTCGGGCGTTTTCTCTCCTCCAGCCCGAACGCCACATTCTGCGCCACGCTGAGATGCGGCCAAAGTGCATAGCTTTGAAACATCATGCCCGTGCCGCGACGATGCGCGGGAAGATCGGTCACGTCCTCATCGTCAAAGTAAATCGCGCCGCCGTCAGGCTCGTAGAATCCAGCGATGTGCCGCAGCAGCGTCGTCTTCCCACAGCCGCTGGGACCGAGGAGAAAAAACAACTCGCCGCGACCGATCTCCAGATTCACATCCGCCAGCACCGGGTTGCCGCTGAATCGCTTTGTCAGATGCCGGATGGAGATGGAAACCATGGGGTGTCCCGCGAATGGCCATTGCAACGAGGGACCGTTGTTTTATCTCAATCCCCTGATGTCCGCAAGTCCGCAACACTCCGCCGCCCCGAATGCGATCTTCATCGACGCCGCCGGCACGCTCATCAGCGTGCGCGAGCCTGTCGGGGTGACCTACGCGCGCATCGCGGCGCACCATGACGTCCATGTCAGCAGCGACGTCATCGCGCAGGCCTTTCGCGATGCATGGAAGAGCCAGCCACCACCTCAGCACCGCGGCGTCCCATCTGCCGACGATGATCGTGGCTGGTGGCGCGATCTGGTGCGGCGCGTCTTCTCCAGTTCTTCCGCAGCACACCTGCCACCTGAAATGTTCGACGCGCTCTTCTCCGATCTTTATTTCCACTACGCCCGGCCGGATGCGTGGACGGTCTTCCCCGACGTGGTCGGGGCGCTCGACACGCTGCGCGCGCGTCATCGCCTGTTCATTCTCTCGAACTTCGACAAACGCCTGCGCGGCATCCTCGATGGGCACGATCTCACGCGCTTCTTTGAAGCCATGATCATCTCCAGCGAAGCCGGCGCATCGAAGCCCGACGCGTTGATTTTCGAAATCGCCGCACGCGCCGCCGGGTGCGCGCCATCCCAGTGCGTCCACATCGGCGATGACGAGCATCTGGACCTCTCCGCCGCGCGTGCCGCAGGCTTACGGTCATACCTCGTGCGGCGTCCCGATCAGGCGCTGGATGTCATCGCGCGTGAACTGACGGAGCGCGCGGTTTTATGACTTGCGCCTCAGGCGATGGTGGCTAAGTAACGCCTCCCTTCTCCCAAGAAGCGTCTCGCGCGGGTAGCTCAGCGGTAGAGCAGTTGGCTTTTAACCAATTGGTCGAGGGTTCGA
>JANOBO010000297.1:0-2417 GCA_031411695.1 Verrucomicrobiaceae bacterium
TGGTCTTCGACTACATCGAGACCTTCTACAACCCCGTGCGCCTCCATAGCGCCCTGGGCTTCCAATCCCCTGTGACCTTCGAAAACTCCATCCAAAACAACTAACCCAACTTTCTGTGTCCACGTTTTCGACGAAAGATCAATACTTGGGGGCGTTTCGTTGCCGCAGGATTTGTCTCGCCCCCTTGGGGCTTATCCTTGATCATTGTTTCTCGTCGCCGTTCGACCCAGGCCGACGCTCGATGACTCGCTTGGCCTGGGCTGGCTTGTCCCGCGCCTTTGGCGCTGGTGAGCGATGGCTGGTGCGAAGTCGCCTCAATCCCACACAGACCAGTTCTCGAAGTGGTGTCACGAGTCGCAGTCTGTCCTCGATTCGAGCGGCGATCGGAGAAGTTTGAGACCTTGCTAGGCATGAATAACCCACACCATTACAAACTCAAAATTTGCTACCGCAAGCGCGTCGAGAGCTTCCGTGAGAGATTCGATGACTGTTACCAGAAAAGCACATTCATCAGAACGCCTGCTCGCGTGTTCCGCATCGATCAGGCGATGGCTTGATTGATGCGCTCGTATCGCAAACACTCCGCACAGGATCGACAGCCCGAGTACCGCAAGCGAACATCTCCAGCCCATCAAAGCATGCTGCCGTAATTTTGTGTTTTCGTTCATGGCAAATTTGTGACGTGATAAAACCAGGCATCTGTCAGTTTGCGGATGCAGCACTCCCTTCAATCCCACACATATCGCTCGTCAATCGTGATCCCGTGCTTCCGGCTAAGCGCGCGCACCTCGTCCTGGAATGAAACCTTCCGATGTCGTTCCTCCTGATCCGCGATGTAACGGCGGACTGGTTCTACATTCGATTGGCTCACGGAGTACGCGCTGTAACCGCTCTGCCAGTGAAAGTCCTCGTACTTGGTATCTTGCTTCTTGATCCACTTCGAAGGCTCCGTCTTCACTTCCTCAATCAATTTCGCGATGGTGACCGTGCGCGAGAGGTTGCACAGAATGTGAACGTGATCGGCGACTCCATTGATGAGAATCGGCTCACAGCCGATGTGCTGCAAGACTCCAGCCATGTAGGCCCAGAGCTGCGTACGGATTTCCGTGTCCTGAAGAAACGGCGCACGGTTCTTCGTGCTGAACACGACATGAAGCACGACGCGGGCGAGCGATTGCGGCATGATCGGGAGTGTGAAGGCAACGTGGGAAAAACGCACGCCGTTTGTTTTGTGACATTCAGGGCCAAAGGCCCTGGACAAGCCAGCCCAGGCCAAGCGAATCCGCGAGCGTCGGCCTGGGTTCGGTGAGGTTCCCAACCATGATCGAGCACCAGCCCCAACGGGGTGGGACAACACCGAGCGCATCTCCCGGGCAATCGGTCACCGCACGATTTGTCCCGCCCCGTTGGGGCTTCTCGTTGGGAGACGATGCGCTATCGCCCTGTTACCCAGGCCGACGCTCGGTGACTCGCTTGGCCTGGGCTGGCTTGGCTCACGCCTTTGGCGCTTCTGATCGCTGCCCAACGTGCAAGACCAATCGGGCGTTTTTTACTTTGAATCAGACGCCTTCACCTTCCCATCCATATGCCCAGGCGTCGGCACGCCGAAGAGGTCGAGGATCGTCGGGGCCATGTCGATGAGGCCGATGCCGTCTTTGAGATCGAGGGGACGATTGCAGAAGAACATGCCGGGCACCACGGAGCGATCGACGCAGTGGTCGCCGCTCCAGCTTTTTTCGTTGTCGGTGAAGAGCGGTTCCTCGACTTCGCCGGCGGCTGCGCGCCAGGAGGCGCGGTAGCCTTCGGCGAAGCCGACGAGGAGGTCGGGGCCGCTGTTCGCGTAAGGGCCTTTGTAGCAGACGCTTGAATCGTGGACGGCGTGGATGGGTTTCTTTCCGGTGACGGGATCGACGAGGGCGAGGAGTTTGGCGGTGATCTCGGCTTTGAGCTCGGCGATCTTGGCTTTGTCCACGATGCCTTTGCTCTCGCGACCGGCGACGTTGAGATACATGCCGGCGAGGCCGAAGACGTAGGCGGAGGTCTTGGACCAGTCGATACCTTGCAGGTAGCGGGCTTTCTTCGCGTCGGGTTCGGTGTGCAGATAGCCTTCTTGCTGGAGAAAGGCATTGAGGTTGACGCCGCGATCGAAGGTGGTAAAACCGTGGTCTGAGAGAACGAAGAAGACGTCGTTCTTGCGCACCTTCGCCATCGTCTTGCCGACGACCCCATCCATGCGCTCGTAGCAGGCGTCGAGCACTTCGTTTGGCGCGTTGGGGTCGGTCATCGTGCCGGGCTTTGCATCGCGCGGGCGCATGAACATGTGCTGAATGCGGTCGGGCGTGTCGAAGACGACGGCGCACATGCCGTGGCGCGTGCGGTCCATCGCGTCGAACCACATGCGCTCGCGCTCCATGTCG
>JANOBO010000298.1:0-13907 GCA_031411695.1 Verrucomicrobiaceae bacterium
CAAAATGATCCGTTACACCTTGCGGGCAGTAGGAATGCGATGGTGGAGAATTGGAAAACTGGAACGATGGACGTGCGGAGCAGGCTCATGAATCGTCGTCACTCCACATTCGTGGCGCAGGCTGCTGTTTGCCCATTCTTCCACCATTCCATTCTTCCCACACCCCATCCGTAAATTGGTCGGGCACCCCGGTTACGCTCCGGGTATCTCTCGGTCCCAAGCCGAGCGGATTTCTATCTTCCTCGTGCCCGAAGAAAAGTGGGGCAAGCCGCTGGCTTGCCCGAGTGCAATCGAGCCGATTGCACCACTTTCAGATAGTGGCGGTCGCGACGGGTGCTGCCCCCGCTGTCTCTTGCCTGACAAGCAAGCGAGTCTGCGGTTTCTCCTCACGACCTGAGATGGTGCGGTGTCACGGAATTGCACCGTGCCGGTCAATGACTCCTGCTTTACAGACAGGCTCGCGTCTTTGGCGATCTACCACCGCGTTAAAATGGATGCAGGGGCCGGAGTTGCACCGGCACAGCGTGCGTATGAGACACACTTGAGCGCTGGCTCTCCCTGCGAATGTAAAACTGGTGGACCCGGACGGTAACGCTCCGTCACCTGCTGTGTGCAGCGCCCTGCGCGATAGCGCAATTCAATGAGGGGCGGAGCAGACTTGGCACAGCCGCAGGAGCGGCAACCCGGCCGTGCAGCTCTTCTACACCACGGGCCCTAATGTGGGGCAAGCCGCTGGCTTGCCCGAATCTGAAAGTGCAATCGAGCCGATTGCACCACTTTGAAAAATGGCACGGCGGGTGGGTAACGCTCCCACATCGACGCGGGTTTGGAGTCCGCCGCATTGCTTGTCTGCCACCGCCGTGTTGAAAAAAATAAGATGAGGCGGTCAGCCGCAAAGGAACACAGAGAGCCAACCTCCTCAAAACCACGGGCCATTGCTGCCACCACGCGCACCGCTTTGCGCCCTCTGTGCTCTTCTGCGGCTGACTCGCCTCAATAAAGAACGAACACCGCTGCCACGCCTGTTTCGGCGTCGCACCCGCAGGTTGTTTCACGGCGGATGTTTCGGTGTTTGTGGCACACCTCCCTGGAAGCCTTTTTGGGTATGTAAAATTGGACAAAATGGGCATGGAATCTCCGTCTCCAGCGGCCCATCGGCTTAGGAGTTCTTACACATCGCAGCAGCTCCCTTTGCGGCCTCGGATCCCGCCCTGAATTGGCGGCGCATCGGCTGGTCGTTTCGCTGTCTGGTGGATGCTGTTCTGGCTCTGGACTTGCCGCCGCCCTGGCCAGAGGGCGGCGGCTTGTGCGGAACGGAGGGGTCATTTCAAATCAAACTGGGCGCGGATAACGATTGGGTTGGGAGTTGGGTATGGATTGGGTTCCTGACAAAATGGAATCGGAGATCGAAAGGGGGAAAACAAGAAGCCCTGCTGCCATTTGAGTGGCGAGCAGGGCTTCGTGAAGTCTAAGTTTTAAAACTTCGTGCAGTCCAAACGCTGCTACCTGCTCACCTCCGGGTTACGGTCTGCGGATTTGGGCATCCCCTGATGTGGGACCTCTGTTCCGGTAAACCACGAACATAGGATGCCGCCCAAGCCGCCCGTTCTCCGGGTGGCAATACTTTGGGGTTGGCGATACGATTTCATGGAATGGCTTTCTGAAGTTGCGCCGACAGTGTCAGCGAGCCCGAAAGCGGTCAAGAAGATTATGCATATTTTTTATCTTTGCGCCGCAGATTTGAACTTCGTCGCCCGGCTCCCCTATGCCTCTCTTTCGCATTCAAGGAAACGCCTCTTCCATCGCAGCAATATTTGCCTGCATTGCCGAATAGAAATCACCGCCGTCAGGCTGGTTACCGCAAGGGTCGAAGACGACACTTTGCAGACCGAGAGTTTTTATCCTGTCCACAATGGCCTGTGTCGGCGTGCCCTCCCACACCATCCACTTAGCGGGATGCGCGGAGAGAATCGCCTTCAACTCATCCATCTGCTTCTCGGTCGGCATCTCCTCAGGCTCCCACACCACGAACTTCAAATTGATGCCATAGCGGCGGGCCCAGTATTGATAGACGGGATGCGATGCAACGACGGGCTGTCCGTTCATGCGCTTGCCGACGGCCTTCATATGATCGTCCAATCTGCGGAGTTCCTCCGCTAGCTTGGCGAGATTCTCGTCGAGACTTGCTTCAGCCCCAGGCACCACGCGGCCAATGCCAGCACGTACTGATGTCGCTTGCGTGAGTGCCTGATCGAAATCAATCCACGTCGTGAATGCCGTGCCGTTGTGAGAGTGATCGCCTCCCGTCCCGTGACTGTGGGTGACTGCGTTCTTCTCCTCGATCAAGGCGGATTTGAAGGCAGCGGACGAGTCGAGGACCTTTGACGCGGGAAGAGTCGTTTTGTCCGCCCACTTGGAGTAAGCCGCGCCGTTCATCACGATGAGGTCAGCGTCCTGATAAACTGCAATCGCCTTGTCGTCCGGCTGCCAGAACGCCGGGTCTTCGTCCGCAGGCGCGGGGAATTTCACATGGATGGCATCCCCTCCGATTCGCTCTGCAAAAAACTTCAGCGGATAGTTTGCAACAGCGACGACAGGCTTGCGGGTGGCTGTCTGGTCAGATGATGCGGCTGGGGTCGGCGCGGGCCCGCACGAAACAAGGGATGCCGCCACGGCGATCAACAAGGTGGGTCTGATTTCCATCCCCATTTTACGATCCTCAGTCCCCGCTTGTTTGTGAAACTTCTGCTTTGCGCGGCCGCCCCAACCCTTCAAAATGCCGCTTCCTCACCGCCATGCCATTCCTCCTCGATGCCATTGTCATTCTCGTTTATTTCGGCATCATCATGGGCATCGGCCTTTCGCAGCGCGCCAAGAGCGGGAGCGTGGAGGGCTTCACACTTGGTGACCGGCAGATCGCCTGGTGGGCGGTGCTCGCTTCCATTCTGGCGGCGGAGATCAGCGCGGGCACATTTTTCGGCGCTCCGGGCGAAGGCTTCGCGCTCCGGAACTACACATACGTGCAGCTCCTGGTCGGATACCTTCTCGCGCGTGTCGTGGTCAGCGCGGTTTTCATCCCCGCCTATTATCGGCACGGCGTGGTCAGCATCTATGAATTCCTCGGCTCGCGTTTCGGCCCGCGCACACGGCGGATGACATCGGCGGTGTTCCTCGTCACACGCGTGCTGGCGAGCGGCACGCGGCTGTGGGTGCCCAGCATGTTGCTGGTGCTCGTGTGGCACATGCAATACCCGGGGGAGGCCTTGTCACCGACGAAGGAGTTCCTGCTCACTGGGGGCGCGCTGATCTTCGTCACTCTGGCCACCGCGCTCTACACATCGGTGGGAGGCATTCGCGCGGTGATCTGGACGGATGTCATTCAGATCCTTGTGCTGGTATGCGCGCTGGGCTTTTCGCTGGTCTATTTGCTGGGCCATATTCCGGGCGGTTGGGCTGGAGCCACCCAGCTTCTCACGGGGAAGGACGATCTGACATACATCGATTGGGGGTTCACCGAAGGCGCGGGCCTGTGGGGCAATATCAAGGGCATCCTCGAGAAGGAGTACACGATCTGGGCGGCGTTTTTCGGCTCCACTTTCGTCACGCTCGCCACTCACGGCACCGATCAGGACATGGTGCAGCGCATGTTGACCGCGAAGAACAAAAAGCAGAGCGCCGTGGCCACGATGCTCTCCGGTCTCGCCGATGTGCCGATCACGATCGTTGTCCTGACCATCGGCATTCTGCTTTGGGTTTACTACCAGCAGAACCCTGATCCGCTCCTGCCGCGAAGCGAGTCTGGCGTGGTCTCGGCAAACAAGGTGTTCCCGCACTTCATCCTTACCGTGATGCCAGGCGGCGTGCGTGGGCTCGTGCTTGCCGGAGTGCTCGCCACGGCCATGGGCTCCCTGAGCACCGCGTTAAACGCGCTCGCCACCAGCTATGTGCGCGATTTCCACTTCCGCTGGTTCGGCGAGCCCGACACGGATGCCGGGCGCGTGCGCGTGCTGCGCTTCGGCACCGTTCTCTTCGCCTCGCTCCTGATCGCCGTCGCGCTCGGCACCGCGTGGGTCACCGCGCATAATCCAGCCCTGCGCATCCTGCCGATCATCCTCGGCATCTTCGGATACACATATGGATCGCTCCTCGGCGTCTTTTCCGTCGGCTTGTTCACGAAGACGCGCGGTAACGACTTGGGGAACGGCATCGCAATGCTCGCCGGCTTTCTGGTCGTCGCCTACCTCAGCGGCCTCGACATTGACGTGATGAAGCTCCTCAATCCCGGCAGCCCGCTGAAGCATCCGGATTGGGTGCCGGTCATCGAGTTCCCTTGGCGCATCATGTTCGGCACGATCGTCACGTTCTCCATCGCCATCCTGTTCCGCACGCCGGCTCATCAGCAGGAGCACATGTTTCTCGCTGCAAAATGATCGACGGTTTCGTGGCTGTGACGTGAACTCGGAAGCGCGCTCCGCCCGTTGTTGTAACATATTGGTCCTTGTGAAATCACCGGTGCTGCGTGTCTTGTCGCGGCAGTTGCGCATGCGACAGCTTCAAAGATCCCGGAACTACCAGCCCTCCTCACTCCCATGCAAATCAACTTTGAAAAAGCCCACAAGCTGATCTCCAAGCTGGAGGAAAAGCTTCAGGCCACCACCACCCACACGAATCAAGCTCGCGTCGTCCTTGATGAATGGAGGCAGAAAGGTGAGGCCGGTCTCAAGCGAAAAACCGCGGAGGCACTCAAGCTGGTGCGAAAAAAAGCAGATGGCTTTGCCGAGGCGCTCACCCATCTGGAGCAGTCCTTTGCCAA
Source organism: Verrucomicrobiaceae bacterium (assembly GCA_031411695.1). GTDB lineage: Bacteria > Verrucomicrobiota > Verrucomicrobiia > Verrucomicrobiales > Verrucomicrobiaceae > JAIBCL01. The sequence continues at coordinate 4,814 of JANOBO010000298.1, forward strand.
GTCACTCGACCGCCTGTCCGACACGCTCGAGAAGCCAGCCGCTTCTGAAAAGCCTCGGCAGCCAACTAAAAAAAGCGCGAGAAAAATTGCCGTCGCCCGCAAAGTGGCCGGCCGGTCGCCGCGCGCAAATTAGGCCAGTCACTGAGTGACGGCAGTTCGTGGGACACGGCCCGGCGCGCCGTCGTCACTTGCCCGCTCGCTCGCCCACCGCCGCTTTCAGCCGGTGCGGCGCCTTGTTCAGTTCCATCACCGTGTTCACATAATCATCACACGCGCGCGTGTTTCGAGCTGGCTTCGACGACATCGAACGCGCCCTTCGCCTTGTCGAATTCTGACCTCGCCGTCAATCCACTAAACCAACGGACGCGCATGGCTGGAATGGGGCTTGTAACGCCCTCCGAAATTCGTCATTCTGCACTCGTCATTCTGCACTCGTCATTCGTCATGTCCCACCCCACCGTCCACCTCCTCAGCCACTCACTCGCGCGAGTCCATCTCACTGCTCTGCGGGATATAGGCACGGGCACGGAGAAGTTTCGCTGGCATCTGAGCCGGCTGGCGGGCTTGCTCTTTGCGGAGGCAGCGCGGGACTTGGAGATGGAGGAGGTGACGGTGCAGACTCCGCTGGCGCAGACGGCGGGCCACCGCATCCGCCGCGCGGTGGTGCTGGCGCCGATCCTCAGGGCGGGCCTTGGTCTCGTCGATGGAATCTTGCCGCTTGTGCCGGACATGGTCGTCGCGCACATCGGGATCTGCCGGGATGAGAAGACCGCGTTGCCGCAGTCTTATTATGCGAAGCTGCCGGCGACGCTGGCGGACGCGGAGGTGTTTCTGCTCGAACCCATGCTCGCCACCGGAGGCAGCGCGGTGGAGGCCGCGCGGCAGCTGAAGGCGGCAGGGGCTGTGCATCTTCGTCTCGTTTGCGTCGTGAGCGCGCCGGAAGGAATCGCCGCGTTTCAAGCTGCGCATCCGGAGGTTTCGGTCTTCACTTCCGCCATTGACGAAGGGCTCAACGACCGCTCCTACATCGTGCCGGGCCTCGGTGATGCTGGAGACCGCTACTTCGGAACGTAAGAATGACGGTCGGATCCAAACTCATCCGTCTCAAACTCAGTCATCACCCATGCCCATTCATCTTCCACCCACCTCCACGCGTCGCGATTGGTTGAAACACGCCGCAGCGGCAGGCCTCGGCATTTCCACGGCGGGTTTGTCAGCCGGCGCGGAGTTACCGAAAGACGAAACGTGGATTTTGTTTTCCGACACGCACGTTGCCGAGGATCTCACGCTTGAGGTGCGCGGCAATTGCATGGCTGAGAACTTGAAACGCTGCGTGGCGCAGGCCTTGACGGAAAAGGAGAAACCCTTCGGAGTGATGGTGAACGGGGACATCGCGTATCTCGACGGCCAGGCGGGTGACTACAGCACGTTCGTGAGCCTGGTGCAGCCGTTGCGGGATGCAGGGCTGCCGGTGCATCTGACGCTGGGTAATCACGACAATCGCGAGACATTCCTGGCCACATGCGCGCCTGTGGATCTCTCCGTCGCGGAGGAAAAGAAGCCGGTGGCTCAGCGGCATGTGTCTGTCATCTCCAGCGCGCGGATTCATTGGGTGCTGCTCGACTCGCTGGACAAGATCAACAGCACGCCCGGCCTGCTCGGCGCGGCGCAGCTTGCGTGGATGGACCGCACGCTCGCGGGGCTGGCAGGGAAGCCGACGGTCGTAATGTTGCATCATAATCCGCAGGGTCCGGTGCCGGAAGGGAAGAAGCTCACCGGCCTCGCGGACAGCGACGCCTTTCTCGCCCTGTTGGAATCCCACAAGAATGTGAAGGCGCTGTTCTCCGGTCACACGCACAATTGGGAGGCGAAGGTCGGCGGAAAAGCGGGCGTTCATCAGATCTGTCTGCCGCCCATCGCCTATGTGTTCAACAAGGCGCGGCCGAGCGGTTGGGTGCGCGCCAAGGTGCGTGATGATGGGATGGATCTCGAACTGCGCAGCCTGAACCCCACCCATCCCGAACACGCGCAAAAGGTGACGCTCGCGTGGGATTGATCCGGCTTGTCAGCGTGGATGCGCCGCAGTTCCCCGAATCGAAATGAAATCGCGAGGGCGAGTACGAGGTGTGAAATTTCCCTCCGCCGTTTCCGCGCTTGCATCGACACCAGGATGATCAACGTTTGCCGCCGCAGCCGCCATTTCCGTTGGCTTCCGCATGCGCATCCCACGAGATGAAGTACCTCACCGTCGTCCGACACGCCAAGTCGAGCTGGGATCAACCCGGTGCCGCAGATCATGATCGCGCGCTCAATGACCGGGGCCTTCGTGCGGCTCCGGCCGTGGCGCGCTTTCTAGCCAGGACCTACTTTGGAGGGAATGGGGCGGACCGCCTGCTGCCGTCTCCCGACCGCATCATCTCGAGCACGGCATTGAGGGCGATGACCACAGCACAATTGATGTGCGATTCGTTTTCACTGCCGGTGGACGTCATGACATTGGACTCGCGGCTCTACCTAGCGGAGACGGAGGTCATCCTCGATGTGGTGCGCCACCTCAATGAGGACGCGGCCCACGCCATGATCTTCGGGCACAATCCTGGCATGAGCGAGTTTGTGGATAAGATGCTCGCGCGCACCACGGTCCCCGGACTTCCCACCTGCGCCACCGTGATCATGGGACTGCCGCACGAGTTCTGGGGCCTCTCGGACTGGCACGAGGCGCAGCTCATCGCCTACATCACCCCGAAGGCGCTGGAGCGCCGGTTTCCCAGTGAGTACGCTGGCATCTCGAAGGTCAACGGCGACGATTGAGGGCGCAAAAAAGCCGGAGGGATTTCTCACCTCCGGCTCGGGATCGAAATGGGCCGCGGCTCAAGCCAGCGACTTCAGCGCGGCGGTCACCGCTTCAAAATTCGGCAGGTCTTTCGGCGTGGCGGTCTGCTCGGCGTATTGGATCACACCAGCCTTGTCGATGACAAACGCGGCACGTGCCGAGGTGTCGCCGATGCCCGCGAGTCCGGGAAAGCGCACGCCATAGGCGTCGGTGGTGGCCTTGTTCAGGTCGCTGACCAGCGTGATGCCGATCTTCTCCTTCTGCGCCCAGGCTTCCTGCGCGAACGGGCTGTCCACGCTGATGCCGATGACATCCGCATTGAGGCTGCCATAAGCGTCGAGGCCGGCGGTGATGTCGCAGAGCTCCTGCGTGCAGACACCGGTGAAGGCGAGCGGGAAGAAAAGGACGACGGTGTTCTTGCTGCCGAAGTTCGCGCTGAGCGTGATGTCTTTGAGACCATCAGCGGTCTTCGACTTGAGTGTGAAATCTGGTGCTTTGCTGCCGACGGTGAGTGCCATATGGAATGCGTTTTGTGGTTTGAGTTTAGGGTGCTGACGGAAGAGCTTCCTCTGCAAATGTCAACCACCTCGCTGCCTCCTGGGTAGCTAGGGCGCGAAGGCTTCGGAGACGGGCTTCCCATCAAGATCGGGAGGCGGCGGGACATCGAGAAGCCACAGCGCGGTGGCCGCGGTGTCGAACGTATCCACTGCGACTGCGATGGCGTGGGCGGGCTTGACGCCTTTTCCCCACGCGATCCATGGGATGTTCCGGTCCTCGGGTGTGTCGTCCTTATGGGTCTTGAGCGTGCCGCCGTGGTCCGCCGTGATGAGCACGACGCTGCTGGCGGCGATGCCTGCCTGATTGATGGCACGCAGGATCTGACCCAACGCCTGATCACAAACCCTGAAGGCCTCCTTCTGTTCGGGGGAGCCCCAGCCGGACTTGTGCCCGGCACTGTCCGCATCTGGAAAATGGATGAAGCACAGGCGCGGCTTCTTCTCGACGATGTAGGCGGATGCATTCTTCGCGACCGTCTGCGCGGGGACGACGCGCTTCTCGATCTCATCAGCTCCGGCGACAGGAGCGATGTCCTGCGGCCCGTCGAAATCGAACACATCGAGGGAATCCTTCAGCCAGAGATGGCGAAACTTGACCTTGCCGACGAACGCTGCCGTGATGGCCGCAGGCTCGCGCATCTTGACGAGCGTGAAGACGGTGGGCGCCTTGACGAAGCCTCGGATGGGCATGTAATCGTTCCACAGAACCTGATGCTTGTCCGGGCCGAGACCCGTGAGCATCGAAGTGTGGGAGGGCAGCGTCTTCGGCGGCATGATGGTGCTGGCCGTCCAGGTGACGGCACCTTCCGCCGCGAGTCGTTTGATGACGGGCATGTCGGTCTCGTGGATGACTTTTGGTTTTCCACCATCGAAGCTGACGATGAAGACATGCTCGGCGCGGGGGGCTGCGGAGGCGCTGGAGACGAGGGCGGAGGCGACAAGAAGAGAAACGAGACGCATGCGGGGTGCGGTGAGGGAAAACTGAGCCTGCTGGCAGCGGCTATTTCTTGCCGACCCACTGCACGAGGGGAAGGACGGGCGGGGCAGCCGCGTCGGCATCTAGGGCAAAGGCGACGGCAATGCGTTGCTCACCCTTGACGGACATCAGCTTGATCTTGAGCACCTTCACTTTCTCCTTCTGCAGGTCGCGGTTCCGGGTATCTCCCGGCGGATTGGCGGGAGGATCCTCCACCACGAACTCTCCTGCTGCGGGAGAGAGCATGGTGACGGTGAGGGTGGACTTGCCTTGGGTGAGCGTGGCCTTTTTGCCGGAGGCGCTGACCTCGGTCTTGGTGTGCATCTGCCACGCGATGTCGGTGGTGCCTTTGATGACGAGGTCGTCCTGAAGCAGGACATAGGGTTTCGGGCCGCGCACGATCATCGCGCCGCGGTGGGCGGATTTGGCCTTCTTGTAGGCATCGGTCATGTCGAGGATGGCCACACCCTTCTCGGTGGATGAGTGGAAATTGATGAAGGCGGCCTTTGCATCAAAGTCCTGACAGCCGGGGAGCGCGGTGAGCGCGGGGGCTTTCGGCGCGGGCTTTTTGGGGTCGGTCTTCTTGGGGTCTGGCTTCTCGGGCTCCTCGACATCGCCGCCCATCACAAGTGTGTTTTGGCCGTGCGTGCCTTCGAGGTAGAGGGCGTAACGCTTCGACCGGTCTGCGGCTGCGGGATTGAATCCAGCGGCCTTGTCGTCCTCGGCACCTAGTTCGATACCCCAGCGCACGCCGCCCGCATCGAGCACAAAGCTGCCGATGTCGAGCTGCGCGGTCGGGATCTCGTTCCGGCCGCCTTTCATGGCGATGAAGAACGCCGCAGGATCATCCCATGCGGACCGAAGCGCAGCGACCTCGCCACCGGCCGACATGAAATCGAACGCGGCGGGCGTGCCGTAGCCAGCGGCCCAGGGATTGTGATGCATGAGCTGGCCGGCCACATCGAGGAAGGCGGCGGTGTTCACGCCTTCGGCACCTCGGGAAGGCAGCGGCGCGGCGGCGGGTACGCCGGGATTGCCATGCACGCCGCAGAGCCAGCTCGTCACCCAAGTGCGGTTGAGCGTGAGGACCTTGGTGTCTCCGTAGTTGAAGAACTGCCTTGTCGGACCGACGAGATTCATGCGCGCCAAGCCCGCCTGCGGGATGCCCTCGAGATGGCTGAGTCCGAAGTCACTGCCGCCTGCCGCGCGCAGGGTCTGGAGCACCATCGCCACGTCGTCCAGCACCTGATCCCCCATATCGAGCCCCTCGGGCCACACGCCGCCGGGTGAGAACTGGACGATCCCTTTACCAAAGATCTTACCCACGCCTTCCAGCGCGTTCTTCGTGATGGCCGGGTCGTCATCGGTCATGCAAATGGCGGCCATGATGAGTGCGGAGCACATGCCCATTTCCTCGGCGGTGATAAGTTCGGGCGCATCTTCATTGGGCTTCTTCTGCGGCTTGGCCGGCGGTTTCGGGTCCTTGGAGGCGGTGGTGCCGGGCTCGATCTTCTTCGCCGTCGGTGGGACTGGCTCGCCCTTGAGGTGCGCGACGAGTGGATCGACACCCTTCTGATGGATGAACTCGCGCAGCTTCTTGAGCTGTTCGGCATTGAAGCCGTCGCGGAACCAATCGTAGGCCAGCACGCCGGCGATGAGGTGGTCCTTTGTCACCAATGCGTTGTCGGGGTTCGGATACCAGTCGCCGTACACATTTTCCGTCACCGCACCGATCTCGCGCACGGCGCGCTCCTTCCATTTCGGATCCCCGTCGATGAAATGCAACGCGCCGAGCAGGGCGATGCGGAAGAGCGTCTGGCTGCCGGGGTTCACAGGACTGACCTCGGTGATGTAAATGCGCGTCATCTCCGGCTTCGCGAGAAGGAACTCGCCATTCTGTTTCAGCGTGGCGAGAAGCTTGACGGCGACGGGATCGCGGGTGGTCATCTCCTTCAGCGCCGCCCAGCCTTGTGCGGTGTGGATCAAACGCGGGCGGACGCGCTGCACGCTCTTCACGAAATCCTGTCCCGCCGGCGGCTTGAAGCCCTTGGCGGGGATGACCTTCAGCTCAGGCCTCGGAGGCGCGGGCTCGCCTTTGGGTGCCGCAGCCACGGCCTTCCCTGCGGCCGCAGGTTTTGCAGGCGCGGTGCCAGGTGTGGCCGCTGGCGCTGGCGGCGTGGTGGCTGCGGCTGTTGGAGCGGTGAGCTTTTGGCGGATGTAATTTAGGTCAGCCTCATCGAGCCGTGACACTGGCAGCGTGAACTCCTGGTCGGCCGCGTTCTTGATGGTGACGGTGCGGGCTGCGGCGTCCGCGCTGACGAAGGCGGCCTCCGTGGTCTTGCCGCTGGCCTTGTCCGTCCATTTGCGGATCTCCTGCGCGTCTGCGCTGAGTGGAATCAGGGCGGCGGCGAGGGGAAGGAGCCGGACGAAAAGTGAGATCGATTTCATGACTGAAGAAGCGGTTGGAGTTGGGTGAGACGTAACGCGGCAGGCTGGATGTTCTTTGCCCGGCATCTTTGACGCGCGGTCCGCAGCGTGCATCAACACTGCGGCGCGCGTCAAGCCGGAAGCTCATGGAATCCCGCTCCGCATGCCTATGATGATACGCGGGGCGTGGCGCGCGGGGCGTGAATGATCAAACCGGCCCGTCTCGATGAAGCGGAGGCTTTGCTGAAACACGGCGCGCGACCGGATCATCTCCACATGTGCCTCGTGCAGCACGATCAGGTCCCGCGCGCCGCTCACTTCACCGCTGCGCACCGGCACCACACCGTCATCGGGGCCGGGGATGAACGGGGAGAGGAATGGATAATTGCTCCGGTCACCCATGATGATGCCGACCGGAAACTTCGGTGTCCGCAACTGCACCCGAGTGCCCGAGAGCGCGGTGCCGAGGCTGGCCGCAGCCGGGCCGATGATGCGCAAGGATGACGGCAGCCTTGCTGCGATGAGGTCCGCCAGTTCCGTGCCATGATGCGGCGTGCCGAGAAACACCGAGCGCCCCAGATTTGGCGGCGGATGATCCTGAAGAAACCGGTGGGTGACCACCGCGCCGAGCGAGTGCGCGACGAAGTGGACCGGCCTGTCCCGGCGTGTGTTCTCCAGCGCCACCGTTTTCATCAGACATCCGTTCTCAATGCCATCGCAGTCCAGCTTACGGGATGGATATCGCAGCAGCACCACGCGGTAGCCAGCGCGATTGAAGCGCCGCGCCATCCAGTCCATCCCGCCGAGAGACCACCAGCGCAGCCCATGCACGATGACCACCGTGTCACCGCTGCCATCAAAAATCTTCGTCGTCTCCCTTGCCTCCTTGAGCGCGCTGCACGAGGTGCCGCAAAGGCCAAGCGCCGCACTCAAAACAACAGGTCGCAGAGCCCGCAGCCCGCACAGGCCACGGCTCGCATCGCGCCGCTCCGCGCGCTCAGGGAGTGTCAGTGATCGAGACAAGGCGTGTGGTGACCTGCTGCCGGAGCGGGATGCGGTTTCCCTGAAGATTGAGAGACAGATTTGTGAGAAACACCGCGAGCGAGACCGTCTTGCGCTCCAGATCATAGAACACATGACCGGAAATCTTCGAGTCTGACGAGAGTGAGACTGATGGCTCGCCCTTGGCCTCGGTGCCGTCTGGGTTCTTGGTGTCATCACTCACGATCGTCCCTTCGAACGTGACCTTCGCGTGCGGCCGGCCTTCACGCTGCACGTTCTCCTCATACTTCGAGTTCAGCGTCACCTTCATCTTTCCTGCCTGCGGAAAGTTGAGGGATTCCTCGCTGCTCCATTTGTCGCCCAGAGAGACCGGCGACTTTGAAAGCCCCATGTCGAGCGACTGCACGAACAGCCTGCCAATCGCGCGGGCATCGGCCATCGCGCCCAAGCCGGTGACGGAGGTCCCGTCGGCCGCCAGCTTCTCGGTGTCCTTCAAATCGACGAAGGCATCGTCCGCATCGAACACCACCACGAAGCTCTTCCCAGCCGTGCCTGAAATCGCCTGGCGCAGCAGCGGATGCGCCGACTGCGGGTCAGCGGAGTCAAACTTGAACGTCTGATTTTGAAACGTCATCTCGCCTTTCACACCGGTGAACTTCACCTCCGCGCGCTTGCCTTTGGAGCCTGGGTCAGGAGTCACCTTGATGGCCGTGCTCTGCACGACGCTGAGCTTTTGCTCCACCGTCTCGCCCGGAGCGGGCGTCAGGGTGGAAGTGGTCTGCGTTTCCGTGAGCTGGAGATACGTGCGGCCGGGCTCCCAATGAGATCGCAGCCGCACCTTCTCCTCCGCGTGCGCGGCTGATGTGATGAGGATCCATGCAAACGTGGCGGAGCGGAAGAACGGAAATGGATTGGAGTCGGACACAGCCGCGCAGAATCGCCGGGCACGCGGCTTTTGCAATCATGACGGCGTCCGCGGCGTGGATTCTTCGGCCTCCGCCGCGTGCGCGTTTCGCCAGAGGACACCCGATTGCAAAACAGGCGTTCGCACCCATCTTGCGCGTCCCCATGCCCGACCTTAGCAAGACCTACACGCCGGCGGAAGTCGAAGACCGCTGGTACAATCGATGGCTCGATGACAAGTGCTTCGAGGCTGATCCCGCGCGCGTGAGCGAGAAGCGGCCGGCGTATTCCATCGTCATCCCGCCGCCGAACGTGACGGGGATTCTCACGCTGGGGCATGTGTTGAACTGCACCATCCAGGACATCCTCGCCCGCCGCGCGCGGATGCTGGGGAAG
>JANOBO010000299.1:0-9431 GCA_031411695.1 Verrucomicrobiaceae bacterium
CAGGTGACCCCGCAGAGCGGCTGGCGTCAGCCCTCGACACTGCGTGCGGCGATCTTTGTCTGCGGAGCCGTGCTCGGGCGTATCGGGCGCAAAATCGTGCTCAGACTCTCGCAAACCGGGGGAGGTCTCGCGAAGCACCAAGCCTTGATCGACAAGGCCTGCGAGCCACCAGAGCCAATCGCGCCGCTTTTGGTCCGACAACGCCCGCCAGTCCCCGATTGGGACACGGTGGCACCCGGCGGCTGCGCGATCTGACCCGGCTCAAGCGCCCTCCATCAAAAGGGCAAACGCGGCGTTCGGGTTTAATGGATTGAATCACCTGCGCCAGCAAGTCGGCACCCAGGATTCGAAGATCGCCTGCATCCGCCTCGCCCACGATGCCACCATGCTCACGCGCAACGTCGTCGATTTCAAACCGGTGCCGGGACTGCGTGTCGAGAACTGGCTGGAGTGATTGTCTGCCAGAGATTCTCTCGTAGTGAATGAAATAATCTGCCAGACATCTGGCTTCCGGGGTAGAGAGTCTCTCAGACGACGGCTGCACATTGGCCCAAACCGGTCAAGTATCCCTTTCGGCTTCAGGGTAGTTACGACACTTCTCGATGTGCTCAACCCTGTCCTCTGGCGAAAGCGGCTCGAAGCTTCCGAGGTAAAGAAACTGCGTGTTAGCGATCCATGTGGATCCCAGACCGCCATCCGAAGGTCTGGCATACCAGTAATTCATCATCAACCAAGACGTATGCTCATCCCATGTGTACGCATTCAGGGTCAGTGGATCACTCTTCGACTTCCATACAATCAGATCACCTTTCCCGATGAAAACCGTACGGCTTCGTTTGGGCATTAGCAGGATATCTTCGTTCACGGAAAAGGTGATCTTCAATGCAGTTCGAAATGACTCCTTTGGTAGCAACGTGACCAAGTCCAACGGGACAGATGCGCCCGCGTCAACAAGTCGGCACCCGAGGCTCTTTACGAAATACTTAAACAGGTCGCATTGCGGGCGTTCGAATTTGGCACCGTAAACCTCAGCGAAGTCGATGAAGCGCTCTCGCAGTACAGTCTCCTCGTTTGCCAACACCCAAGACATGAACTGATCGTACGCCCGGTCGTAAGGCTGTGTCCTCGTAGAATTGCATGGCGCGCAAAGTGACGGCGAGTACTTCACCTTTTTGGCGCGCGGACCTTGTATTGGCGTAATTGTACTTCCTCGAACATGCACTGGTGCCGACGGTCCTTTGTACGGCCCCTTTCCGTAGGCGCGTACCAAGTCAGCTTTCTTGATGCGATGTTCGGCGCTGTCGGCTTCCGCTCCACATATCCAACAAGATGGCGGCCCGATTTTCATCCCCAACATTCCTCCCACCTTCCCGCCGCAGTGTCGATCCAATACTTCTAATCACGCCGTGGAGGAACTGAAAATAAAATCTCACGTCCCGCAAAACGTCCGATACCACTCCGAGTTCGACGGCATGCTGTACTCGGGATGATCCTGCGAGTGATCGTAGGGCTTGGCCAAAACAGCCAGCAGTTGCTGCATCACGCTCAGGTCATCCTTTTCAACCGCTGCGGCCAGGGCCTCTTCGACCTTGTGATTGCGCGGAATGATGGATGGATTGTGGCGCTGCATTTGTTCGGTGACTTCACGAGCCGACTGCGATTGCCGGCTCAGGCGGCTTTGCCAGCGCTGATGCCAGTCGAGGTAGGCGGGGTCTTGTGCGAGCGATGCCGATGAAGTGCCAGACAGATCGCGGAAGGTGTTCGTGAAGTCGGCCTGGGTTTGCTGCATCCAATCGAGCAAGGAGTGGATCAAAGCGGTGTCTTCGTTTTCTTCAGAGAAGAGCCCCAGCTTCGCTCTCATGCCCGCGAGCCAGTGGTGCTTGAAGCGGGTCTCAAAGCTCGCAATCGACGCGTTCGCGATTTCCACGGCCTTCTCGTCATCATCGTGCAGCAGCGGCAGCAAGGTCTCGGCGAGACGGGCGAGATTCCACTGCGCGATGTGCGGCTGCCTGCCGTAGGCGTAGCGGCCGTTGCGGTCGATGGAGCTGAACACGGTGGCCGGATCATACGCGTCCATGAACGCACACGGCCCATAGTCGATGGTCTCACCGGAGAGGGCCATGTTGTCGGTGTTCATCACGCCGTGGATGAAGCCAATGTGCTGCCATCGCGCGATGAGCATCGCCTGGCGCTCGATCACGGCGTCGAGGAAGGCGGCGTATGGGGCTTCGGCATCGACGGCCTCCGGGTAGTGACGACGCAGCGTGTGATCGGCCAGTGCTTGCAGCGCAGGCTTCTCAGCGCGAGCCGCCGCGTATTCAAAGGTGCCCACGCGGATGTGACTGGCCGCGACGCGGGTGAGGACGGCGCCGGGCTGCGTTTGCTCGCGAAAGACCGGCTCACCCGTCGCCACCACCGCGAGACTGCGCGTGGTCGGAATGCCCAGCGCGTGCATTGCCTCGCTGATGATGTATTCCCGCAGCATCGGCCCCAGCGCCGCACGCCCATCGCCTCGACGTGAGAACGGCGTCGGGCCCGATCCCTTGAGCTGAATGTCAAAGCGCTCGTCGCCCGGCGCGATGTGCTCGCCCAACAAAACCGCGCGGCCATCGCCAAGCATGGTGAAGTTTGCGTACTGATGTCCAGCGTAGGCTTGCGCAAGCGGCAGCGCCTCGCGCGGCCATTCATTGCCTGCAAACAGCGCAGCGTTGTCGAGCAGGTCCGCATCGAGTCCAAGCGATTCCGCCAGAGGACGATTGAACACGACCATCCTCGGCTCACGCACCGGCGTGGGATCCACACGCACCTGAAACGCAGCCGGAAGCCGCGCATACGAATGATCGAAACGCCAGCCAGCGGATGACGGTGGAGAGATAGGAAGGTCGGACATGAATGGGTGTGGAGACATTACCCACGAGCGCAGCCGCCGCGAGTGACATGCGCGCTCCGCTGTGAATTCGAGCACGTCCACGACGGCTCCGACTGCGTGGGGCTTCGTTCCCCCCACCTCACGCTTACTTCTTCACGCCTTTCGCGAACAACCACATGTGCATGTCGGGCTCGTCAAACACCTTCCCCACGATGCCGTGACCGCCCGTCGGGTACTCCGTGTATTTGCAGTCCTTCGCCTTCTCCAGCGCCTTTGCCAAGTCACGCGAATATTTCACCTCGACGGTGGCGTCGTCCGTGGCATGAAACAACCACAGCGGCACTTTCTTGAATGTGCCCGCAGTCTCCACGCCCGTGCAGCCGGCCACCGCCACGCCCGCCGCGAACATGCGCGGCTCCGAGTTGATGAGATGACAGGTGCCGAAGCCGCCCATCGAATAGCCAACGCAATAAACGCGCTCCTTGTCCACGGGCAGCGACTTGATCAGCTCCTTCACCAGTGCCACGGCCTGCAGGCCCGGCTTGTCACTCCAGCCGCCGCCCGTGCCGCCGTACGGCTGATAGCAAAGCGGCGCGACGACGATGCACGGGCGCTCCTTGTGGTTCTCCTCTTTCGAAAATGTCTTCATCCATCCGCCCACCTGCTTGCCGTTCTCGTTGTTCTGACTCTTGCCATGCAGCGCGAGGATGAGCGGAATCCTCTTCGCGGAATCCAGATCCTTTGAGGCATACAGCGCGAAGGGCAGGCCCTTGAACTCGGACAGTGCCCACTCTCCCGTGACGAGATCCGCAAACGGTCCGGCCATCACTTTCGCAGGCTCAGCGCTCTTGCTGCCCTGCGCCGCGATCCACCGCTGATCTTCTGCGGACAGTCGCGAAATGGGCAACGTCGAAATCTGTCCGCCCGCCGCCAGCTTCAGCGTCACATCCGTTGCAGTGGCGGAGACAAACTCGGCCTGCATTTTCCGCCCGTCGGAGGATGTCCACTCGCGAGCGTGGAGCGATCCGGCGGAAATGAGCAAGGCAAGGACGAGGAGCGATGTTTTCATGGGAGGAATGTTCGCCGCATAAACGCACGGCGCGGCCGTTCATTGGGCCGGGCATGCTTTACTCAGCCGCGTACCACAGGCCCGCGCTGAGCACGGTGCCGATGCCGAGCACGAGCCAGGGATCGGACACCAAATAAGTGTAGGCCATCAGCACGGCGCCGATGATCATCAGCTTCGGCTGCGAGGTGGTCTTGCCGTAGCCGAACGCGGCGAGCCCGACCGCGCCGAAGATGATGGAGAAAAGGAAGGTCTCGGCAGATGACATGCCGGAACGGTCGAGCCGGAGCCAGTTAGTGCAAGGAGCCTCGCTCATTGACCACCCCACCTCAGGGATCTTCGCGTGGCGTTTCGAGGTCGCGGGAACTGAGAAATCCGGCGCAGGTTTCTTCGGGCCCATGGGCAAAATGTGTGTTGGCGAATCGCGTTAGCTGTGAAAGCATCCCCTTCTTGATCATGAACACGCGCCTCTTGTTTTGTCTGGCACTCTTCGGCTTCGGTTCGCCGGTCCACGCGGAGCTTTCCGCATCGATTGAAAAACTCCGCGCGGTGGATCGCGAGGGAAAAGGCAACGCCGCAGCCACGGCAGCCTGGGCGGACATCGTGAAAAGCGAGGCAGCGGCGCTGACGACGATTCTCGGCGGCATGAACGGGGCGAATCCGCTGGCGGAGAACTGGCTGCGGACAGCGGCAGGCGTGGTGGCGGAGAAATCAGCGGCGGGCGCCGGGCTGCCGGTGGAAAGTCTGGTGACTTTTTTACAGGACACGAAGAACGCCGCCGCACCGCGCGTGCTGGCATTTGATCTGATCCGGAAGAGCAAGCCGGAGATGTCGGAGAAGCTGGCCATGAGCCTGCTGGGTGATCCCAGCTCCGAGCTGCGGCGCTACCCCGTATCGAAGCTGCTGGAGGAGGGCGACGCAGCGCTCGCGGGGAAAAACACGGACGCCGCCGCAGTCTCATTCGAGAAGGCTCTGGTGGCGGCGCGTGACGAGGACCAGATCAAGAGCGCGGCCAAGAAGCTGCGCGATCTGGGCAAAACGGTGGATCTGCCGCGGCACTTTGGCTTTCTCATGAAGTGGCACCTCATCGCGCCCTTCACGAATGTGGAGCGCAAGGGATTCGAGGTGGTGTTTCCGCCCGAAAAAGAAGTGAACCTGACGGCCAGCCACCCCGGCAAAGGCGGCGATGCGAAGTGGGTGGAATTCACCAGCAAGGATGATTACGGGATGATCGACTTCAACAAGCCCTTCACGATGCTGAAGGAGGTGACGGGCTACGCCTTCACTGAGTTCGACGCGGCGGAAGAACGCTCCGCAGAGATCCGCATCGGCTGCAAGAACGGCTGGAAGGTCTGGCTGAATGGCGAGCTGCTCTTTGCGCGAGATGAATACCACCGGGGTATGAAGCTGGACCAGTACAAGCTGCCCGTCCGACTGAAGAAAGGCGCAAACCGGCTCCTCGTGAAGTGCTGCCAGAACGAGCAGACGGAAAACTGGACGGTGGAGTGGCAGTTCCAAATGCGCATCTGTGACGCGACCGGCACGGCCATTGCCGGCGCGAAGTGAGAGGTGAGCAAATGCCGAATTCAAATTTTACGATCTAAAAATCATGATCACTCTTCCTCACACACGACCGCTCCCCCTGCTCGTCGCCTTTCTTGCACCGTTCATCCTTCATCCTTCATCCTTCTCCGCCGACTGGCTGCAGTTCCGCGGGCCGAACGGGGGTGGTGTATCCACCGAGGCGAAAGCTGCGGGGCCGCAGCTGAAGGTGGCTTGGAGCGTGAGCCTGCCGGGGCGAGGGCTGTCGAGTCCCATCGTGGTGGGGGACAAAGTTTTCGTCACCTGCGCGAGCGGTCCCGAGCAGCACAGCCTGCATGTGTTTTGCTTTGATGCGAAGTCGGGCAAGACCGAGTGGGAGCGTGTGATGCGCGCTTCAGGGCGCACGATGACGCAGTTGAAGACCAACGTGGCGGCACCGACGCCGTGCAGCGACGGGGAGCGGGTGTTTGCGCAGTATTCGTCGAACGATCTTTTCGCCTTCGACCTGGACGGAAACCTCCAGTGGCTGCGCGGGCTGACTTATGATTATGCGAATGCGAGCAACAGTCTCGGCATGGCACAGAGCCTGTCCGTCGTGGGCGGGACGTTGATCGTGCAGAGCGAGAATGACAGCGAGTCATTCGCCGCAGGGCTCGATGTGACCACAGGCGTGAATCGATGGAAGATCGACAGGCCGAAGGCAGCAAACTGGACCACCGCGCTGCACCTGGACACAGGCGGAACCAAACCGGTGGTGGCGCTGCAATCCAGCAAGGGCATCCTGGGCATCGAGCCCTCAACGGGCCGCGAGGTGTGGAACTACGCCGACGGCGCGAGCACCATCCCATCGAGCGCGATGGGCGGTGGCATCCTCTACGCGGCCAGCCATGGCATCACCGCGCTGCGGCCTGAGGGCAGCTCGGTCAGCCAGCTCTGGCGGAACGAAAAGCTCAATCCAGGCACGGCCAGCCCGGTGATCATCGGTGACGCGATCTATGTGCTGAACAATGCGGGCGTGCTCATCCGCGCGAGCACGAAGAACGGGGACGAGGCGTGGAAGCTGCGGCTTAAAGGCCCCTTCAGCGGCTCGCCGGTGGCGGCGGGAAAGTTTATCTACATTGCCGGCGAGCGCGGCGACTTCCAAGTGGTGGACACCACGGCGAAGGATGGAGAAGTCGTCTGCACCGTTGAATTGAAAGAGACCATCCTCAGCACGCCTGCGATCTCGAATGGAGCGGTCTTCATCCGTAGCGATGGCACGCTGTGGAAGCTGAACTGAAGATCTCCGATCCAATCTCTGCACGGTCAGCGACGACGACGAAGGGCACCGAGCGCCCCAATGGCCAGCAACCAGACGCCTTGCGGCTCGGGAACGGCGACGGCGTTGAACTCAAAATCGTCGAAGGTGTTTTTGTAGGCCACCGCTCCACCCGCATCGAGGATGCCGCCTTTTGTGCTCCACCGCAGGGATTCCAACGCATTTGCATCCACTCCCAGATCCACGTCGGTGATGAAATCGTGAGCCGTGAGGCTGCCCGTGCCGTCATCCCAGGCGACCGCTGAGAAGCTGGCTTGGTTGGTGAATGCATCGACGGTCAACGTCGCTTGCGACCACCCGTGACTGCCGACATTGACCGATGTCGTCTGCCACAGTGAGCTGGCGCCGACGCGGTATTGCAGCGTGTTGTCCCCGGTGTAGCCAAACTCCAGGAGTGACTGGCCGGTGCTGTCCTGCAGGGAGAGGCCGAACACGTTCTCCGCAAATCCGTCGTCCGAATCCGTGGGGCAGAACCAGAAGCTCATGGTGGTGCGGTAGCCGGCGGAAAGCGTCGGATCCAAGCCATTTAGGTCCCGAGAATCGAGCGAGTATTTGTATGTGAGGTCCACGTCACTGGCCAGCACATCCAGCACCTGCGCTCCGTCGTGCGGATTTGGGTAACGCCAGACGATGATGTGGTCACGGCCTTGGGTTTCCGTGCCGTTGAAGTTGGGCGCGTTCGCATCGTCGTTGATCCGTCCGCCACTCACCGCCTGCCAGAGACCGGTGTCGTCCCGGATGTCCAGCGCCAAGCCTCCCGCGCCCCCGGCGTTCCCGCTAAAAGCTCCCGCATTGTAACGCGTCACATCGGGGCCATGGGTGAAGTCACCCTGGCTGTTCGGAGTCGCCGCAGGAGGCACCCAGTTGATCAGTCCGTTCGAGGGGTCGCCATTGTAAAAGACGGCGTCACCCGCGATGCTGAGCGTCGCGATCTCTCCGCGTCCTCCCACATTCAGATACCCGGTCAGCGTGATCGGCGTGTGGTAGCCGTCTCCTTCCTCGAAGCTCCCGAGATAAGCCCGTGCGCGAGTCGGCAACGCCAGTGTGAGCACCACGGAGACGAGCAGAGTTGAGGTTGGTAAGCAATTAACCACTATTATAATTATAATTAGCATAGTAGTATCCGTCAACCCTGCCTTTTTGTCACCCAGGACTACAAATGGAAGGCCTGCGCGACCACAAAAGCGCCGCACCCCTCCGCGCGGACTAGATAGCGCATGGGATGCTCCAAGGGCGAAGCGGACTCCAATCTTCTCAGTGAAGTGATTTTTTCCTTGTCGGAATCGACGGAACTGCCTAAAACGTGCGGCTTGCATTCGTCGCAGCGGCAAAATCACCGCCCAGCCGCCTGCAACCAATTCCAACCCCATCACATCCCGACTCCCATGTCAGCACAAACAGAAGGCATCGCACCCAACGCCAACCGGCTCCTCTGGGCCGGATTCATGGCCATCCTCGCAGCCGGCGTCGGCTTTGCCATTCGGGGGGGAATCTTTGATAACTGGGGCAAAGAGTTCGGCTTCACCGCCACTCAATTGGGTGCGATCGGCGGCGCGGGATTCACCGGCTTCTGTTTTGGCATCATCATCGGCGGCGTGGTCGCGGACAAAATTGGGTACGGATTTCTCGTTATCGTGGCATTTCTTTGCCATGTGCTTTCCGCTGTCGTGACGTTCGGAGCTACGACGCCGGAGAACGCTTACAACATGCTCACGATAGGCATGTTCATTTTCGCGTTTGCGAACGGCACGCTGGAAGCAGTCGCCAACCCGTTGGTCGCCACTCTTTTCCCTCACAATCGCACGCACTACCTCAACATTCTCCATGCCTCCTGGCCCGCTGGCATGATCCTCGGCGTCGTGGCCGGCTGGTTCCTGGATGACAAGCTTCAAGTGAACTGGAAGATCCAGCTCGCCCTCTATCTGATCCCAACGGTGATCTATGGCTTCATGTTCTTCGGTCAAAAGATGCCGAAGTCCGAGGCGTCTGAAAAAGGCACCAGCTTGGGCGACATGTTCAAGGACGTGGGAATCTTGGGGGCGCTGGTGATCTGTTACCTGCTTTCCCTTTTCTTCGCAGGAAACCTCGGGCTTCCGCAAAGCGCAGCCTACGCCATCGCGGGTGCGTTGCTTCTGGCAGTGGGCGTCATCACGAAATTCTCGATTGGGTCTTTTCTGCTGTTTTTCCTCTTCGTCGCCCATCTGCTCGTCGGTGCCGTCGAGCTTGGGACAGATGGATGGATTCAGAACATCACCGGCAACCTGTTCACTTCAGAGCAGGGTAAGGCGCTGTTCCTCTGGACGTCTGCCATCATGTTTGGTCTTCGGTTCTGCGCGCATTGGATTGAGAAGACTCTGAAACTGTCGCCAGTCGGCTTGCTGCTGGTCTGCTCGATCCTCGCTTGCGTGGGACTGAATCTGGCCAGCACGATGCAGACTTTCACCATGGCATTGATCGCTCTTGGCATCTATGCCGTCGGCAAGACATTCTTCTGGCCCACGATGCTCGCTGTCGCGTCAGATCGTTTCCCTCGCACAGGCGCGGTTGCGATCTCGATCATGGGCGGCATCGGCATGTTGTCAGCCGGCTTGCTGGGCGGCCCAGGCCTTGGTTACTCGAAGGACAGATTCGCCGCC
>JANOBO010000300.1:0-12138 GCA_031411695.1 Verrucomicrobiaceae bacterium
AGCACCACGCGATCCTCTCGCGCTCCCGCCTGGCGGAGATTCTCATGCGGGTGTTCGGCATCTACGCCTTGAGCGCGAGCAGCATCTGGCGCAGCTCGCACAACCATCATCATCATCACAATTCCAAGCTGCGCGGCTCTCACATCGGGTCGTTTCCGATCATGACCTCGGCGCGGTTTCTCAAGTCTTCGACGGCGACCCGCCGCAAATATCTGGCCATGCGGCACCCGCTCACGATTCTCTTCGGATATTTCACCATGTTTATCTATGGCATGTGCATCGGGCCGTTCCTCAAAGATCCAAAGCGGCACTATGACTGCCTCATTGCCCTCGGTGTTCACGTCGCCATCGGGGTGGTGCTGGCCGTCAACTGGGGCTGGCAGGGCTTGCTGCTGGCGCAGACGATCCCCCACTTCATCACTTACGCGATAGGCACCTACCTGTTTTACGCCCAGCATAACTTCCCCGGTGTGTCCTTCCACGACAAGGCGGGCTGGACTTACGAGAAGGCGGCCCTGGAGTCATCCAGCTTCCTGCGCACGAGCCCGGTCATGGGCTACTTCACCGGAAACATCGGTTACCATCACATTCATCACCTGAACGCGAAGATCCCCTTTTACAGGCTGCCTGAGGTCCTGCGTGACACGCCCGAGCTACAGTCCCCTTGCGTCACATCGCTCCGCCCGAACGACGTCTATCGGTGTCTGCGCCTGAAGCTTTGGGATGTCGATTCCCAGCGCATGGTCAGCCTGCGCGATCTGGAAACGCAAAAGCCGAAGCGGAAAGAAACGAAGGACACACCGCAAGCTGTCGCTCATGTCTGAGCTTTGCCGGTGGAGATCACTTCATCCCGGATACTTCACCTCATCATGTCATTCACTGCCTTTCAAATCGCCGAGCTTGTAGGAGGCGAGGTGATTGGCGACGCCTCCACACTTCTCACCGGATTCGCTGCTGCGGACAATGCCACAGAGGGCGACCTGACCTTCGCCGAAAAACAGGCCTACCTCCTTGCCGCAGAGGACGGCGCGGCCTCCGCCATCCTCGTTCCGGCCGGCTTCACCTCCACCCGCAAGATCCTCATCCGCGTGGCAAACACACGGGTGGCCATGGCAAAGCTGCTGCCTCACTTCTTCGCGGCTGAGCAGCACCTTCCCGGCATTCACCCGACCGCCTCACTTGCATCCACCGCGCAAGTTGACCCAACGGCGCACATCGGCCCCCACTGCGTGATCGGCGCAGGCGTGCAGATCGGCGCGCGATCCGTCCTGATGGGCGGGAACCATGTGGGCAGTGCCTCACTTTTGGGTGAGGATGTGTGGCTTTTTCCCCAGGTGACGCTTTACCACCAGACCGTCGTCGGAAATCGCGTGAGGATTCACGCCGGCACCACGATTGGCGCGGATGGCTTTGGATATGTGTTTGATGAGGGCCGCCATCGCAAGGTTTTGCAGGTCGGCAATGTCGTCATCCATGATGACGTCGAGATCGGTGCCAGTGCGGCCATTGATCGCGGGGCGCTGGGTTCCACCGTGATCGGCGCTGGCACCAAGATCGACAACTTGGTACACGTCGCGCACAACGTCGTCATGGGCCGCCATTGCCTGATCATGGGCCAAGTCGGATTCGCTGGCAGCACGCACCTCGGCGACTACACCGTGATCGCATCCCAGTCCGGCATCGCGGGCCATCTGAAGCTCGGCAGGCAATCGACCGTCGGCGCCAAGTCAGGTGTGATGCGTGACATTCCAGATGGCGGCACCGTGCTCGGCATTCCCGCTGCTCCTGACAAGGACGCCAAGCGCCAATGGATCGCCATCCAAAAACTGCCCGAGATGGCCCGCCGGATGCGCGATCTGGAGAAGCAGATCAGCCAGCTCCAGGCCCAACATGGCCAGACACACTGACCTGCGCTTTCCATTTGCCGCGCGCAGCGGGCACCTCGGCGCGTCAGTCACACTCGCATGAAAATCATCATTACCGGCGGCGGCGGCTTTCTGGGATCGCAGCTCTCACAGAGACTTCTGCGGCGCGGCACACTATGCGGCACGCAGATCGGGGAGATCGTCCTGCTGGATGCATGCTTCCGCGCGCCTGCGGCTGATGCGCGCGTGCGGCAGGTGACGGGCGACATCGGCGAGCTGTCCGCAGTTCGCCAGGCAATCGGCGGCGATGCCGATGTGATCTTTCACCTCGCGTCCATGGTCAGCGGCGAGTGCGAGGAGCGCTTCGATGACGCGCTGCGCGTGAACCTCGATGGCGGGCGCAATGTGTTCGAGGCGGCGCGCGCGGCGGCAGGCAGGCCGCGGGTGATTTTTGCCAGCAGCGTGGCCTGCTACGGCGGACTGGACATGAGCGGCACGATGACGGATCTGACGAAGCAAGTGCCGCAGACCACCTACGGCATGACGAAGGCGATGTGTGAGATGCTCGTGAATGATCACACGCGCAAAGGTCACTTCGACGGCCGCAGCGTGCGGCTGCCCACCGTCATCGTGCGGCCCGGTAAGCCGAACGCCGCGGCATCGAGCTGGGCCAGCGGCATGTTCCGCGAGCCGCTCAATGGCGAGCCCTGCCTGCTGCCGATCCGTCGCGACCAGCCGCATCCGTTGACGGGCTACCGCACCGTGGTCGAGTCCTTCATCGCGCTGGCAGAGGTGGCGGAGGAAAAGCTCGGCAGAGACCGCGCCTACGTCTTGCCCGCGCATCGGGTGACGCCGGAGATCGCGGAGCGGGTCATCAGCGAAGTCGCGGCGGAACGTGGCATCACGCTGGGACCGATCGTGGATGCGTTTGATGCGCGGATTCAGGGCATCGTGGACAATTGGCCGCAGGTGGTGGATGGCACGCGCGCAGTGGACATCGGCCTGCCGAGGCCGCCGGAACTTTCCGTCATCGTCAGGCAATACCTTGATGACTTCGGCCCGCAGCGATGAATTGGCATTCGCCGATGGGTGACGCCGCTGGGGATTCGTGGTAAAGTCCGGCCCTTCTCCCACCGAATGCGCCGCAGCCTCCTTGCCTTTATCACACTTCTGCCGCTGGTCCTGCCACTCCAGGCTGGCTTTGCGCCGGTGTGGAATCTCGGCAAGGATGACGGCTCGAGCGGTGAGTTCGGGGCGGAGAATGGCTCCTCCAACGCATCGCCCGGCAGCGCGACGGCGCTCGATGACGACTACTACTTTGCCGGCGCCTACCCTGCCCCGATCGGCGTGCTGGCCGCGAATGAGACGCTGGCGCTTCACGAGCGCTCGGTCACGACCTGGGATCCAGAGAACCGCGTTCACTTCACCCTCAGCGCCGCGCAGGCTCTCAGCACGGCGCGTGTGCGCCTGGTGTGCCGTTTCATCTGGGGCGGCAGTGTTGCGGTGCCGGGCTTCTCCACACACGTCATCGCGTTGCGCGTCAATGGTACGCCGATTCAAACGACCACCGTCACGCAGGACACTCGCATCATCGCGGAGGCAAATGTCACCGGTCTGGTGGCCGGCGAAAACGTGATCACCATCCGGCGGACGGCCGGCACGGCGGACGCCTGGGTCGGGATCGATCACGCATCGCTCGAGCTGCACCCCACCGCGATGGCTGACGCGGACGCCGATGGCCTGCCGAAATATTGGGAGGAGGAGAACGGCCTCAGTGACAACAATCCCACCGACGCCGCGCAGGACAGCGATCGCGATGGCAGCACGAACACGCAGGAATTTGCGCGCGGCACCGACGCGCAGAAGGCCGACACCGATGGCGACGGGCTGCTCGATGGCGCGGAGACCGCCACCTCGCCGCTCTCCGCAGATCACGATGGAGACACGCTGGGCGACGGCGCGGAGCTCGCTCTCTCGCCTCCGACGAATCCACTGCTCACCGACTCTGATGCCGATGGCGCGCCCGACGCATGGGAGGTGGCCACGGGCTATCTGCCCGGCAGTGCGGCCAGCACGCCGCCCGCGTTTCCTCACGCGATCGGCGTGAAGTTCATCTCGGACTCGCGCCCGGACGGCAGGCTGCCACCGCTGGCGGTCACGGGTTTCATCCCGCAAATGAATTGGAACCAGACGACACCGCTGGAAACGTGGGCCGATCCCGCGACGGGCAGCACGAGCAGCATTCTCACACCACTGGCCGGCGCGCTGGTGAACAGCGCAGGCACCTCCACGGCTGCCACCGTCTCGTGGTCAGCGCAGTTCGTTCTCATCAACGGCAATGACGGCGGATCCAACCAAACGCTGCTGAATTCATTCCTGAACACATCCTCCGACACACCGGTGAGCGTGACCCTCGGCGGCATTCCGTTCTCCGTTTATGACGTGCTCGTCTATGTCGGCGGCTCATATGACGGCGCCATCGGTCGCGCGCGGCTCAATGATCTCGACGTCACCGATTCCTATTTCCGCACCTGCTCTTCCCGGCCGGAGACAAACTTCATCGAGCCCCTGCTCTCCTCCGCCACGCGGCCCTTGCGCGGAAATGTGATCCGCTTCCGCAATGTGACGGGCGCCACGTGCAACGTGAAAGTCCTGCGCTCCGAGACGCACGAGCTCGGCATCCACGCCGTGCAGATCGTGAACGCGACGGCTGACACTGACAGCGACGGCATGCCGGACTGGTGGGAGACCTTGCACAAGCTCAAGGCGAATCTCGCGAGCGATGCCTCAGCCGACATCGACACCGACGGCCTCACGAACGCGCAGGAGTTTGCGCTGCAGACCAATCCACGGCTCACCGACACCGATGGTGATGGCTTGAGCGATGGAGCGGAAACCACCACGAACCGCCGCCTTGCCGACACCGATGGCGACGGTCGCAACGATGGCGATGAGATTACCTTCGGCACCAATCCACTCCTTGCGGACACACCGACGAACACGATGCCTGTCATCACCACTGTCCCGCGCACGTTCAACTGGACGCCGCAGGACTTTCAACTCGTGTGGGATCACACGCGCGGTCATTCGTCGAACGCCGAGTGGGGTGACGAGACGCTCTTCCAGCTCGGCATCCGCAACAATGTCACCAGCGGTGGCGACGCGCTGATGATGGGCCTGCGGCTTGTGAGCGGCCGCGTCACGTTCATCGTTTACTCGAACAACAACGGCGGGTTCAGCGCGTCGGGAAACGCGGGCTCTGATTTCTACGACAGCAACTGGAGCAATCCCCCGCCCGACCTGCGAGCGGCGCTGGGCTTCAGCGGCCAGGGACGCGTGGATCTGTCGTCACGACTGCGGTTTCGCATCACCGGCTCCAGCAGCGGCGTGCGCTCGGCGTGGACGATGAATTTTGAGCTGCGCAACGTGGACACGAATCAAGTCGTGGCCGCCACGACTTACACTTCATGCACGCTGACGCAGGCTGTGCATGATAACAACGGCACGCTCGTGTGGCAGAATGAGGAAGAGACGCCGGGCCGGCACGACGTGCGCACCCACGCCGGGCTCCAGGCCTTTTCGCAATCACTGCCGCTCGAGAACACGCCGGCCTTCTCGATCTACAAGGACACCGACAAGGATGGGATGCCTGACGCATGGGAGCTGGCGAACGGCCTGAATAAAAACAGCGCCGCCGATGCCGCCCTGGATGGTGACACGGACGGTCTGAGCAATCTGCGCGAGTATCTCGCCGGCACGAATCCCGCCGACGCCGACAGCGATGACGACAATGTGAAGGACGGCGCGGAGATCGATGGCGGCAGCAGCCCGCTGCTCGCCAGCAGCAAGCCGCCGTTCTATCAAGGCACGCCCGCCGGCATCAGTGGCGAGGACTTGAATGGCAATGGCATGGCCGACGCGTGGGAGTCGTGGATCGGCCGCTTCGATCTGAATCCGAACGCCGACCTCGATGGCGATGGCTTTTCCACTGGGCTCGAAGCCATCGCCGGCACAAATCCTTTCGACTCATCCTCGCGTCTCTGGTCGGACCCACAGCGGCAGGGCACCGACCTCATCCTGCGCTGGCCGCTGCTGCCGAATAAATTGCATCGTGCGTGGACGAGCACGGACCTTTCCTCGTGGTCGATGGCCGCGGGGGTGCCGGGCATCGTGGGCGGCGAGTATCGGCAGACATTTACGGCAGCGTTCGTTGGCCCGCGCAAATTCTACGAGGCGCGCGTCGGAAATCTGGACAGCGACAATGACGGCGTGAGCGACTGGACGGAGGCGACCGTGCTTGGCTCGAGCACGACGAGCGCGAGCAGCCTGCGCGCATCCTTGCCCGTCGATGACAATGGCGACGGCACGGCGGACCGCACGTTGAGCGGCGACTACGCGGCGCTGCTTTCCCGCTTCCAAGGCGGCGCGGCAGGCGGCGGCTTCTCCACGAGCAATGGCACGAGCGGCGCGGGCACCGGCGGCGGGGTTTCCGCTGATCTAGCCTCGCGTTTCCTCATGCAGGCCGCGTTTGGTCCGACGCGGGAAGACATCGAGCTCGTGCAGACGCTCGGCTTCTCCACGTGGATCACCGAGCAGATCGCCAAGCCCCCGACGCTGCACTCGACGTACCTGAAGGCCATCCACGCGGATTTCTACGGCCAGCGCTCGCAGCCCGGCTACAGCTACAATGAGTCCGACCAGTTCCTCAACGGCAACAACATGATGACGGCCTTCGCGCGGGCCGCCATCCAGGGTGAGGACCAGCTACGCCAGCGCGTGGCTTTTGCGCTCAGCCAGATCATCGTCGCCTCGCGCCGCGACGCGAATCTTGAAAGCCGCCCGCTGGCCATGGCGGACTTTTACGACATCTTCACGCGCCGCGCTTTCGGCAGCTATGAGGATGTGCTGATGGAAGTGGCGCTTCATCCCGCGATGGGCCGCTACCTCAGCCACGTCGGGAACGAGAAGGCCGATCCATCCATCAACCGCTATCCCGATGAGAACTTCGCGCGCGAGCTGATGCAGCTCTTCACCATCGGCCTCTGGCAGCTCAATCCGGATGGCACGCGGCAGGTGAACGGCTCGGGACAAAACATCCCGACCTATTCAAACCAGGAGATCACGCAAGTGGCCCGCGTCATGACCGGCCTATGGTTCGGCGGCCGTGACTGGGGCAGCGGCGGATGGACGCCTGAGGATCACGCCACACCGATGACAATGAACACGGACCGTCACGACTTTGGCGAGAAGACCTTGCTCAACGGCTTCATCGTCCCTGCGCGCGCCGCCACCGCGGCCAACGGCCTGCGCGACGTCGCGGACGTGGTGCGCCTGCTGTTCAATCACGCCAACACCGCGCCGTTCGTCAGCCGGCAGCTCATCCAGTTCCTCATCACGGACAATCCATCACCTGCTTATGTGCAGCGTGTGTCATCGGTCTTCGCAAACAATGGCGGTGGTCTGCGGGGCGATCTCGGCGCCGTGGTGCGCGCGATCTTGCTTGATGACGAGGCGCGCAATCCCGCGCACGCGGCCAACACCACCAGCTTCGGCCGACTGAAGGAGCCCGTGGTGCGCACCATGGCCATGGCGCGCGCGTTCGGCATGAAGAACGTGCCCGGCCTGCTGTGGTGGGACTGGGGTGATTTCCTCGGCGCGGCCAAGCAAGAGCCGACAAACTCGCCCAGCGTGTTTAATTTCTATCGCCCCGATTACAAGGCGCCGGGATTGCTAACGCAGAGCAACGTCTCCGGCCCCGTCTTCCAGATCACGGACAGCTATTCGTCAATCTCGTTTCCCAACAAGATCTGGGACATGGTGGGGGAAGGCTTCAGCCAGTGGCACACCTATTCATTTCCGTTTGATCTGTCCGCCGAAACTGCGCTC
The DNA here is from genome assembly GCA_031411695.1 of Verrucomicrobiaceae bacterium. Classification (GTDB taxonomy): domain Bacteria; phylum Verrucomicrobiota; class Verrucomicrobiia; order Verrucomicrobiales; family Verrucomicrobiaceae; genus JAIBCL01. The sequence continues at coordinate 7,752 of JANOBO010000300.1, forward strand.
GCCGCCACGCCTGAAAAGCTGCTGGACCGTCTCAATACGCTCTTCTGCGGCGGCGGCATGACGCTCGGCACGCGCACCCTCATCCTGAACAACCTCATCCAAATCCCCGCCGACCAACCCGAAGCCCGCGCGCGCGTGGCCATCTATCTCGTGCTCACCGCACCTGAGGGAGCCGTGATGAAGTGAACCGGAGGCGAGCCCGCCCCGGCTCGCTCCATCCCGCCCGCGCGAGAAGCCTGCGCAATACGAGAGGCTCAGGGAAGCTCCGGCGTCGGTGATGAAGCGACGTGCTGCGCGGCGGGGACGCTCTCGCCTGCGGCTTCTTCCCGTGCCTCAACCTTGGCGGAACCCGCCGACGAGTTTCACCAAACGCGCGCCCAGAGCACTTTCAAATAGCGGCTCTCGGGGCAGTTCGACATTACGGGATGATCCATTCCGGCACCAGTGCGGTCGAGAATCTGGAGCTTCTTTTGATACCGATGCGCCGCGCTGGTGATGATGAACTCAAACTCTGCGGCATCAAGCAGGCCGGAGCACGAGCATGTCACGAACAAGCCGCCCGGCTTGATGAGCTGCAGCGCGAGCACGTTCATATCGTTGTACTTTTTGCGGCCCTCGTCGGTCTCCTCACGCGAGAAGACGAGCTTCGGCGGGTCGAGCACGATGCTGTCCCATTGCTCGCCGTTCTTCTGCGCCTGCCGCATCCAGGTGAAAATGTCCGCGTGCACCCAGTCGATGCGCGTCTGGTTGAGGTTCGCGTTTTGCTTCGCCTGCGCGATGGACAGCTCATCGAGATCGACGCCGGTGATGTCCTCGCACTTCCCGATCATGCGCGCGGCGAGCGAAAAGCCGCCGGTGTAGCAGCACAGATCCAGCACACGGCCACGCGCGAGTTTTCCGAAGCGCAGGCGGTTGTCGCGCTGATCGCAAAAGAAGCCGGTCTTGTGGCCGGACTCGAAGTTCACCTGATAGCGCACGTCGTGCTCGCGGATGCGCACGCTCTTCGGCGCGGGATCGTCCGCCTCGGGCACGTCGGCCCAGCGCATGGACTCGATACGCGCGATCTCGGGATCAACATTGATGACGTGATGCTGCGTGCCGAGGGCCTGATGCATCACGGGCAGCCAGCGCCGCAGCCTGCGCCACGCGCCGAGCGAGGTGACTTCGATGGAGAGCATGTCGCCGTATTTGTCCACCACGAGGCCGCTGATGCGGTCGCCATCGGAATGGATCACGCGCCACGCATCGCTCGTCTCGCCGGGCTTGAGCGTCTCGCTGCGCAGCTTGATGGCCTGATCGAGATAGGCGTCGAGATCTGCCTCGCTGAATTCGGTCTTGCTGTGATTCAGGATGCGCAGCGGGATGCGCGCCTTCGGATTGTAAAAGCCGACGCCGAACGGATTGCCCTCCTTGTCATAGACATGCACGAGATCGCCCGCGGCCGCATCGGGTGACGCGGTGCGGATCATGTTCGGGAAGATCGACGGGTGGAAGGAGAAGTACTTGATCTGCACCCACGGTGTCGGCCACGACTCGCTGCCGGGTGGCGGCGCGCTTCTGACCTGCCGGTCGCCACCGTATTGCGGACGCGAGGGGCGACGCCCCCCTTCGAAGGATCGTGGCGGGAAACTCATGGCTGTGCGGAAACGCGGGTACGCATGGGGCCAGTAGTGGAACGGCCCTTCGGACGGCACAAGAAAAAGTTGATCGCGAGCCTTCCGCCGCAAAGAATGCGCCATGCCGGTTGAATTCCACGCTGAGCTGAAAACGCTACGACTCACGGAGCCGTTCCGCATCGCGCACGGTGAGTCACACGAGCGCCAAGTCGTGCGGGTGACCGCGCGGCGGGATGGCATCGATGCTGTGGGCGAAGCGCCGTTCGTCCCTTATTACAAAGACAGCCCGGAGGAAACCCTGGCGTGGCTCCGCGCGCTGCCGAATCCGCTCGTGGAGAATCCCCGCCACGGACCGCGCGTCGGTTTGCTCGCTCTCGATGTGCTGCGGATCGACATGCTCGGCAAGGCCACCGGCAAGCCCTTCGGCCGCCTGTGGCAGCAGCTCAGCGGCAATCGATGGACCGCGCCGCCGCCCGGCTGCCGCTCATTCAGCATTCCGCGCGATCTCGATGAGTTCACCGCGAAGGTGCGTGAAACCAGCCGGCAGTTTCGGGTGCTGAAGCTCAAGCTCGGCAGCGGTGATCTCGAACACGACGAGCTCATCGTCATTCGCGCGCGGAATGCGGCGCCGCAGGCCACGATCTTCGCTGACGCGAACGGCGGATGGAGCATCGACGAGGCCGCCATTCTCATTCCCCAGATGAAGCGGTGGAACATCGCATTCGTCGAGCAGCCCATCCATCACCAGCAAGGCGCGGCTGGCTGGCGCGAGCTGCGCGCGAAGCTCGGGTCGTGCCTGATGCCGCTGTACGCCGACGAGAGCGCGCAGACGATGGATGATGTGCCGCAGCTCGCCGGCCTGGCCGACGGCATCAACGTAAAGCTCCTCAAATGCGGCGGCTGGCATCGCGCACGCGAGATGATCCTCGCCGCGCGCGTGCATCGGATGAAGGTCATGCTCGGCTGCATGATCGAGAGCAGCATCGGCGTCACCGCAGCCGCCCACCTCGCGCCCCTGGCCGACTGGATCGACCTCGACGGCCATCTCTACGTGGCGAACGATGACTACGAAGGCATCAAATACGACGAGCACGGCCGTCTTGAGATGCCGCGCTCGCCAGGGATCGGCGTCACGAGGAAGAATGACGAATGACGAATGACGAATGACGAATGACGAAAATTTACGCGCGAGAGATTTCAATCGCAAAATGCAACTGAATGATGGATCCAACATCGCCTATCCTTTGTCAGCCCCGTCGGGGCGTCACAACAATAGCCGTGGGTGAAACCCACGGACGCGTGGCGAAGGACCTTCGGTTCAAAGAGCGAACCGCGTCAGCGGTGACACCGTGGGGCGTCCGGCGGCGAACAAGTGTCACCGCTGACGCGGTTCCTTTTGCAAGGTGCTGGCGATTCACGAATACCGTGGGTTGCACCCACGGCTACTGTCGTGGCGCCCTACGGGTCTGAACTGGCTTGCAAAACTGCGCCGCGCGGACGGACACAACTCACGAACATGCCGATGAATGAAGAACTATTGAAAAACCTGAACACGCTGCTGCCGGACACACTGGCGTGGCTGAAGCGCCTCGTTGCCCTGAACAGCTTCACCTCAAACGCGGCCGGCGTGAACCGCGTGGCCGAAGCGACGGCGGAAATGTTTACGGACCTGGGCTTCTCGGCCGACCTCGTTCCGTCGGAGCACGCGCAGTTTGGAAATCACTTGTTTCTGAAGCGCCGCGGCACAGGAGCGGGAACTCCTGTGGTGCTCGTCACGCACTCGGACACGGTGTTTCCTCCCGAGGAAGAAACGCGCAACGATTTTCGCTGGCTCGAGTCTCCTGAAGAAAACCGCATCTACGGTCCTGGCACGGTCGATAACAAAGGCGGCACCGTGTTGATCTGGATGATGCTTCACTCATTGTCGAAGGTCGCGCCCGAGATTTTTGACAGCACCACGTGGCTGGTCGCGGCCAGCGCATCCGAGGAGGTGGTGGCTTCGGACTTCGGACGGCAGACGAGGGAGCGCTGCCCGCACGGCGCGCGCGCGGTGTTGGTCTTCGAAGGCGGGCCGCGCATCGGTGATGAATTTCATCTCGTCACCGCTCGCAAGGGTCGCGCGGAGTTTTGCGTCCGCGCACAAGGGCGGGCGGCGCACGCGGGAAGCAGTCATGCCGCAGGTGTGAACGCCGTCGTCGCCCTCGCCAACTGCGTCGGGTCCATCGCGGCGCTCAGTGATCCCGCACGCGATCTCACGGTGAATGTGGCCACGATTCAAGGCGGCACCGTGCTCAATCGCGTGCCGCATGAGGCTGAGCTGGCGCTGGAAATGCGCGCGTTCGACCCGGCGATGCTCACTCAGGCGGAGGCTGCCATCGCGCGGATCCTTTCCGCCGTCGATGGCCCGGCGACACTGTCGCTGGAATGTCTCGGGCGCACGGCTGCATGGCCGGGCGCAGAGGCGACGATGGATTTGTTCGCGAGGTGGCAGCGCGCGGCTGGCGAGCTTGGTTTTCGCTCAGTGCCGATCAAGCGCGGCGGCCTCAGCGATGCAAACTACCTCACCGACCTCGGGCCGATTTTGGATGGGCTCGGACCTGCTGGAGCCAACGCGCATTGCTCGGAGCGCTCCGTCGCGACGGGAAAGGTGCCTGAGTTCGTCGAGCCGGACTCTTTTGTGCCAAAGGCCGCCCTGAACACACTGGCGCTGCTAAGCCTGCTTCGCGACGAACCCGCGTCGTAGCCACGCGTGCCGTCCAAAAGTGGCGCAA
>JANOBO010000301.1:0-20765 GCA_031411695.1 Verrucomicrobiaceae bacterium
GCCTCGCGCTGGCTTACGCTCCCTCAACCAAGGCTGCCACGCGCTCCCCATGGACGTCGGTCAGACGATACCGTCTGCCCGCGAACATGTAGGTCAGCCGCGCGTGATCAATGCCGAGCAGGTGCATCAGCGTCGCATTGAAGTCATGCACATGCACTCCATCGCGAGCGACGTTGTAGCCGAACTCGTCGGTTTCGCCATAGACGGATCCCGCTTTGACGCCGCCGCCAGCGATCCAAGACGTGAAGCACCGCGGATGATGGTCGCGCCCAAAATTTGTGCTGATTTTTCCCTGGCAGTAGTTTGTACGGCCAAATTCCCCACCCCAGACGACGAGCGTGTCGTCGAGCAGGCCGCGTTGCTTCAGGTCTGTGATCAGGGCCGCCGCGGGTTGGTCTGTCTCCCTGCACAGCTTCGGCAGGGCACCGGGCAGTCCGCCATGGTGATCCCAGTCCTGATGGTACAATTGGATGAACCGCACGCCTTTTTCGGCGAGGCGTCGCGCTTGGAGGCAGTTGGCGGCAAAGGTGCCCGGCGTCCTGACATCGGGACCGTAAAGGTCCAGCACATGCTGCGGCTCCTGGCTCAGGTCCGTCACTTCCGGGATGCTGGTCTGCATGCGGAACGCCATCTCGTAATGGTCGATGCGGTTGCTGATCTCCACATCCGGCGTGCCTTCGAGTTGGTGCTCGTGCAACTCACGCAGCCGATCCAGCATGAGGCGCCGGCCCTTCGCATCGATGCCGTCGGGATTGCCAAGGTACAACACGGGATCCTTCGCCGCGCGGAACTGCACGCCGCCGTGTTTCGTCGGCAGAAACCCGCTGCCCCACAGATGCGCTCCCAGCGGCTGGCCTCCCTTCCCTTTCGTGATCATCACCACGAACGACGGCAGGTTCGCATTCTCCTGCCCCAGCCCATAGCTCAGCCACGAACCAAAACTCGGCCGCCCCGGCACCTGCGAGCCGGTTTGGAAAAATGTCACGCCGGGCCCGTGATTAATGCTCTCGGTGAACATCGACTTCACGAAACACAGCTCTTTGGCCACACCCGCCGTGTGCGGCAACAGCTCGCTGATCGTCGCCCCGGCCGGCCCATGCTGCGAAAACCTGAACGGGGAGCCCACCATCGGGATCGACGACTGGTTCCCCGACATCCCGGTGAGCCGCTGCCCGCCGCGCACCGAGTCCGGCAGTTGCTGGCCGTGCAGCTTGTTGAGCAGCGGCTTGTGATCAAACAAGTCGATCTGCGAAGGCCCGCCCGACATGAACAGATAGATGATCCGCTTCGCCCTCGGCGCAAAGTGTGCGCCGCCGAGGCTGCCGCGGTCAGGCGCCGCCGATCCGTTCGCGAGCATCTCGGATAAAGCGATGCCGCCGAGGCCCATGCCGAAGCGGTTGAGGAAGTGGCGGCGGTTGATCATTGGTTTTGTTTTGCTCGATTGCTCAGAGGTGCTCTCCTCCCAAGCACGAAAGGGCCGGGTTGCTGTGTCGAATCACCGATCTTTTTGTCAGTCGGGCTGGCTTTCGGAGGTGCAGCTATTTCGCCCATCAATGCACCGTGCCCGCTCGGCCGGCTGCATTGAATAACAAAAAGCGTTGCAAAGCCGGCCATCGCCGCCATCGCGACTCGTTTCCACCACGGGCTGGTTTGATGTCGCATCCAGTCCTCACCCGTCACCGGCACCGCAGCACGAGGCAGAGAATAGCGAATGCAAACATGAGCATCCGTCGAACCAACGACATCGCGCTGCTCCGTGAGGGTCATCGCCGACAAATGATGCACCTGAAGCTGGCAGTGCTCGCAGAAGCGGCGCTTTTCATCGCCCTGCATCTCATCCCAGTTCGCGGGACAGGGCTTCTCAATCTGCGGAACGAATCGTGTGTTCATGGTCCGATGTATTCAGCGATGCCCTGCGCCCACGGCTTCGTGTAGAGCGGTTTGTCGAGCGTGGCGAGTTCAAGCCGTGACGTTTGGCGACGAGTACGAGATGGGCGTCCGTCACTTCCTTGTAACCGGTGAGTGTTGGCAGGCCCGAGCCCTGCAAATCATCGATCACAAATTGATGATTTCCGCGGCGCAGTGAAGCTTGGAGAGAATCACGAGCTTCAGCAAAACCGACGCCAAACGCCGGACTCATGCTCACCCGGACAAATCCCATTTGAACCAGCGGGCAGGTTGCGAAAGCACTTTGCGCTGCCTGCCAGCTTCGAACGTGCTGGCAATGCATGTGACTCAGCCAGCCCGTTGCCAGCAGCACGTTCACGTCGATCAGATAGCTCATGGGCATTCGCTGAGGATGTCACGCACCAACTCGACCGTCATCTCCGGCGACCGTGGATCAGCCACCAATTGCGCGAGCCCCTCCCCATCATAAATCAGCGTCGGCTGAAGAGGGCTGTCGGGCTCAACAACAATGCTGCGTCCTTGGAGCCTCACCGTAACCTTGTCGCGGCGAGTCAGGTGCAGAGCTTTAAGAAAATCATCAGGGATGCCTCCAAGCTGATCGACCGTGAGAGTGTGTGCGCTCATAAGATGACTATAGATTGTGAATTCAAACAGGCCAAGCTCAGCGTTTCACCACGCATTCATCATGGTTCAGCAAAGCCTGCGCCAGCACTGTCGCGGCCGCTCCCTGCGCCACTGGGACGGACGCATCCCGCTGTGCCCCGCCGGTCTTCAAGAGCTGGGCCGCCTCTTCTGGAGCGGTGCTAAAGTGCTTCAGTTGCTCATCGTAAAGCCGCGTGCAGATCGCGATCTCCTTCGCATCGGGCTTGCGGCTCAGGCACCGCAGAAATCCGGCCTCGATCATCTTGGCCACCTCGCCCTTCGCATCGAGATGCAGCTTCTCGCCGAGCACCCGCGCGGCCTCCACGTACTGGATGCCATTGAGCAGAATCAGCGCCTGCAACGGCGAGTCGGTCCGCTCGCGCCTGGCGATGCACACGCCGCGGCGTGGCGCATCGAAGGTCACCATCGCGGGCGGCGGACTGGTGCGGCGCCATGTCGTGTAGAGGCTGCGGCGGTTCGTATCGGTGGCGCTGAAGGGCTTGAAGGCTTCGGTCATCTCATACGGATTCACCGGCGCGCCGCCCAGCGTCGTTGTGAGCAATCCGGCGGCGGCGAGCGCGTTGTCGCGGATCATTTCGGCCGGCAGGCGAAAGCTCGGGCCGCGCGCGAGCCATTCGTTTTCAGGATCATCGGCCATCGTCTGCGCGTCAGCGATGCTGCGCTGGCGATACGTGCGACTCATCACGATTTCCTTGATCAGCGCCTTCGTGTCCCAGCCGCCCTGCATGAATCTCAGTGCGAGGTAATCGAGCAGCTCGGGATACAAAGGCGGCGTGCCCTGGCTGCCAAAGTCCTCGCTCGTCTTCACCAGCCCGCGGCCAAACAAGCCCTGCCAGATGCGGTTCACGGTCACGCGCGCAAACAGAGGATGCTGCGGGCTCGTCAGCCACTGCGCCACGCCGAGGCGGTTGTCCGGCGCGCCGGCTGGCATCTTCGCGATCCATGACGGCACCGCGTCCGGCACCTTGTCGGCGCGTTTGTCGTACTCACCGCGATGCAAAATGTAGGCCTGCTTCGGCTGCGGCAGTTCCTCCATCACCATCATGTCCTTCAGCGTGGTGGTGAACTGCACCAGCTCCGCGCGCGCCGCGTGCAGTGGCCCGGACCAGTCCGACGGCTCGGACTCATCCGACAAGTCCGTCTGATAAACCGTAAAGTCATCGATCATCCCGCCCTTAAACCCCCGGTCACGCATCCGCTCCCCCAGCGCGATATTGTCTCCACCGCCGCCGACAATGTCGTGCGTGAGATGGTCCTTCATCACATCGACGGCGGCCAGCTTGCCATTGATGTAGAGGTGCAGTCCGCGGGCCTTGCTGCTGCCGTCATTCGTCACCACCACATGCGTCCATTCATTCAGAGGCACCTTCTCTTGTGCGCGGATGGAGATCGCATTGCCTGGCCAGAAGTGGATCAGCGACCACTTCAGCCTCCCTTCCTCGATGAGCAGTTCGTAGCCTCGGCTCGCCGCATCCGTCCACGCCTTCGACCGATGGAAAACCACCGCGCGCTCCTTCGCATCCGGCGTCTTGATCCAGAGCGACACGCTGAACGGATCGTAGCAGTGGAAATTCCCCAGCGGCAGATCCACCGCATCATCACCGGTGAACTTCACCGCCTTGCCAGCATGTCCTTCGACCAGCTCGTTCTCGCCCTTCAGCGTCGCCGGTTGTTTGGCGTCGATGCTGTTCGCCAGCTTGTTTTTCTCCAGCGCATCGAAGGCAAAGCGGGCGACGGCTTTTGCGTCTTTCGGAACGGAGCGAACAGGGGTGTCCGCAGTACTTTGCAGCGCCGCCACCTTCGCTCGTAGCTCACCGAGCTTCTTCTGTTGCGTGGTGTCGGCCATCATCAGCGCAGGCGTCGGTGCGGAGGGTGTGAAGAAAGAGTACAAGCCCGCTTCGTCGATATTTTGGAACATCCCAAACAGCCCGTAATAATCGCGCTGCGTGATCGGATCGAACTTGTGATCGTGGCAGCGCGAGCACTCAAACGTCAGCCCGAGAAACGCCGTCGCAAACGTCTGCACGCGGTCGCACACATACTCGACGCGATACTCCTCCTCCACGCTGCCGCCCTCGCTTTCCTGCATGTGCAGCCGGCTGAACATCGTCGCCAGCCGCTGCTCATCCGTCGCCTTCGGCAAAAGATCGCCCGCGATCTGCCACGTCACGAATTGATCAAACGGCAGGTTCTCATTGAAGGCCTCCACCACCCAGTCACGCCACGGCCACACCTCGCGCTCACGGTCCACCTGGAAACCGTAGCTGTCCGCGTAACGCGACACATCGAGCCAGTCCACCGCCATGCGCTCGCCGTAGTGCGGGCTCGCCAGCAGCCGGTCAATCAAAGCTTCAAAGGATGAAGGTTGAAGGATGAAGGATGAAGCAAATGCCTCCGCTTCCTCCGCCCTCGGCGGCAGCCCTGTGATATCAAACGAGAGCCTCCGCACCAGCGTCTCCGCCGAAGCCTCCGGCTGCAATTTCAAACCCCGCTCCTTCAGTCCCGCGCTCACGATCTCATCAATGCCTTCCTCCTTCATCGTTGACTTCGCTGCGCTTCGCCCTTCGGGCAGCCTTTGGCTGTCTGTCTCGCTGCGCTCGGCTCCACCTTCATCCTTCAGCGGAGCGAAGCTCCAATGCGCCTCATACTCCGCGCCCTCGTCGATCCATTGCTTCAGGGTCGCGATCTCCGCTGGTGTCAGGTCGCCGAGCTTCGCCTTCGCCGGCGGCATGTGGTCGTCATCTGTCGCGAGGATGCGCTTGATCATCTCGCTCGCCTCCGCCTTGCCGGGCACGATGGCCTCCTTGCTCACCGCATCCGCCCTTTCGTCTAGGCGCAGCTTTGCCTCACGCTTCTTCGGGTCGTTGCCGTGGCAGTGAAAGCACTTGTCCGAGAGGATCGGGCGGATGTCGCGATTGAACCGCAGCTTCCCCGGTGCCGCCTGAAGCAAGGCGGGAATCGCGAGCATGGTGATGACGATGCGTTTCATGAGTCTCTCAAAACAGTCGTTCAATATACGCCGCCAGCCTATGCCAGTTTGTGATGGATTTGTGTCTGATCGTGGCTCGATGAACGCAGGTGAACACCATCACCGACAAGACGCCTCTACTGCCGCCGTATTTCAGCGCACCGCCTCCATGTCGAATCGTCGAAAATACCTGAACTTCACCACGCCATGGGGCGTCGATCTCGCCCGCGTGACGCAATCAGGCTGGTCATCGTTCTTCCTCCACGAGAGCGGTTACAAGCCGGCGCTCGAGAACTGGAATCACACCGACGTGGACAGCCCGTTCTGGCGCTTTTATCACAATCCAAAGCCGGGCTGCCATCTTCGGTTTCGAGGGCGTGACATCCCGCTGGGGCCCGGTTCCTGCGTGCTCATTCCTGCGGATACGGTGTTCGACTGCTGCGGGTCGCGGAAGGCCTGTCACCTCTGGATTCACTTCACCGTCTCGCGGCCAGGCGCACCGATCGATCCAGCGCCAGTCGTGATTCCGATGGATGCCGCGCTGCGCGTTCTCACGCGCACCGTCATCGGCACCCACCGCACGCCGCCGGGGGAGAAGCGCGACCACCGACTGCTGCATGAAAGCACCGCGCTGCTCCACGCCGCTTTTGCGCGGCTCGACGCCCCTCCCCTGCCCGCCATGCCGGACCGGTTGCTGCAAGTGCTCGCGCTCATCCACCGCGCGCCGCACAGCGATCTGTCGAACCCCTTCCTCGCCGCCAGCACCGGCATGAGCTTGGAGCGATTCATCCGCAGCTTCCGCGAGCACACCGGACAGACACCCGCCGCCTACGTCACCGCCACGCGCATCCGACGCGCGGGCGAGTCACTGGCGCTGCACGACAAGTCAGTCGATCAGATCGCCGTTGAGTGCGGCTTCACGAACCGGCATTACTTCACCCGCGTCTTTGCCAGGCAAGTCGGCTGCGGCCCCGCCGAGTTCCGTGCGCGACAGCGCGACAAGAAAGGTTTGTGAATCACGCCCATCTGCGCGGCGCATTCCCGGCGCTCACTGCCGGCGCGTGGCCGACGCATGTTTGCTTTCCGGCCTTCATCGGGCCTTAAGGTCGGCCCGGTTACGATGCGGCCGATGAAAACAAAACATATTTCCATCGCCGTCACTATCCTCGCAGTCGCGCTTGCCTCCGGCATCGCGCGTGCGCAGACAAACCGCGGTGGCGCTCAGAAAAATCATTCCAATCGTCCCCATGCGCCATTGCGCGTGGTGACGCCTGCTCCAGGTCAGACACAATTCGGCGATCCTCTCTCCGGCCTCACGCTTACCGAACTCGGGCTCTTCGGCGCGGGATTGGATGAGTTTGAAAACGTCGAGACGGCTGACGGTGGTCTCGGCCCCATCTTCAACAACGTCTCCTGCGTCGCCTGCCACAGTGCGGGTGGCACGGGCGGGGCCAGCGCAGTCCTCGTCACCCGTTTCGGCCTCGTGTCGGGCGGTGTGTTTGATCCGCTCGCCGCGCTCGGCGGCTCGTTGCTTCAAGATCACGCGATCAACACGATGGTGGCCGAAGTGGTGCCGCCAGCCGCGAACCTTGTGATCAACCGCCAGTCCACCCCGCTCTTCGGCCTGGGCCTGATCGAGGCAATCGCGGACGCCGACATCCAGCGCAACGTTTTGCGCCAGCCCATCGACGGCATCAAGGGCCGCGCGGCTCTCGTGCTCGACGTGGTGTCGGGCAAACAGAAGGTCGGGCGCTTCGGATGGAAGGCGCAGCAGGCCACCCTGCTCGCCTTCGCCGGCGACGCGTATCTCAACGAGATGGGCGTGACGAGCCGGTTCTTCCCGACTGAGAACAGCCCGAATGGCGATACCGCCCGGCTCGAGCTTTATGACACAGTGCTGGACCCCGAAGACGAGGTGGATCCCGCAACTGGCAAGGGCGACATCGACGCCGCGGCGGACTTCATGCGCTTCCTTGCGGCACCGCCGCAGTTGGCGCTGACATCCTCGGCCAGTGCGGGGAAGACGCTTTTTCAGCAGATCAATTGCTCCGTGTGCCACACGCCGGTGATGACGACCGCCGCCAACACCGTGGGCGCGCTGAACCGCAAGCAGGCATGGCTTTACTCAGATCTTCTGCTTCACGACATGAGCACGCTCGGTGACGGCGTCGTTCAAGGTGCCGCCGGCGCGACGGAGATGCGCACCGCTCCGCTGTGGGGGCTGCGCGCCAGCGCTCCATACCTGCACGACGGGCGCGCCCCCAGCATCGATGCCGCCATCCGCGCGCACGAGGGCGAGGCGCGCGGCTCACGCGACCGCTACAACAGGCTGACGAAGACGCAGCGGCAGCAGGTCATCGATTTCTTGAAGTCCATTTGAAGAGTTGGGTTGTGGTGACCAGACGCGGGCGCTGTGATGCGCCGGTTTTGCGCGGACGAATCGGATCGCTGCGAAGCCGGCCGCACGGTGCCCGCGTTTCTTTTCCCCCCGGAGTTCTCCTAACGTGCGTCACGCCCGTTGCATCACTGCCATCCGCCGCCCAGCGCCTTGAGAAGGATCACCGTCGATATGAGCCGCTGCCCGTCGAGTTGCGCCAACGCAAGACGTGTGGTGAGCACGGTGCGGTCCGCATCCACGACCTCAAAGTAACTGGCCAGCCCTTTGTCGTAGCGCAGCCTGGCTAGGCGCGAGGTGTCGTTTGCGGAATTCAGCGCCGCATTCACTGCCGCGCGCTGCCTCGCATACGCGCGCAAATCGAGCAGCGCGTCCTCGACCTCACGAAGCGCGAGGAGGATCGACTGGCGGTAGCTGGCCAGAGTCTCCTCATACCGAGACTTGCTCGCGGCGAGATTGGATTTCAAACGTCCGCCGGTGAAAAGCGGCGCGCTGATGGACGGGCCGATCGAGAGCACGCGATTTTGCCAGTCGGCAAACATGTCGGTGCCGACTGTCTCAAAGCCCGCCGCTCCCGTCAGCTTGAACGTCGGATAAAACGATGCCTCGGCCACGCCGATCTCCGCATTGGCCGCGCGAAGGTTTTGCTCCGCGGCACGGATGTCTGGGCGGCGCTGAAGCAATTGTGATGGCAGGCCGGCGGGGACGGCGGGCGGAGATGGCAGGGCGTTGTTCGAAGCGACGCGGAACTCCGATGGCAACACGCCGCACAGTACCGCCAGCGCATGCTCCGCAGCCCCGCGCTGACGCTCCAGCGCGACGCGGTCGTTGCGCGCAAGCTCCAGTTCCGTGCGTGATCGCGCGACGTCCATCTCATTGGCCAGGCCGCCCTTGAAGCGCGAGTCCTGAAGGTTCAGCGCTTCCTGCCGAAGCTTAATTGTGTCGTCGATGATGTGCTGCTGCGCGTCGATGGAGCGAAGGAGAAAAAAGTTCCGCCCCACTTCACCGGCGATTGTCAGGCGCTGCGCCGAGAGATTGTCCATCGACGCCTGCTCAGAAGCGCGCGCGGACTCGACGCTGCGGCGCACACGGCCCCACACGTCGGCTTCAAAGCCGAGGTCAAAGGTCGTGCGGTAGCTGTCGCGCTCCGTCTCAGGACTCGGAAACCCTGGCGGCAGGCTGGCGGAGAACGATGACTCCGACACACGCTCGATCTTGCCGCCGTGGTTGAGGCTGAGCTGCGGAAACCAATCCGACCGCTTCACCCCGATCAGCGCACGCGCCGTCTCGACACGCGCCTGCGCGCCACGCAGATCCTGGTTGTTTTCCAACGCCTGGTTCACCAACCGCGTGAGCTGCGAAGACCTGAAAAGCGACCACCATTCCGCAGGCGCGGGGATGTCAGCCGTGGATGCACCCTCCTTGAACTTGCGCGGCATGTGAACGTCCGGCAGCGCGAAGTTTGGTCCCACCGTGCATGACGTGAGCGCGGCGAGAGGGAGCAAATGACGAATGACGAATGCGGAATGACGAATGAAGGGAGAGCTTGAAAAGCGCGATTGCATGGCAGGTCTAAATTTCGTCATTCGTCATTCGTCATTCGTCATTCGTCATTCGTCATTCGTCATTCGTCATTCGTCATTCGTCATTCGTCATTCGTCATTCGTCATTCGTCATTCGTCATTCGTCATTCGTCATCCTTGCCCGCCGCGATGAACACATCCACCTGCTGGCCGACGTACAAGGGCGTTTCCTTGGGCTTCTGCAAACGGTAGATGACTTGGAGCACCCGCGTGTCCACGCGCTCGGTGCTGGCGCCGGTCAAGGAGACTTTCGGAATCACGAAGGGCTCGATGCGCTCAAAGGTGAGCGCGTATGCGGTCTTCGCGTCCCCTTTGAGAAACGCGGTCGCGGGTTGATTGGGCCGCACGCTCATGGCGTTCTGCTCATCCACATCGACGCGCACTTGGAACGTGTCGAGATCGCCGAGAATAAGCGGCGGCAACCTGTTCTGAATGGAGGCGTACTCCCCGGCGCGGATGTTTACCTGGAGAATCGTGCCAGCCTGCGGCGCGCGCACGGTGAGCCGCTCGATGAGCAGTTCAGTCTGCTTCACATCGGCCTTCGCTGACTCGAGCTGCGCCTCCGCAGCAGTCACCTCGGCCTTCGCGACCGCGACGTCATTGGACCGGTTCTTCAAGTCATCCTGACTGATCGCACGCTGGTCCGTGACGGACTTCAGCCGGTCCAGCATGTCCTGCACCTTCACAAGCTGTGCGCGGGTGATGTCGAGCTGCGCCTGATTCACATTGATGGCCGCCTGCTGCTTCAAGTGGGCGGCGCGCAGTTCCCGATCGTCCAGCATGAAAAGCGGGTCGCCTTTCTTCACCTTGTCCCACACCTTGACCTTCATATCGGTGACGAGCCCCGGCGACGGGACGCCGATGGCGACATTCTCGCTGAAAGCCTCCAGGATGCCGGTCGCGGCGACGCCGCCCGCGTACGGCTTTCCGGGCGGCGAGACAGGCGGCGGGGCGATCTCCGCGTCGTCCTTGCCATGAATGGACTGCATCACGAGCGTCATGCTGATCACGCCGGCGATGGCGAGGGCAAAAGTGCCGTAGCGGAGAATGAAGGGGATGATTTTCATGCGTGGGCGGCTTCGGAAAGATGGTCGGGCAGCGGCGCGCCGCCAGCGGCGTCATGCACGTTTGAGATGCAGCCGTCATCCATGGAGGCGATGCGGCTGGCGTGCTGGAAGATTCGGTTGTCGTGCGTGACGATGATGACGGCGCGCTCGGGGCTTTTCGCCACGTTCTCGAAGAGTTCCATGACGACGCGGCCGTTCTTCGCGTCGAGCGCCGCAGTTGGCTCATCGCAGATGATGAGGCGCGGCTCATGCACGAGCGCCCGGGCGATGGCCACGCGCTGCTGCTGTCCGCCGGAGAGCTGCGAGGGGCGCTTCTTCGCGTGCTCGCCGAGGCCGACCTTTTCCAGCATCAGCCGGGCTTGTTTCTCCGCCTTGCGCGTCCCGCAGCCTTGGATCAGCAACGGCACGCTGGCGTTCTCGATGCAGCTCAAGGTCGGGATGAGATGAAACTGCTGGAAGATGAATCCGATGCTGCGCGCGCGGAAGCGGGTGATGGCGGACTTGCGCATCTTGCGCAGGTCATTGCCAAACACATCGATCTCCCCGGCATCGGCATCGAGCGTGCCGGCGATGATGCTGATGAGCGTGGTCTTCCCGCAGCCGGACGGGCCCACCAGCATGGTGATGTCCCCGCAGCGCACGTCGAGGTCGATGCCCTTGAGCACCTGTAGCTTCGCGCCCCCATCCCCAAAACTACGCGTGACGCCGCGAAGGCGGGCGGCGAGCGGTGGTGCGGAGTCAGATTGCATCGGTTTCAAGCAAGCAGGCCTACCCACGGAAAACCATCGCAGGCTCCAGACGCGACACACGCCAGATGCCGATGAACGCGGACAACGCGCAGATGAAAAGAATGACAACGAGCACCGCCCACGGGATGATCTCCGGCATGTAGAAAGGCGGCTGCTCATTCGCGAGGGCCACGCGCGCAAAGCTGGCGGTGAAAAACATGCCGATGCCGTAGCCGACAAGTCCGACGGTAAACGCCTGCGTCACGAGCATCAGGCACAACGTGAAGTTCGACGCGCCCATCGCCTTCAGCGCGCCGAGGTGCTTCATGTGCTCCATGACGAAGGTGTAAAATGTCTGGCACGAGATGGCCATCCCGACGACGAAGCCCACGACGACCGTGATGCCGAACGAGATGGGGATGCCCGTGTTCTTCACATACCACCAGATGGTCGAGGTGTTGAAGTCCTTGTCGGAGT
This sequence comes from Verrucomicrobiaceae bacterium, assembly GCA_031411695.1. Taxonomy (GTDB): domain Bacteria; phylum Verrucomicrobiota; class Verrucomicrobiia; order Verrucomicrobiales; family Verrucomicrobiaceae; genus JAIBCL01. The sequence goes on from JANOBO010000301.1 coordinate 11,790, forward strand.
CGCCAAAGCCGCGGTTCAGAAACGCGCGCAGGCCGGTCTCGCGCTCGATGTCCGCCACGACCTGCTCCTCGGTGAAGCCCGGCTTCGGCGCGGCGATCACGGCGGACAGCATCTTCCTCTGCGCCGGCGTGTATTGCAGCGCGCGCTCATAGGTCGTCCACACATACGGCCCGCCGGTGAAGGACATCTTCGCGTCGGCAATGCCGACGACCCGAGCCTCCTGGTCGTTCAGCTCGAACACATCGTTCAGTTTCACGGTCTGGCCGGGCGCGTTGGCCAGACGTTTCACGCCGAGATCATCGATGATGACCGCGTGCGGCAGGCGCAGATCGGCCAGCCTGCCTTGCAGCATGTGGGCAGGCGCGCCGGCCAGCGAGGTGGCATCAATGCCGATGAGCTGGATCATCTTGAAGTTGCCGTTGGCCAGGCGCACACGCTGCATTCCCGAGTAGATTGGCGAGGCCCACGCCACGCTGTCCACCGAGCGCACACGCGCCACATCGGTGTCCAGCAACGGGTTTGTCTCGTTCACCTGCTCCACTTTTTTCTCCACCACCCAGATCGGAGCAGGCACGTTTTTCAAAGTGGACGTCGTCCAGCTCATCAAGCCGCAGAACACCGCCGCCTGCTGTGCCATGAGGAAAGTCGCAAACACAAGCCCCGCCACCAGCATGAGGTACTTGCCGGTGTCGCCGAAGAGCATTTTGAGAGCGAGGCGGAGCATGGGAGCCGGTGGGCAGTGGCCCAGCAGGACGGAGAGATCGGGCCGCAATGCATACGACCGATCTGCGGGCGTCGAAACAAAAAAAGCCCCGCGAGGTGCGGGGCTTTTCGTGATTGGAAAATGCGGGCGTGGCGCGCGATTAACGCTTCGAGAACTGGAAGCGCTTGCGGGCTCCGGGGCGACCTGGCTTTTTGCGCTCCTTGGCGCGCGGGTCACGGGTGAGCATGCCGCCTTTCTTGAGCACACCGCGCAGCGTCGGATCCTGCACGATCAGCGCGCGGGCGATGCCGAGGCGGATCGCGCCGACCTGGCCGGTGATGCCGCCACCGTTGGTGTTGGCGAAGACGTCGGTGGTCTGGCGCGTGTTGGTGAGCTGAAGCGGGACGGTGAGCTGGTTTTGCAGCGTCACGGTGGTGAAGTAGTCTTCAAACGCGCGGCCGTTGATGACGATCTGGCCGGAACCTTCGGCGATGCGGACGCGGGCGACGGCGGTCTTGCGGCGGCCTGTGGCGGACTTGGTGGGGGTGCTCATGAAAAGGAAAAGGGATCTGGAATTACGCGATCTTCACGGCCTTCGGGGTGTGCGCCTCATGCGGATGCTCGGCGCCCGGATAGACGCGCAGCTTGGTGAAGACCTTCCGGCCCAGCGAGTTGTGCGGGATCATGCCCTTGATGGCGCGCTCCACGATCACCTGCGGACGACGGGCGCGCACACGCTCCACGGACTCACGCTTCTCACGGCCGACGTAACCGCTGACGGTCATGTATTGCTTCTGCGTCTCCTTTTTGCCGGTCAGGCGCACCTCCGCGGCGTTCACCACGACCACGAAATCTCCGGTGTCCACATGCGGGGTGAAAACGGGCTTCGTCTTGCCGCGCAGAATGTTAGCGGCGGTGACGGCCACATCTCCAAGTATCTGGTCTTTGGCGTCAATGATGTACCATTGGCGCTGTTGTTCTTCGGTTTTGGCTGAAAAGGTTTTCATAACGTGGACGATGCGGGCGGGAAGTGGAAAACCGGGCGGCTGAAACGCCGCGGCAATCCGGGGAAAAGAGCCGGGAGGATAGGTTTGTGATCGGGAGTGTCAATTGAAAACTCGATGTGTTTCAGAATGGGATTCAGCAGTGCCCGGACTCTTGATTGTGGGGCTTCCTGCCGCATGATCGCACGATGAGCCGCAATCAAATTCGTGACACACCTGGGCGCATGATGCTCCTGTGGGCGGTGTGCTGCCTGCCTGTCGTGGTGTTTGCGTGGCGTGTGCAGTTGGGGCGCGGCCAATTTGACTGGACTGAATACCCGACGGCCTTGGGCGACACGCAGTATTATTCCTACACCGCGATGCTTGGGGGAAACGACTTCTTCGGCGCGAACCTGAAGTTTGAGGGTCAGCCAAAGGGCCTGTACCGCCGCACTTTCAAGCCGAGAGTCCGCCGCGACGAGGACATGCTGAAGGTGGACCGGGAATCGACGGGCAGGTATTACGTTTACACCGAGGCGCGGCCGTCCAGATCAAACGACGCACCCGCCCCCACGCGGCACTATTTGAAAAGCGGCGACGACCGCTACATCGAGTTTGGCGCGCGGAAGTATTATGCGGAGTACACCGTGCCGGTCGCGGTGCCGGTGACACCTGCGTCAGCACCGTGACGAAAATCATCTTGGCATCGGTTGATTCCATCCTTAAGTCCCCACCCCCGATCCGAAACCTCTCTCATTCATGGCCATCCAGCGCGCGTTACTTTCTGTCTCAGACAAGACCGGCATCCTCGACTTTGCACGCGGCCTGGAGGCGATGGGAGTGGAGATCCTCTCGACCGGTGGCACCGCGAAGCATCTCGTGGACAATGGCGTGAAGGCAAAGGAGGTCTCAGAGCACACCGGCTTTCCGGAAATGTTCGATGGCCGTGTGAAGACACTGCATCCGAAGATCCACGGCGGCCTGCTCCAGCGTCGCGATAACAAGGAAGACCAGAAGAACGCGAGGAAGCACGACATCCCGGCGATCGATCTCATCGTGATCAATCTCTACCCCTTCGAACAGACGGTGGCGAAAAAGGACGTGACCCTCGAGGACGCCATCGAGAACATCGACATCGGCGGGCCGTCGATGCTGCGATCCGCCGCGAAGAACCACAAGTGGGTCACCGTCATCACCGACCCTGCCGATTACACGAAGGTGCTGGCCGAGATGAAGGAAAACGACGGCGACACGACCATGGCCACGCGCGAAAACCTGGCGTGGAAGGTATTCCACCGCACGTCGGAGTATGACTCCGCCATCGCCAGCTTCCTGAACAAGGAACAGACGACGCAGAAGACTTTCAATCTCAGCCTGCCGCTCTACGCTGAACTGCGCTATGGCGACAACCCGCATCAGGCAGCCTCGCTCTACGGTCATTTCGGTGATCACTTCGCAAAGCTGCACGGCAAGGATTTGTCGTACACCAATGTCATCGATATCCAGTCCGCCGCCGGCCTCGTCCAAGAGTTTCGCCGGCCGACCGTCGCGATCTTGAAGCACACAAACCCGTGTGGAGTCGGCTGCGCGGATGAAGACCTGCGCGAGGCGTGGCAGAAGGCCTTCGAGACCGACAAGCAAGCGCCGTTTGGCGGCGTGATCGTCACGAACCGCTCCATGACGCTCTCGCTCGCGAAGCTCATCTCGGAGATCTTCACCGACATCATCATCGCGCCTGATTTCGACGCCGACGCGCGCGCGCATTTGCAGAAGAAGAAGAATCTGCGGCTCATCCAGATGCTGCCCACCGTGGCCGAGGCGCTAAGTGAGCCGGTCATCCGCTCCGCACCTGGCGGCGTCCTGGTCATGGACGCGGACCCTCGCGCGATGGGCCTCGATGATCTCGAAAACAAGGTGAAGACCAAGCGGCCGCCGACGCGCGAGGAACTGGAGGCAATGCGCTTTGCCTGGCGCGTGGTGAAGCATGTGAAATCAAACGCCATCGTCTTTGCCAAACACGACCGCACGCTCGGCATCGGCGCCGGACAGATGTCGCGAGTGGACTCCTGTCGCATCGCGATCTGGAAGGCGAAGGAGGCGGGCCTCTCCCTGGAAGGCAGCGTCGTCGCCAGCGATGCCATGTTCCCTTTTGCCGACGGCCTCATCGCCTGCGGCGAGGCCGGCGCTACGGCCGCGATCCAGCCGGGCGGGTCCATGCGCGATGAGGAGGTCGTCACCGCCGCCGACGAGCGGAAGATGGCGATGGTCTTCACGGGGCACAGGCACTTCCTGCATTGACCCAATCGCCGGTTGTCCGGCAAACCGAGTATGATACCCTTGCCGCCATGAGCACGACCGTTCTTGAACGCACGATGAGGCGCGGAACCGGCATCGCAACCTCGGCATCAGCTTTCCTCCAAAGACTCGTTCAATGCAGGCTCGCCGTTGAGCTGTCAAAGGATGAACGGTTTGATTTCTTGAGCAATGTCGCCGTCTGCATCGATGGCGAGGTCCAAGTCCCGGCTCTCAGCGTCTATCCAAAACGTCCCGTTGATTTCCGTCGAGACATGAACCGCATGGCGGAGATGCCGAAGATCACAATCGATTTCTTTGCGGGATCACGAGTCATGCAGGACATCATCAGCGACGTCGATGCTGATCTGGCCGATGGGGTGAAGTCTTGCTGGGTTGTTTATCCCGCCCCCCGGCTTGTGACCATTCTCCTTCCCGACAACAACCAAGTCTTCGCATCCAAAGGAATGATCACCAATCCAGAGACAAGATTAAGTGCCGATATCGAAGCGTTGTTCGCTTGAATCCCGCATCCCGGATCATGCCCCTTCTTCTTGGAGTCAACATCGATCACGTCGTCACGCTGCGGCAGGCGCGCTATCGGGACATGCTGGAGTCGCCGAATGCGGAGCCGTCTGTATTGCAGGCCGCGCTTGAGGCAGAAGCTGCCGGCGCGCACTCGATCACCGTGCATCTGCGCGCTGATCGCAGGCACATCCAGGATGCGGATGTTCATCTGCTGCGAAAGGAAATCGCCACGAAGCTGAACCTCGAGATGGGAAACACGCCCGAAATTCTCGCCATCGCGCTCAACGTGCGGCCAGACTTCGTGTGCATGGTGCCGGAGCATCGGCAGGAGGTGACGACGGAAGGCGGCCTCGACGTGGCCGGGCAAAAAGAGGCGCTGCATGAGACGGTGACCCGTCTTCAGGAAAACGGCTCCAGCGTCAGCATGTTCATCGACCCCGACCTCGATCAAGTCCGCGCCTCCGCCGCGATCGGCGCACGCATGATCGAACTGCACACGGGCACCTTCGCCAATCGTGTCGGAACAGCGCGCGCGCAGGAAATCGCACGCCTCAAGGCCGCCGCTGAACTCGGACGCTCGCTCGGCCTGCAGATCAACGCGGGGCACGGGCTCACCACCGGGAACATCGCCGACCTCTTTGCCGTGCCACATCTCACCGAGCTGAACATCGGCCATCACATCGTCTCCCGCGCGGTGTTCATCGGTCTCCGCTCCGCCGTGCGCGAGATGCTGCACGCGCTCGCCCCATACGGCTCATGAGCGTGACCGGCATCGGCCTGGATCTCGTCGAGGTCTCGCGCATCCGCGATCTTTTGGAGCGGCATGGAGACCGGTTCAAGGCACGGACCTTCACCCCAGCCGAGATCGCTTATTGCGACCGATGCGCGGATCCGGCGATGCATTTCGCCGCGCGTTTCGCCGCTAAGGAAGCCACCGCGAAAGCTCTCGGCACCGGGTTCGCGGAAGGCGTGAGCTGGCTGGACATCGAGGTGACGCGCGCGGAGAGCGGCACGCCCTCCATCGTGCTGCACGGCGGTGCACGCGCCCTTGCGGAGAGCAAAGGCGTCACGAGAGCGATGGTTTCCCTCACCCACACAAAGGACACCGCCGCCGCAAGCGTGTTGCTCTGCCGCGGCGATTGAGATCCACCCGTTGGGGAAGTGCCAACCTTTTCCTTGATCCCGACGTAAAGCAGCGGAACTCGAAACAACACCACACGCTAATGCTCCCCTCTGAACTCATCTCCTCCCTGAACTGGCGCTACGCCACGAAGTCATTCGATCCCGCCTTGAAAATACCGGCTGAAACTTGGTCGGCGCTTGAAGAAATGCTCGTGCTCACGCCTTCCTCATTTGGCCTGCAACCGTGGAAGTTTCTCGTCATTGAGGACAAGGCTCTGCGCGAGTCCCTCGTCTCCCATGCATGGAATCAACGTCAGGTCGCTGACTGTTCCCACCTTCTTGTCATCGCCGTTCCGAAAGAACTGGGTGAGGACCACATCGACGCAAACATCGCGCGCATGGTCGAGGTGCGCGGCGGCACGGCGGATGCGCTCCTGGGCTTTCGAAAAATGGTCGCCGGATTCCGCGGGCAGCTCGCGGAACAAGGCGGCCTCACGCAGTGGGCCAAGTTCCAGGCTTACATCGCGCTCGGCCAGTTCATGCTCGCCGCATCGCTGTTGCACATCGACACATGCCCGATGGAAGGTTTCGTGCCCGCGAAGTTCGATGAAATCCTCGGCCTCGATAAAACCGGCCACACCACCGCCGTGCTTTGCCCCGCAGGCTATCGCTCAGCGGAAGACAGATACGCCGTGCTGCCGAAGGTGCGCTTCGTGAAGGACACTGTCATCGAGCATCGCTGAGGCCGAGAGCGAGTAGGCGAGTGCACCGCGTCTCACACGCCGTGTTCGTTGAGCGCGGCAGGTGGTTTCGTGCCGGCAATCATCAGCACGTTGGCGGCGAGGATCAGCCCACCGCCGATCAGCAGCGTGCGCGTGATCGTCTCGTTTGCGTACCCGACTCCCGTCAGCTCGGAGAGCCAGCCGGGCAGCACGAGCGCGACGAGACTGGTGAACACCGGCTCCAAACAGTAGATCAATCCAGCGGTGATCGCACTCACGCGAGGCTGCCAGTGATTCATCCACAGATAGGCGAGCAGCGTGCATGGGCCCACCAGCACAGCGAGCAGGCACCATGATGACGGAGAAGAGAAGGAACGCCACGCGCCGCCCGCGCCCGGACCGATGAGGAACGTCAGCGGAATGCAAAGCGCGGCGATGACCGCGAACATCACCACCGAGACCTTGACCGCATCGTTTGATCGAAAGACCGGCGCTTCGAGCATCAAGATGTGCCCGGTGAAGAGCGCGGCGCCCGCGAGCGTCTCCGCCTCACCACGGCCGATGCGAAAGGTTCCCCAGTCGAACTGCGCGAGCACCGCGATGCCCACCAGCGCGAGCAGGCAGCACGCTCCCTCCAACGCGCCGGGCCGCTGCCTCTGCCACACCCATTTCACCAGAGGAATGAAGAGCACGGTGCCCTGCGTGAGGAACGCCGACGTGGACGCCTGTGTATGCGCCAGCCCATCGACCTGTAGCAACATCCCCAAGCCGCTGAACACCCCGATGCCCGCGCCCTGCACCAGCTCGCTCCGCACCACGCGCAATCCACCGCGCAGCACCATCGCCCCGGCGGCGGTGATCATGGCAGCGAGGGAAAAACGCGCGCCCATCGTCGCTGCGGAAAACAGCCACGAGCCCGCGTCCGGCACGGCGGCCGACTGGAGCATGGCCAGCGCCTTGATCGTCGGGAAACTCAGCGCCCACATGAAGCAAGTCAGCACCAGCATGCGCACCGCCTTGCCATGCGCGGTCATGCGGCGCGCTCCTCCCATCGGGCGATGAGCCAGAGCACATCGGACAGGCGGTTCAGAAATCGCACGATGTCCGCGCTTGGCACCGCTTCCGATGTGCCCTCAAGATCGACCACGCTGCGCTCCGCTCTGCGGCACACGGTGCGCGCGATGTCCGCGAGCGCGCCGCTCATCACGCCAGCCTCGCCAGGCAAAGCCCAGCCTTTGAACTCGAGGCAGCCGTCCTTTTCCAACCGCGACACCCAGCCGTCGAGAAACTCGATCTTCGAAGGGTCGATCTGCTCGGGATGCGTGTCGCGATACCGCTGCTCGCTGCCCGGAGGCGTCGCCAGCTCGCCCATCAACGCGATCAGCCACTTTTGAATCTGCCCCACGAACACTTTCGTCTCTGCGCGCAGCCCCGACACGCGCAAAGGTCCCAGCGCGGCGTTCAGCTCATCCACCGCGCCGAGCGCGTGGATGCGCGGATGGCTCTTCGGCAATCGGCAGCCGAACAGCATGTCCGTCTCGCCTGTGTCTCCTCGTTTGGTGGCTATCGACATGTCAGTTGGTTGAGGTGAGATGGGCGGCCAGTCTTCAGTGGGACGCAAATCGAGCAGAGATTGAAGTTGAGAGAATGCAGTGGCGTTTCTGCGCGAAGAACCATTTCCCCCTCACCCCAGCCCCCTGCGCAAGAGAGAGGGAGTTGACGCTTTTCGCTTTCCTGTAGCTTGATGACATCCGTATTTTTGGGGCGCGAAGCGCCATGGGCTCCCTCTCCCTTGGGGAGAGGGGACTTCGGAGGATTCGCATCATCGTTCGCGGAAAGTGATCAAACCGATGCATGATGATCATCTCAGTTTGCCGCCTCCCCCGCCGGACGGATTTCTTTACCCGTCACCCCCGTCAATCCATCACCGAGTTCCACGCGCATCGCGGCCGCCAGCCTTTTCATCTGCGCCCCCACATCGGCGTGCTCCTGCAAAACATTCTTCGTCTCGCCGATGTCGTTCTCCAGATCAAACAGCGACTCCTCGAGCTTCTTCACCCCATACCCGTGACGGCTGGCGATGCCCTGGATGCCCGACTGCGTGATTGACAGCGGCTTCAGCTTTCCAAAGCCAGCGGGCTTGCCGTCAGCGCGCGTCGGCTCCGTCACGGTCAGATACTCGTGTGGAAAATGCAGCTTCCACTTTCCCATGCGCACCGCTTGCAGTTCATCGCCCGCGTAAAAGAACAGCGCTTCATGGGGTGAGCGCGCTCCAGCTTCGCCAAGCATCAAAGGCACGATGCTGCGTCCGTCGATCTTCCTGGCTGACGGTTTTCCTCCGATCAGTTCCGCGATCGACGGCAGCAGATCGATGGCCATCACGGGCTCATCGCACACACGGTCCGCCGCTATCCTCCCAGGCCAGCGCATGATGCACGGCACGCGCACTCCTCCGTCGAATGTGGTCAGTTTCCCTTCACGCAATGGACGTGCCGAGCCAGCGTGCGTGCCATACGAAAGGAAGGGACCATTGTCGGAAAAGAGAATCACCAGCGTGCGGTCGTCAATGCCACCCGTCTTGATCGCCGACATAATTTCGCCGACCGAAGCATCCAGCTCCGCGATC
>JANOBO010000302.1:0-13920 GCA_031411695.1 Verrucomicrobiaceae bacterium
CCGTGCTGTGCGCGCTCGCGTTGCCAAGGTTCGATCCGAACATCACCGCAGTGCTCTCCAGCAGTGAGCGGCCGTGGTCCTGCGTTTGCTTCAGCTTCTCCAAAAAGCCGGCCAGCGCGCTGAACTCAGCCGTTTCGATGACCTTCAGCTCCTCGATCTTGTCAGGGTCCTGGCCGTGATGGGAGAGATTATGCCAGTCATTCTTCACACCTTCGATTTCCGGCACCGCGTTCATTCCGCTCAGCCGTAGCGTCACCGTGCGCGTCGAGTCAGCACGCAGCGCCAGCAAGACGATGTCCTGCAGCAGGTTCATTTTACCGATGGCGTCCGTGCGCCGCTGGATGTCCGTCGGCGGCTTCGCGTCCACCTTTGGCTTCGGCCGCTGGGCCCATGCCTCGTTCTGCACAAGACGGCCTTCGAGATCGCGCACGGCGGAAAAATATTCGTCGAGTTTCTCCTGATCACGCTTTCCCAGCTCGCCTTGCAACCTCCGCGCCTGGCCGGTGATCGTGTCAAGGATGCTGCGCCCGCGTTTCAAGCCGCGCACCTGCGCCGCGACTTCCTCGGGGGTGCCCTCGACAAAGAGCTGCTGAAAGGCCCGCGAAGGCGAATCCTCGGCGGGAAGCGGCACTCCGCTGGACGACCACGACATTGAATCTCTTCCCGTGCCGAGCACCAGGCTCGGAAAGCGCGTCTGCGTGCCGATGCTCTCGGCGATGAGCTGGTCGATGGAGATCGTGTTCTTGAAACCGGCGAGACCGGGATGCTTCGCTGAAGTGAGCCAGGTCATCTCCGAAGTGTGGCCGTTTGCGCCGCTTTGCTCCAGATGCTGGAGGCCCGAGATGACGGAGAAATCATTCCGCAGCGCCTTCAAGGGCTCGAGATACGGCGTCAGTGTGTAGTCCGCGCCCGTCTCCTGCGGAAACAAAAACGGCGTGTGAAACCCCAGTGTGGCGCACATGGCCACCAAGCGTGCGGGAGGCTGTGCCGCCGCAGCCTGCGCGCGCGTGGCAAACGCAGGAATCATCGCATCCAGAAACGGCAGCGAGAGAACAGTCCCCGCGCCACGGAGAAAAGCACGGCGGTCGATGTGGCGTTTGGAGGCGATGTTCATGCGTGTGCGTCTTGAAACGGAAAGGTCAGCGGGTCTCTGACAGGGAAGTGGAGGGCCCGCTCATTTGTGCCAGTGTCCGGAGCCGGGCCCGAGCGGTTCATCGGTCGGGGGCACGCTTCGAGTTATCGCCTGCTGCCTGCGCATCGCGATTGGGCTGTGAGGCGTATTCTGCTCGCTGTTGATTTCCGCGCCAGAAAGTTGAAGCAATCAGTCCGGCAACTCGCCGCCAAGCCACGAAGTGAATCTGAACACCCTGCCCGCCCGCAAACGACGAGGACAGAGAACGCCACTCCCGGTCACGCACGGGAATCGGGTGGAGGCGCACGCCCTGGTGCTCGGGGTGTCTTCCGTGCCGGAGTTTGCGGGAAAGCTAGCAGGCGTGCCGCCTTCCGGGAGTTTGGAGTCGTCGCAAGCGGACTCAACGCACGATTCGGATGGGGTGGGCAAGCGTGAAGGCCCTGGGATTTCGCCCCCGGAACATGCACCCGTTGCATTCGATCACATCAGCCAGCATGCGTGGCCGTTCGCGGTGGCGATGGTGCTGCACGCGGGGCGCGTGCGGAGCCCAGAGCGTCGGCACTGGATCCTCTGTGCGGACTCGCGGATGCAGGATCACATCCATGCGGAGCTGGCGGTGTGGGGCACGTCGGCTCTTTATTTTCCACGCCTTTCAGCGGGTGCTGCGGAATCGCTGCCTGATCCCGAAACGACGGCGGAGCGTGTGTCCGCGCTGACGCGACTGCGCGAAGGCGCTGAGCGTGCGGTGGTGCTGGTGGCGGACAGCCTGGATGAGACGGCGCCGACGCGGCGTGAGATGGAGTCGAACCGCTTCGAACTCGAGGCCGGGGCGCGCACGGACGGCGAGGCGCTGATGGAAAAGCTGGGCGCGGCGGGCTACGAGCGCGTGCCTGTCGTTGGCGAGCGCGGCCAGTTTGCACGGCGGGGCGGCATCCTGGATTTCTTTTCGTGGAATGGTGAGGAGCCGCTGCGCGTGGAGTTCTTCGACGATGAGATCGAGTCGATCCGCGCGTTTGACATCCACACGCAGGCTTCCGTGCGGCGGATGGAGAAGGCGTCGGTCGTGCTGCAAATCGATGACGCTGCGGCAGCGCAGGGTCGTGTGCGGGATCACATCACCGGCGATGATGTGGTGATCGCGGTGGAGTGCGGCCCGGACGTGACGGTGCATGTGACGGTGACGAGCGGCTCGACGGCGGAGGGCATCGAGGATTTCTCGACGGCCATCCATGAAAACCCGCTGGGTGTGTTCGACGCCTCGGACTTCGTGCTGCACGAGGCGCGGCGCCGGCAGTTCGACATGCAGGTGGCGGAGTGGCACGCGCTGGGCTGGAGGACGCTGGTGTTTTTTCACAACGACGCGGAGCGCGAGCGCTTCGAGGAGTTGGTCGGCCGGGAGAAGATCGCGCAGCTCGGCATCGAGCCGCAGCTTGGCCTTCTTTTTCGCGGGTTCACGATCCCGTCGGCAAAGACGGCGGTGCTCACGGGCGCGGAAATTTTCGGGAGGCATCAGAACACACGCCGCATTCGCGGATCGAAGCTGGATGAGGCGCAGGCGCTGCGGCAGGCGCGCGATCTGCTGCGTGATCTGAAGGAGGGGGACTACGTCGTGCACGCCGAGTATGGCATCGGCCGCTTTGAATGCATCGAGGTGCGTGAGGTGGACCGGAAGGATGAGGTGCTGGTGCTGCAATACGCTGAGGGCGGCAAGCTATTCGTGCCGTTGTCCCAGGCGCACATGATCTCGCGCTATGTGGGCGTCGGCGGGCGGAAGCCGACGCTGAGCAAGATCGGCGACGGGCGCTGGGCAAAGACACGGAAGTCGGCTGAGAAAAGCGTGGAGCAGTTCGCGGCGAAGATGCTCTCGATCCAGGCGGAGCGCACGACGCTGACGGCGAACGCGCATCCGCCGGACTCGAAGTGGCAGCGTGAGTTTGAGGACTCATTCGTGTATCGCGAGACACCGGACCAACTGCGCTCGGTGGACGAGATCAAACGCGACATGGAGTCCGAGCGGCCGATGGACCGGCTGCTATGCGCGGACGTTGGCTTTGGCAAGACGGAGATCGCGATCCGCGCGGCGTTCAAGACGGTGATGAGCGGCCGGCAGGTCGGCGTGCTGGTGCCCACGACGGTGCTGGCCTCGCAGCATTGGAAGACATTCCGCGAGCGCATGAGCGAGTTCCCCGTGACGGTGGAGATGCTCTGCCGCCTCACGCCGCGCGACAAGGAGCGGGAGATCATCAAGGGCATCGCCGACGGCTCGGTGGACATTGTGATCGGCACGCACCGCCTCATTTCAAAAGACGTGCGCTTCAAGGATCTCGGCCTCGTGGTGGTGGATGAGGAGCAACGCTTCGGCGTGAAGCACAAGGAGCGGTTCAAGGAACTGTTCCGCCTCATTGATGTGCTAACGCTCTCCGCCACCCCGATCCCGCGCACCCTTTACCTCGCGCTGATGGGCATGCGTGACATGTCCACCATCGAGACGCCGCCACCGAATCGCACGCCGGTGCAGACGACCATCAGCCCTTTTGACGAGCGCATCATCCGCACCGCCATCGACGCCGAGCTGGACCGCGGCGGGCAGATTTTCTTCCTGCATAACCGCGTGATGACCATCGAGAAGACGGCGGACCGCATCCGCAAGCTTTGCCCGCGCGCGCGGGTGCTCGTCGGGCACGGACAAATGGACGGCGAGATGCTCGAGGACGTGATGCACCGCTTCGTCGATGGCGAGGCTGATGTGCTCGTCTGCACCACCATCATCGAGAGCGGGGTGGACATCCCGAACGCGAACACCATCATCATCGACCGTGCGGATCGTTTCGGCCTGGCGGATCTGTACCAGCTTCGGGGCCGTGTGGGCCGCAGCGGCACCCGCGCGCACGCGCATCTTTTGCTGCCGCGTGACGCCGTCACCGCAGGCGATGCGCGGAAGCGCGTGAACGCGATCAAGCAATACACGGAACTCGGCTCCGGCTTCAAGATCGCCATGCGCGACCTCGAGATCCGTGGCGCCGGCAATCTGCTGGGCACCGCGCAGAGCGGTCACATCGCGGCGGTCGGCTTTGATTTGTACTGCCAGATGCTGAAGCAGGCGGTGAACAAATCCCAAGGCCGCCGCTCGGCACGCCCGGTCGAGGTGTCAGTACGCGCGGATTTTCTCTGCCTCAGTGAGTCGCTCATGGCCGGCGCGCTGCCGGGCACGACGGGCGCGTTTATTCCATCGACCTACATTGAGGATGCGAAGCTGCGGATCCAAGCCTACCGCATGCTCGGCGAGGTGATGGTCCGTCGTGAACTCGATGAGCTCGAGGAGCAGTGGCAGGATCAATTTGGCCCCCTGCCCCATGCGGTGCAGAACCTCCTCACCTGCGGCGCCATCCGCCTCGCGGCGGCGCACGCCGGAATCAGTGAAGTGGAGATCAAAAACCAAAAGCTCATCCTCACGCGCAACGGACAGCTCGTGCAGTTGAACGGAAAGTTTCCACGATTGACAGCCAAGGAGGGGTTCCTACTGTTGAAGGAAGCCCTCGAGCTTCTCAGAACATTCTAAGTTTATGTCGAAACAGACCCTCTCCTCGCTGGCCGCCGTGTTGCTGGCCGCCTCCACATTTTCGCCTTCCACAAGTGCGTACGCGCAGACGTACACCAACGGCATCGCCGCTGTGGTGAACGGCAAGCCGATCATGAAGTCCGAGGTGCGCGACGCCATCACCGCGCAGGAGCAGATGCTGCGCTTCAAGCATCGCGAAGACCCCGAAGGTTTCGCCAAAGAGGCGGCCGAACTCAAATCCACCGCGCTAGACAGCCTGATCGACCGCGAGCTGATCCTCTCCGAGTTCACGAAGATGGGCGGCACCATCAAGTCCCAATACGTTGAGGACGACATCAACACCATCGTCCGCGAGAGCTTCAAGGGAGACCGCGATGCGTTTGTCACCGAGCTGGCGAAGACCGGCATGGGCATGAAGAAATTCCGCGATCTGCGCGAGAAGATGATCATCGTCAATGTGATGCGCGGCCGCCATGGAGGCGACCAGCCGCCGGCCACGCCGCGTGAGGTGGAGGAGTTCTACCAGAAGAACATCGACAAGTTTCGTGACAAGGACATGATCAAGATCAGCACCGTCACGATCCCCAAGTTCACCGGCGATGCGGACGCATCCATCGAGAAGCAGAAGAAGCTGGCGCAGGAAATCCGGGCGAAGATCGTCGCTGGCGCGGACTTCGGTTCGATGGCCAAGACCTACTCGCAGGACAGCCGCGCCGAGGGCGGTGGTGCGTGGGATTGGATGGAGCGCAAACAGATGAAGAAGACCATGGCCGACGCGGCCTTTGCCTTGAAAAACGGCGGAGTGAGCCAGGTGCTCGAAGAAGAAACCAGCTTCATCGTCATCTACTGCGACACCAAAAAACTCGGTGATGCCACTCCGCTCGAGAAAGTACGCCCCGACATCGAGCGCGTCATCGACGCGCAGAAGTCCAAGGAGTCCCTCGACAAATGGCTCGCCGATCTCCGCCGCAAAGCCGTGATCAAGAAGATGGACACTGGCGCGGTCGAGCAGCCCGTCATACCGCGCGCCGAGGCGGCAAACTAGCCGGGCGACTCTGGCCTTTCGGGAGCCTTCTCATCTCTTTGCGCCTGGTGCGTCCTTAGCCCCTCAAACCATCGGACCGCACACCCGAATGGAAAAGACGTGAAACGGGTGCCATGAATTTGGCCTGTCCAATTGTGGCGTTCGATGACTTGTTGTTCGCACACGCTTGCCTCCGCTCCTCATGCCTCGCCTACCCGCCCTCTCCCTCGCCATCCTGTTCATCGCGTCGAGTCTGTCGCACGCGCAGATTCCGCCAACCCTGCCGCAGTCGCCTGCGGAACTCGCGGTCGATCACGTTAAGCTGATCCGGAAACTGGATGACGCGGCTAAGAAGCGGGGCGAGGCGCTTTACCAGACGCTGTGCGTCGCCTGCCACGGCACGCCGGAGAAGGCAGGCTCGCTGCCGCTTTCGCGCGCGTTTTGGAAGGAGGCCTTCAAGAACGGGGGCGATCTGCACGGCATCTACCGCACCCTGACGACGGGCCTCGGTCTGATGCCGCCGTGGCCGATGTTGACTCCCGCGCAGAGATACGATGTGGCGCACTATGTGCGGGAGGAGTTCGTGCGGCCCACGAATGCGGCCGCGTATCAGCCTGTGACGGAGGCGTATCTGGCGAAGCTGCCGAAGCCGCGCGGCGAGTTTGTCGAGAGTGCGGCTATGAAGGAGTTCCAGCAGGGGCCGAAATATCTGCGCATGGACTTTGGTCCCGCCCTCATGTGGACGCTGGAGGCCGCGCCGGGAAACATCGCATACAAGGGCATCGCGGTGCGGCTCGACGAAGGGGCCGGCGGCGTGAGCAAGGGCCGCGTGTGGATGCTTTACGATCACGACACGATGCGCGTGGCGGCCGCGTGGAGTGGTGAGAAGTTCATCGACTGGCGCGGCATAGCGTTTGACGGCTCCCACGGCACGCACACGAAGATCGTCGGCAAGACGGCCTTCGTGAATCCAAACACCGCCGGCTGGGCGGATCCTGCGACTGGGCGCTACGATGAGGCACGGCAGCTCGGCCTCGATCACAAGCCCTATGGTCCGCTGCCGCGCTCATGGCTGCGGCACGAAGGTCTCTCGCACCACGGTCAGCGCGTGGTGATGCGTTTCAGCGTCGGACAGACGCGAGTGCTAGAATCACCCGGCTGCGAGGTGATCGATGGGAAGCTCGTCTTCACGCGGTCGCTCCAAATCGCTCCGGGCGAGGCGGCGCTCGAAATGCGCGTGGCCGATGCGACGCAGCGCGTGACTTTGTCCGGAGAGAAAGCGGCTCGGCTAGCGGTCGCCGACGGCTTTCATGTCCTCCGCGTCCCGGCGCGCGCCGAGGCGGAGCGCGTGACGGTGCGCATCGCATCGAAGCTGGTCGCGCCTGCGGCGATGAAACCGATCTCGCCGCCAGAGGATGTGAGCGCCCTCACGCAAGGGGCTCCGCCACAGTGGGCGGTGAGTCTGCCCGCAACGGTCGGCGCACGCATCACGGGTGATGGCATTGAGAGCGACACGCTCGGCTTTCCTGATGCAGGCGCGAATCCATGGAACACGCAGTGGCGGCCCGGCGGACTCGATTTCTTTGCCGATGGCAGGCGGCTCGCCGTGTGTACCTGGATGGGTGATGTGTGGATCGTCGATGGCCTGACGGAGGAAAAACAAACGTGGCGACGCATCGCCGCAGGTTTAAACCAGCCGCTCGGGCTGAAGATCATCGACGAAATCATCCACATCACGTGCCGCGATCAGCTGGTGAGACTGCGCGACCTCAATGGCGACGGCGAGACAGATTTCTATGAATGCCTGAACAGCGACCATCAGGTCACGGAGCATTTCCATGAGTTTGCGATGGGCCTGCAGACCGACGCGGCGGGTGACTTTTATTATGCGAAGTCCGCGCGCCATGCGCTGCCACCGCTCGTGCCGCAGCACGGCACGCTGCTGCGCGTGAAGCGTGACGGCTCGAAGACCGAGATCGTGGCGAATGGATTCCGTGCGGCGAATGGCGTGAGTGTGAATGACGACGGCACCTTTTATGTGACCGATCAGGAAGGCCACTGGACGCCGAAGAACCGCATCAACCTCGTGCGGCCTGGAAGTTTCAACGGCAACATGTGGTCCTACGGCGCGCCGGCGGACACCTCTGACAAGGCCATGGCGCAGCCGCTCGTGTGGCTCACAAACGAGTTCGACCGCTCACCGGGCGAGCTGGTGCGCGCGACACCTGCGTCTTGGGCTCCGCTGCACAACAAGCTCATCGACATCTCATACGGCATGGGCCGGATGAACCTCATCCTTCAAGATGAGTCCGATCCCGGGCAAGGCGCCGCTGTGGCGCTGCCGATGCCTGATTTCCCCACGGGTGTCATGCGCGGGCGGTTCCATCCCGGCACCGGAGATCTCTACGCCTGCGGCATGGCCGTGTGGGCCTCAAACAAGATTCAGGACGGCGGGCTGTATCGCGTACGCCGCACCGCCACGGGGATGCATCTGCCAATCGCATGGCGCACGCAGCCAGGCGGCCTTGTCATCACGTTCAGCGATTCTCTCGACAAGGCAGGCGCGGAAGACATCACGCATCACTCGCTGAAGGTTTGGGATCTGCTCCGCAGCGCTAAATACGGCTCGCCTCATCTCGAGGAGCACACACTCCGGATCACCGAAGCGCGCCTCGCTGACGATGCGCGGACCTTGCACCTCACGATCCCCGATCTCGCTCCCGCTCGCGGCCTGGAACTGCAATGCATGCTGAAAGGCAGCGATGGAAAAGCGTTCACACGGAGCATTCACGCCACGATCCATCGGCTGGCAAAGTGAGACCGCGCGCCACTTGGCCGACAGGAAGTGCCGGTGGTGATGATGAGAAGCGCGGCCTTGGCAAACTCGCATCACTCCGCCCCGGCCGACGGCAGCTCGTCACACAGCGCCAGCGCCTTCAAAGCCTGGCAGGTGGCGATGTATGTGATGTAGTGGTAGTTCCCGCGATACAGCGAGTGCATCCACCAGCGGCCGGAGACGCGCTGCTCCTTCTTCAGCCAAGTGATGCCGCGCCGGATGCGCGCATCGTCCGCCGGCACGTTGGCTTGTCGCATCAACACGATTGCGAACGCCGTCATGTAGGCATCACTCTCGGGATTCGCCGCATCTGGCAGGCTGGCAATGAGTGAGAGCACGACATCACTCATCTGAAAGTGCCAGTCATTGACCGGTGACATGTCGCGCGTGCTCCAGCCGCCGTCGGCGTGTTGTTTCGACGTGAGCAAGGCCAACGCATCCTCACGCGCGGCTTGGGGCACCAGCTCCGGCATGTAATGCGCGAGCTGGAGCCTCAGCACGCGATCGTAGTCGTTCTTCGGCTCCGCGCCGCGGAGCCAGCTTTTCATTTTTTCAATGCGGGCTAGCAACGTGGCGTCCTTCAGCCCGGCGAGCCAGCCAGGTGCTGCGGTGACCGCGCGCACCGCCTGCAGCGTCAGCTCGAAGTCTGTGGTGATGTGCGGGATCTCCACCTCTCCAAAACTCACGAACGCGCCGTTCGGCGACTGGCGCTCAAACATCTCGCGCAGGGACCGGTCCGTGTGCTCGCTGAGCTTTCCCGTCACATGCTTGTCCCACTCGGCCAGGCCCATCGACCGCCAGATGCTGGTCCATGATCCGCCATAATATCTGTGCCCGTCTTTCTCCGTTTCCTTTTGCGGCATGATCTTCTCCGGCACGCCTTTGATGAAGTCCGCCACGATCTCGTCATTTGGTTTGCCGAGCAGCGGACTCAAGGCGGGACGCTCGGTGAGATAAGGGCCGGTCGTGTGGCAGTTGATGCACGTCTTCTCCCGCACCCAGCACACGGCGCCGTCATTGAGATATTTCGCCGCCGCCTCGACCGACTGCGTGCCGAACTTCACGACACGAGGTTCGTCCGCAGAAGGCCTGCTGATCTGAATGCCCTCCGTCTCGTACTGGAATGCTGGCTTGGGCTTCGGAGCGTCGGCGGCGAGGACGGTCGAGGCGGAAAACAGGAGGAGAAGCGTGCGTTTCATGGCTCCCTGATACGGACTCGACAGGCGTGTTTGTCTTTGAAATCCCCTCATGCTTCCTCGGCCAGGGCGATCGCATCTCCCACGCGAAGCACGCCATCGCAGAGAATGGTCGCCCGCAGTCCGCCGCGATGCGCAAGAGGCTGGAGCAGCGCCATGCCAGTGACATCATCCAGATGGGAGCAAGGTGGGCAGAGACGGATTCCCTCGATCATCACGTTGCCGATCCAGAAGCGTTTTCCCACCAGTTCATCCAGCCTGACACCTTCAGTGACAACGTTTCGGCGCGCTTCCGCGGCATCAAGCGCGAGTTCGGCGAGCACTTCACCCTCGATTAGCGTCAGCTCGCGGCCGGGGCCTCTTGGCTCCCAATTCGAAAATGTGCCGCGCCCTTCGAAGTAACGATCTCCCACGAGTCCCCGCGCGGTGCGCGCCTCAGCCTCGCTCACTGCCTGCGGTAACTGCTTGGCGACAGCAGAAAGGTAGATAGCGGTGACTCGCGCGGACATCGGCGAACCATGTCAATTACCCCTCGCCCGTCAACTCGCGGTGGCCGCCCCTCACCACATGGCATCATGCCACAAAACAAAAAAGACCCGTCCACTTGCGGACGGGTCTTCATGAGATTTTGCGATGCCTCGCAGCGATCAGAAGTTCAGCTTGAAGCCGGCTTCGGCCATGTGGCCCTTTGCATCACCGAATTCCGAGAGACCGTCGGCCACGCTGACATAGCGGTAGCCGAGATTCACAGTCACTCCGTCGTTGAGCTTCACGCCGACACCCGCCCTGCCCTGCCATGCGAAGTGCCAGTCGCCCTTCGCATCACTGCCTGCGCCTTCGAGTTCGGACCAAGCCGTTCCGACGCCGCCGCCGACATAGAGAAGGAGCGTGTCCGTGATGTCCAGATTGTATGCGGCGTTGGCCATCACCGGAATCATGTTCAGGTCGGCCGAGCCCGAGTTGTAATGCGCGTCATTGTCGATCAACTCATATTTGGCGCTGAGGTAGCCGGCGGTGACACCGAGGGAGATTCCGTTGCCAAACCGGTAGCCCACCACTCCGTTTGCGCCCCATCCCGAGTCGTACCGTAAATCCGTGCAGCCGCAGCTCCGGCCATCGTTCAGCCACAGGTAGCCGCCGCTGAGTCCCCAATACCAGCCGCCAGCCTCCGCCACTGGAGGAAGGATCGGTCGGGCGGGTGGTGCCTTGGAGAGCAGCGGGCCAGCGACGCCAGATCCAGTGAGGATTAAAAGGCTTAAAGTGAGGACGAGTGTGTTTTTCATAAATCGGAGTGTTCGGTTATTGTGGTTAATATATCTCATGGCACTGTTTTGCAAATCGATAATCTTTAACCAAACGAAAAATCCACTTCCTCCCGGGCCGAAGGAATCAGCCGTTTTATCCCGAAAGAAGCGACTGGGGCGCGTAGCCAGGGCTTCAAGCCCTTGGTACTCGGTAGGACAGGCGTGTTCCCCTGGTGAACAGAATGGTTCAAGTCTGGAAGCCCTGACTACGCACTGCTATTGCGGCGTTCGGGCTCACGGGGGTAGTTCGCAGGCTACACTGACCGATTGGATACCCGCCTGAAACGCGCTCCCCCCCACCCCTCGGCAAAAGGTCGGCTACGTCGCCACCACCTGCGCGTGAATGGCGTCACAAATCAGACGGAGCGATGCCTCAAGATTGCCGTCGGCCGTTTTGAAAGCATCCGCGTCTATGGTCAACGGCGCCCCAAGCACAACCAGCGGCGCGCCGAATTGCGGACACTGCACCGCCTGTTCCAGGGTAAGGCCGCCCACGGCTTGGACGGGGATTCTCACCGCGCGCACCACTTCACGCAGTTGATCCAGCGGGCTCGGCATGCGGTTGCCCGCAGCGGCGATGCCCCGGCGCTCGTCATACCCGATGTGGTGGATCACAAAGTCGCAGCCAAGATCTTCGAGGAACTTCGCGCCGTCGATCATGCTCTCGCACACCATGTTATCGCCCATGACCTTACAGCCGAAGTCAGCGCCGGCCTTCACCACGCACTTGATCGTCTCGGCATGAGCGCGCGCCATGACCACGACATGCGTAGCGCCAGCCTTTGCCATCATCTCGGCCTCGAGATATCCGCCGTCCATCGTCTTCAAATCAGCGACGATGGGTGTGCCGGGAAACGCCTTCCGCAGCGCGCGCACGCCGTGGAGACCCTCCGCCAGGATCAGCGGTGTACCGGCCTCGAGCCAGTCAACGCCCGCGCGCATGGCCAGCGCGGCGGTTTCGAGGGCTTCATCGATGTTCGTGAGGTCGAGCGAGATTTGGACGATGGGCTTCATGCGTGATCGCGGAGTATGGCAACCGTGGGCAGAATCGTCACGACAAAGATGCTGTGAAATGAGACCACCTCGCCGCGATGAGCTCCTCGTTCATCCGGCGCCACAGCGCGGTGACTGTGGATCGTCTCCGGGCGCTTATCGGCGGCAACAGGCTTGACGCAACTCTGCTAGGCGGACGGGTGGCAAAGCCAAAAGTTGCGCCCATTCATTCACCGCACAAGATGCGCCGTGATTTGTTCGACCCCGATGCACACGCTTTGCACTTCCCGCACGTTCTGCCCGCTCGCCTCAGCCTGCGCGCCTTCATTTCAATCCCTGCTGCACTGAGCCATGAACTCGGACCCACAGTCTGACCTAGCCCGCTCACGCAAGTTCGATGCCTACGCGCTGGCTGCCCTGGCATTACCCGCGGTGATCGCCATCGTGCTGGCACAATTGTGGTCGCATGGCGCGCCGTGCATCGACGACTGGCTGTCCGTGGACGCCTTCAAGCGCTCAACCGAAGGGCAGACCGTGTGGCCGGAGTTCTTCAATCAACGCACGCTGCACATTGTGCCGATCGAGGCGCTTGCCACGCATCTCACCTTTCTCTGGCTGCATGGAGACATGCGGTATCTCTGCGCGCTGGCCATCGTCCTAGTGGGCGTGACCGCGCTTATGCTCTGGCGGCTTGCACGTCCGTTGCTGGCAGGCGCCACTGGCGCAGGCGCCGTGGCCGTCGGCGCGTGGATCGGTTTCGCGCTTTTTTCGCCCGTTCATGCCGAAATCTGGCAATGGGGATTGTGTTGGACCGTGACCGTCCCGCTCGTGGCCTTGTGTGCCGGGCTGCTGGTGATGCGGTGGAGCATGGCCGCCATCCATCGCGCCGCGCTGCTCGCTGCGGTCAGCACCTTCGCCTTCTTTAGCCACGGGAGCGGCGTGCTCGTCGGGCCGATCCTATGGCTGACACTTGTTCTATCCTCGGAGAAAAGCGTGCCTGGAAAAAGGCCGCTAGGGATCGCCCTGACCCTTGCCCTGCTCGCGCTTGCAGCCGTCATCGCCGCACGCTTCGATGTCGGCCAGTTGTCGAAAGCGCGGCACATCGATCCCGATCGCACGTCTGCCAGCGTCGCCACGACCGTGCAGTCGTTCCTCGGGCTGCTCGGTCATCCCTTGAGCCTCGGCACCACGTTTGAATCGATGACGACATCTGCGGTGGTCGGCTGCGTGGTCATCGTTTTTGCCGCCGCGCTCGGGCTGCGCATCCTGCTGCTGCCAAAGGATGATCCGCGCCGCGAAGCCGCGCTGCCATGGCTGGCGGTGCTCGCTTTCGGCGTGGCCAATGCGGCGCTCATCGCCGCCACCCGCGGCGCGCGAAGCCCATGGCCGACTTACACGTCGCGCTATCTGATGCTCACGACTCCCGCGCTGATCGCCGTGGCGCTGCTCTTCGCCTGGGCGTGGCGCAGTCGGCTTCTCGGGCTAGCGGAAAACTGGCGCGCGCGCGGCATCGCGGTCCTCGGTGCGGTCGTGGCCACCATGCTGTGCTGCAGTTGGGCGGAGGGCATCAATTGGATGCGGCTCTGGCATGTGAAGCGTCTTCAGACAGAGGCATTGCTGACGCACTCCCAAATCCTTCCGTGGCAGCTCGTGCAGACCATCGATCTCGAACGCGCAAACCGCTCCTTCATTCCCGAAGCCGTCGCGTTTCTCAGTTCACGCAACGCTTTGAACAGCGTGACTCTCGTCCCGGACGGGCGGCTGGACCGGATGCGCGTGTCTGACAAACCGATGCCCGAGTCCTATGGGCGCTGCACGTCCGCCGTGCAGACATCGGATGGCGCCATCGTGGTGGAAGGCTATGCCGACATGCGCG